>JAFOIV010000083.1 GCA_017420535.1 Eubacterium sp. | reverse complement strand
TAATGGTATCAATTACTGGCAGCATGAATTTCCTACTCAGGAAAAGGTTTATACTATACGAGATCAGGAAACACTTGTTAAGGTTATAAATGACATTTATGGCGCAGGATATGATGATTCACTTATCATCCAGGATATGATCCCTGGAAATGACGAATACATGCGTGTTCTCACTTCATATTCAGATCACTATGGCACCGTAAGAATGATGTGTCTTGGTCACGTTCTGTTAGAGGAACATACACCACATGGTAAGGGCAATCATGCGGTA
Organism: Eubacterium sp.; assembly: GCA_017420535.1. GTDB lineage: Bacteria > Bacillota > Clostridia > Lachnospirales > Lachnospiraceae > Eubacterium_Q. The sequence continues at coordinate 48,993 of JAFOIV010000083.1, read as the reverse complement.
ATAATAACAGAACCTTGTGAAGCTCTTACTGAAAAGGTAAGAAAACTTCTTGAGGAGCTTCACTATGTTGGATATTCAAATTTCGACATTAAGTATGACCGTCGTGATGGCAAGTATAAATTCTTCGAGATCAACACTCGCCAGGGCCGCTCTAATTTCTATGTTACCGGTTCAGGATTTAATGTTGCCAAGTACATTGTAGAAGAATATATCTATGATAATCTTCTTCCATTTACAACAGCTAAAGAAGAACACCTCTGGCTTGTTGTTCCAAAAGCAGTTGCCAAGAAGTATGTCTTTGAGGAAGAGAATCTTAAAAAATTAAAAAGGCTTTTTAAAGAGAAGAAATATGTTAATCCTATCTTCTTAAAGGGAGATAATAAGCTTAACCGTACACTTCGTATGTTAAAGCTTCATTTCAGCCACTTTGAAAAGTTTAAGACCTATTATAACTAAGCGGAGTCATTTTATGAAAACTTACACTCTCGAAAACTATAAGGACCTGATGAAGGATGTGTCTCTCTTTACAGATTGTGATTTAAAGCAGGCTGCTGAGGTAGAGATTACAAATCTCACCTATGATTCAAACGAGGTAACTCCTGGTACTCTCTTTATCTGCAAAGGTGTTACATTTAAAGAAGAATATCTTAAAACAGCTTTATCTAAAGGAGCCGTTGGTTATATCAGTGCAATTAAGTATGACGTCAATGCACCTTTCATCCTTGTTTCTGACATAAGAAAGGCTATGCCATATCTTGCTGAGAAGTTTTTTAATGCTCCAGCTGAAAAACTTAAGCTTACAGGTATTACAGGTACTAAAGGAAAGTCAACAACTGCATACTATATAAAGGCCATCATCGATGATTATTTAAAGGATGTGGAGAAGCCGGAAAGTGCTATCATCTCTTCTATTGATGTTTATGATGGTAAGACTCTTAAAGAATCACATATCACAACACCGGAAACAGTTGAGTTGATGCGCCATTTCCAGAATGCCATCGATTCCGGTATTGATTATCTTGAGATGGAAGTTTCTTCTCAGGCTTTAAAATATGACCGTGTTAATCAGGTTCAGTTTGATGTAGGAATCTTCATGAATATTTCTGAGGATCATATCAGTGCCATTGAACATCCTACATTTGATGATTATTTCGAATCAAAGCTTAAGATTTTTGCTCAAACTGATAATGCCATAATAAATGTAGATTCAGATCATTATGACAGGATCCTTGAAGCTTCAAAGGCTGCAAAGCATGTAATTACTTTCGGTACAAAACCGGAAGCTGACGTTTATGGCTCACATATCAGAAAAGTTGGAAATGAGATCCGTTTCAGAGTGCATACCGATAAATTTGATCACGATTTTGCACTTACAATGCCGGGACTTTTCAATGTTGAAAATGCTCTCGCTGCTGTTGCCTGTGCCTATGTTTATGATATTCCTGTATGCTATATCGAATCAGGTCTTCGTCGCGCCAGATCAAAAGGCCGCATGGAGTGTTATATGAGTAAAGATAACAGAATGATCGCTGTTGTTGACTACGCTCATAACAAGCTTTCTTTCGAAAAGCTCTTCGGATCAACCAGGGAAGAATATCCTGATTATGATATTGTTTCAATCTTTGGATGTCCTGGTAAGAAAGCCCAGCTTCGTCGTGAGCATCTTGGAACCATTGCAGGAATGTACGCTGATAAGGTTTATCTTGTAGCCGAAGATCCGGGAGAAGAACCTTATATTGATATCTCAAAAGATATCGCTCAGTATGTAGAGGCTCAGAACTGCCCTTATGAAATGATCGAGGACAGAGGAACCGCTATTGAAAAGGCTATCCTTTCTGCTGAGAATAAAACAGTATTCCTTATCACCGGTAAGGGTGAAGAAACCCGCCAGAAATACGGTAGAGAATATTTAGATTATCCATCTGACGTAGAACTCACATTACGAGCTCTCCAGATTTACGATCAAATCCATACAAGTTAACATAAAAATGGACCATAGTCCCGGAGGCTATGGTCCATTTTTATGTTAACCTTCTTCTATCTTTCCATTTGAAATAGTAATTATCTTATTTGCGTAAGAAGCTATGTCTTTATCGTGAGTTGCGATTATTATGGTCTTTCCTTCCTCATTTAACTGCTTAAAGATCTTCATGATATTGGTGGCATTTTCTGAATCAAGGGCACCCGTCGGCTCATCTGCAATGATATATTTGCTATCCTTAACCAGAACTCTTGCTATTGCTGTTCTTTGCTTTTCTCCACCTGATATCTTTCTCGGAAGCTTACTTCTAAGATCATAAATCCCAAGTTTTTTAAGAGCATCTTTTATTTTTTCATTCTTCTCTTTTCTTTTCATATTTAGAGCATCGGTAACCAGCTCAACATTTTCAAATACAGAAAATTCATCAACCAGAGCGAAATGCTGAAATACAACTCCAACCTTATCTCTTCTTAATCTATCCATTTTTAACATCCCAAGGCCATTTGTTTCCACATCATCTATTATACATTTTCCTTTGCTAGGTTTTTCCAATGCTGCGATAATATTAAGCAATGTAGTTTTCCCAGATCCGGATTTACCCATAAATGCTATAAAGTCTCCTTCATTAATCTTAAGAGAAATGTCATCTACTGCGTTTATATTATACGTATCACCTTTATAAATCTTTGATACATTTTCCAAAATAATCATTATAAATCTCCCCCGTGGTCCATTGAATCATAACTTCTTTTCAGCATAATGAACGTTACTATAATAAGGAAAACGATCATTACTATGAATATATAGATAAGACTCATTTCAAACTCTTTAAATAAATACAACTGTTTTATACTAGATAAAGCCTTTAGTAAGATCAAAGATGATATCCCACAAGCTACAAGATATTTTATCATCATAGCGACCAAAACAATCTTTGAAATATCAACTATCGTTAAACCATTAATACTCATTATCTTGAATAATTTAGCGTTAGATTTTATTTCTAAATAGTTCACGGCTGATATAGCCATAATTGAAACAATAAAAAGCACTAAGAAAAGTAACCAATCTTCTATATTATCCTTTATTTTATGATTAATGATCTTGCTAATTTTTTCATCTAAAGGATTTACTCCATCCAGTATTATTCCGGTTTCAGAAGCATATTCTTTGATCTTTTCAATTCCCTGTTCTGCCATTCCATCTTTAAAAACAATGAATAAGCATCGCATTCTATAATCAAGTGCATTTTTAATCCCTTCATTTTTCTCAATACTTATAACAGCGTTGTTTTCTCCGGTTCCTGGATAAAGTTTATTAGGCTGACTACAATTAAAATAATACAGATATCCTGTTTTTTTAATCTTCGGATCAACAAAATCTTCTATTGATGTAATTCTGTTTCCGTCAGAATCATATACTTTAAACATCTTTAGAATGTCTTCATCAATAATTGCCCCCTCTGACCATTTATCTATCCCACCAATATATTTGATTTCATCCATTTCCATTATCTTGTTATGAAAATCCAGCTCTCTTTTCTGATGTTCTCCCATTGCAGACATTGAATATGTATCTAATACTACATGATAAATGTCACCTAGAGGTTTATCTGCTATCTTTTTAAATTCTAATCTTAATAAAAAGAATTCTCTTAATGATGCTCCCCCAATAAATATTTGCAGCGCCGATAAACACAGCAAGAAAACAGATAGCCAAAACTTCTTTTTATGATTAAATATATGATAGATTGAATATTTAAATACATATGACAGCTTCATCTCTTCCCCCTGCTTTCTTTTATCAAAGTAACTGCGTCAATTCTGATCAACTTAAAAAATGGTACAACAATAGTTATTAGAGACAAGGCTACAATAACTATCGCTGCGACACTTATACTAAGGCTATATATTTCTTTTGTTATAATAACATTTTCGATTTTTAATGTTAAAATTGCTATACTAACACCTATTACTGTCGATATTAAAATGTATCTAAACAAATCATAAAAAGTTGATTTAAGTAACCTGATAATACTTTCCCCATATGCCTTTCTAACTGCATATTCATACATTTTCGAATTTATCCAGATTGAACACATAATAAATATCATTAAAATGCAAAAGACAATCGTTATTTTTCTTACATTCTGGATCGTACTTGATTCAACAGTTGATCCCACAGGAATATCATCATAACTCATCACATTATAAACTTTTTCATTATCCAGTGATCCTGAAACGACATTTACTATCTCATCAATAGTCATTTCATCACTTTCAATAATAAGATATGGCATTCCCATCTGCGACGCTATATCTACGCATTTTAAGAAATTATTGCTGATGTTTTTATCAAACAACAAAATATCAAAGCTATATAATGATGAATACTTTCCAGATATGTATCCTGCTACTTTATAGTTTTCGCCTTGGATCGTAATATAACCATCATGTACTATGCCCTTATTCTTTATTCCTACAAGAGCCATTTTTCCCTCTTCATTTATTTCCTCTTTTGTAGGAAAAGCACCTGATGTAAGATGTATCTTTCTATCTGTATCATTATATAATTCCATGCTTACAGCAAAGGAAGATATCTCTGATTCATCAATAAAAATGGGTAAATTCCCAATAGATATTCTGCAATTTTTGATTTCAAGATCAGCTATATCCTGCATTGTTTTTTCGTCAATCTTATATAAACTAAAAACAGCCTTATAATGATATAGCCTTTCTATTTCATCTTTTTTCTGATTTGATTCTTTATAGATATTTACTGCCAGCATAAAAAACATAATTATCGCCAACGAACAACTTAAGATTAAAAATAGAATTTCATTTTTATATTTTAGTCTTCTCATACCTTGTTATTATGAATCCCCCTTATTATAAACCGATTAATATGCCTTTAAAGCATCTTCATAGGTCGAAATATCTTCACCTAATAATTCCAAAACCTTTTTACCAATCACGCCATGTTTATCCCTGATATTTTTGTAATATAAGAATTTTCTAACAACCCATTTTGATTCTCTATGTTCCGCTTTGATTTTTGAATTTTTTTCTGGGGCGACAAAAACGACATATTCCCCCGGCCCCTGATAATAATCAAATTCCGTTTTATATACTTTCTTATCAGCTATTATTTCAGAATAAACTAAATCCATCTTATCTCTATTTTTTTCCAACGTTAGTGTTCCATCTCTATCCCCTGTAATTAAACGAACTTCAGTTCCATCATGCACTTTGTATATCTCAAAAATAGCACTTCCTTCAATCTCTTTTACATCTATTTCTATCTTATCCTTAACCAGATCACATTTATAACTACTAGAGTAACAATAATCATCAAAAAAACGACTTTGCCATGCTCCACCATAAATGATATCTTCCGATGAAGAGTTTTTAAATTTCTTTTTGTAATCTATGGATATATATATAATTGCAAAAATCAAAAAAACTATTACCATAAAAAAAGAAAGTAATATTCTTCTTCGCATATAAACCTCCCTGTTAAACCCTTATCATATATAGTTAACAATACCTTTATACCAATTCAATATTACCGTGATATCAACATAAATGTCAACTATACAATTGACGGCAATAAAGCACGCTTTTGCCCTCAGCCCCATACAAGTTAACATAAAAATGGACCATAGCCCCCGGGACTATGGTCCATTTTTATGTTAACCAATGAAATAAAAAAACGCAGGAAAAATTCCTGCGTTTTGGATTTACTGTTTTGGCCACTGGAACTCGTAGCACTCGCCTTCGTTCCAACCGAAATTCTGCTTTGGAGCGTCGATTCCTGCATGCTGAGGTATATACTGACCTGTAAATGTCTGGTTACTGCTAACATGACCAGTTGGTACTACTGCATAGCATCCTTTACCAGCTGCGTTAAATGTAACAATGTAGCATTCTGCGCTCTGCTTTACATTGATAAGGTGAAGTCCATATCCATGTCTTGTAAGCATCTTTACGAAATTCTTCTCTGATTCGGCAATATCCTTGTCATTAAAGAACTTTGCTGCTACTTCAGGATCAGTCATCTCTGTTCCATTCTTAAATGTGCGTACTTCATTGCGTGTTCCATCACGGTAAATAATGATCTCAACAACTACATCATCTGGAAGTGAAATCTCCTCATCGTTAAGAGCATTCATAAAGCTGTTGAACACTCCTCTCGCATTGTCGATATCAACAGATGCACGAGCCTTGTTGATATACCTGATCAGAACTGGTGCAAGCGCCGCTGCAAGAACTGCCATAATTCCAATAACTATAAGCAGTTCAATCAGCGAGAAACCCACATTCTTTTTGTTTTTCATAGGTATTCTCCTTATAAAGTTTTTTCATCCCTCTCACCGGATAATAGCATTATAGCACCAAAAAAAAATAAAGCTACAAAAAACAAAAAAAGCACACAATTTACACTGTGTGCTTTTGTGAAATATCACCAAATTCAAATCTAAAATGAAACCGGTAAAATGATATACCAGTTATTTTACTCTTCAAGGAGATTAGATCTCTGCATCATCCCAGTTTGTATAAACATCCTGTACGTCATCATCATCTTCAAGAAGATCAATGATTCTCTGAATCTTCTTTCTTGCATCAGGATCATCAACTGTTACATAGTTCTGTGGAAGCATTGTAACGTCAGCTGAGATCATAGGAACATTTGCAGCTTCAAGAGCTTCACGAACTGCTGAGAAATCCTCTGGTGAAGTAATGATTTCATAAGAATCTTCTTCCTCTGAAAAATCTTCAGCACCAGCGTCAAGAGCGATCATCATAAGATCATCAGCTGTTCCTTCGTACTCTTCCTTATCTACGATGATCTGACCCTTCTCATCGAACATATATGATACACATCCTGTTGTACCAACGTTTCCGTCACCCTTTGTAAATGCAGCACGAACGTTTGATGCTGTACGGTTCTTATTATCTGTAAGCGTCTTTACGATAATAGCTGTACCTGCTGGACCATATCCTTCATATGTATTGTAAACGTAGTTAACATTTGCGCCTTCACCAGCAGCCTTCTTGATACCACGAGCGATAGTATCATTTGGCATGTTTGCTGCCTTAGCCTTAGCTATAACATCACGAAGTTTTGAGTTATTTTCTGGATCTGGACCGCCTTCTCTAACTGCTACCACGATAAGTCTTCCGATCTGTGTAAAAGCCTTACCCTTTGCAGCATCGTTCTTTTCCTTCTTATGCTTAATGTTTGCAAATTTTGAATGTCCTGACATATTTATTACTCCTTATAATTAATTAACATTTTCATCTGCCTCGGATTCTTCTTCCGGCAGTTTTTTTATCTTAACGGATGTTATCATATTGTCCTTCATTTCTAATGGAACAAAACTGTATCCGCCATAGTTTATATCAATTTCCTCGCTGTCCTGAGGAAGATGCCCTAAGCTGTAAAGCATAAAACCATTGACTGTTTCAATATCCTCTTCAGGAAATTCCACGTCAGTTAAGATTTCAGACAGGTCATTTAATGTCATCTGGCCATCAACTATATAGCCTTCATCCGTGGCCCGCTTTACATCATTTTCTGGCGTATCATGTTCATCCTGAATATCACCCACGATTTCTTCAAGCACATCTTCTAATGTTACAAGACCGTCTGTCTGTCCATATTCATCGATTATCACCGCCATATGTATCTTACGGCGCTGCATGGCTTTAAGCAGCTTTGAAATAAGCATTGTAGGATGGATAAGCATGGCATCCTCTGTAACAGAACTCACTTCCCTTGAAGGATCTTCAAGATAAGCCGCAACCAGATCCTTAAGATGAACTGTGCCAACAATATTATCTATATCTTCATCATATACCGGATATCTAGAAAAATTACTTGAAAGTGCTTCCGGCAATGCATCAAGAATCTTCATATTCTTATCTAATGCAAAGATTTTATTTCTGCTTGTCATAATATCTCTGGCATATTTGTCATCAAAATCCAGGATATTTGAGATCATCTCTGCTTCATTTTCGTGGATGTACCCCTTATCGTGGCCCTCTTCCACTATGGAAAGTATCTCTTCTTCGACCTTTTCCTCTTCTTTTTTCTTAAACATAATCCTCCGACTACTTTAAATAGTCTACCTCTTCTACTTCCTTACCAGCTTTAAAGTAAACTCTTGGAACTCGTCTGGAAATGTTGCAGACCAGCTCATAATTAAAGCTTGCTGCAGGACCAGCAACTTCCTCAACGGATATTTCTAAATCCTTATCTCTTCCTATAAGTATTACTTCATCACGAAGATGCGCATCAGGAATATCTGTAATATCTACCATAAACTGATCCATACATACTCTTCCGAGAATAGGAGCATAATGACCATTTATTATAACCTTTCCTATTCCTGACTGAGCTCTTGGATATCCGTCTGCATAACCGGCAGATACAGTTGCTACCCTCATATCTTTATCTGTTATGTAAGTCCATCCGTAACTCACACCTCTTCCCTTAGGAAGAGTCTTTATATGTGTTATCCTGCTCTTTAATGTAAGGGCCGGATAAAGTTTAACATCTTTTGTTACTTCCTCAGATGGATACAGACCATATATTACTATGCCTAGCCTCATCATGTCAAACCCGGCTGAATGTATTTCCATAGCTCCGGCACTATTATCCATATGTTTTAATTTAAATGAAAAACCTTTACTTTCTAACTCTTTTATAAACCAGGTAAATTTCTCATACTGTGACAGGGCTGATGTCTTATCTTCTTCATCGGCTTTTGCATAATGAGTAAATATTCCTTCTATATCAAGTCCCTCCATAGAAAGAAGACTGACAGCTTCCTCTACTCCTTCTTCATCGCACTGGAAACCTATACGGCTCATGCCTGAATCAGCCTTGATATGTACCTTTGCCTTCTTTCCCATTGAAATGGCTTTATCCGAAAGTGCCTTGCAGCATTCCTTATTAAAAACCGCCTGAGTTATATCATACTCAATGGCTGTTTCATAGTCGTCTTCATCTGTATATCCTAAAATGAGTATTGGTTTTGTTATACCTGAATTTCTAAGTTCAACGCCTTCATCTATTGCTGCTACGCCGAAATAATCGCAAAGGTCACTCATTTCCCTTGCAATTTCTACAGCTCCATGCCCGTATGCATCGGCTTTTACAACAAGAAGTGTCTTCTTATCTTTATCATTAAGAGCTTTAATCGTATTGATATTTTGTCTTATCTTGTCAAGGTCAATGTCTGCTTCAATTCTTTTGAAATGACTCATGTCTTATCTTCCTTCACTTATCTCTTTAATTACCTGGCCCATATTGTCAGCTATATCCCTAGCCATTACACTATGTTCTCCAAGTTTTTCTTTTGCTATGTCTCCTGCAGCACCATGAAGATAAACTCCAAGTCTGGCAGCATTATCGCAATCCACTCCGCCTGCTATTAAGCCTGCAATGATTCCGGTAAGTGTATCTCCGGAACCACCTGTAGACATACCACTGTTTCCAGTAGTATTTATATATATTTTTTCGCTATCTGGATCAGTCACAAAAGTACGTGCATCCTTAAGCACCAAAATAATATGATAATCCTTTGCGGCATTTATTGCAACTTTACTACGATTATTTTTTATATAGGATATTTTTTCTTTAAGATCTTCATCTCCATCTGCTATAAATCTGGCCATTTCCATCAAATGAGGCGTAAGGATAACATCGGTCTTTTTAGCCACTTCTTTTAATAATTCTTTTTTCTCCTTAGACTCAGAAATGATATTTATAGCATCTGCATCTAAGATAAGCCCTGGATTCTTCTTTCTATTAAGTAAAGTATCCATTATAGATCTGGCATTGCTATCTAAAGAAAGTCCCGGTCCTACTACCGCACAACTGGCCCAATCCAGGCTGCTTTCCAATTCTTTCTTTGCTTCAGAATCAAAATCCCGGTAAAAATAAAGCAGCGCTTCCGGAAGCATTGTCTCCAATGCTTTTCTATTATTCTCATGAGTAAAAACTTTGACTAAACCGGTTCCTGTGCGATAGGCGGCATTTCCAGCAAGAAAAGCTGCACCACTTATATTTTCTGAACCGGCAACTATAAGAACCTTTCCATAAGTTCCCTTATTTGAATCATTTCTTCTGACAGGCAACCTGTTTTTTACGTCATTTCTATCATATGTATAATGAAGAATCTCACTGTTTTTATCCGGATAAAAACCGATATCTCCTAAGATTATATGCCCAGCCAAACTTTGTGCCGGGTTAAATAATAAGCCCTTTTTTATATATCCAAAGGTAACGGTTACGTCTGCTTTCACTGCCGCCCCAAGGATCTCTCCTGTATCTGAGGATACTCCACTTGGGACATCCACGGAAATGACTTTACCCTTAGTTTTATTCATCAGTTCTATCACATCTTTATGGATTCCTTTTACTTCACGTGAAAGACCAACTCCAAAGATTCCATCTATTAAATAATCATACTTATTTATCAATTCGTCTCTTAGATTAATTTCATCTTTAAGTGAAATGATCCTTATCCCTGCTTTTTTTGAAAGATTCAGCTGATAAGTAAATGCCTCGGATCTTTTACTTATTCCATCTATATGGATGATGTCCACATCAAATCCCTTTAATTTAAGGATACGTGCAGCTGCCACTGCATCACCGCCGTTATTTCCCGACTCAGCTATAGCAACTATCCTCTTATCTTTATTGACTATATCTTTATTGACTATATCTTTATTTAATCTATCTTTAAAGCCGGCAGCACTTTCATGTTCTATCAGATTGCCCACTGCATCTGCCACATGTAAAGCAGCTCTTTCCATAAGCACCATCTGTGGAACACCGATCTCTTCAATTGTATAACGGTCAATAATACCTGCTTCCTCTGCTGTTGGATAATAGATCATAATGCTACCTCTCTTCCGGAAATCCCATAGTTTAAAACCCTGTTAATCATTATACAATCTTTGCATCTTCTTCTTCCACAAAATTTTTTTAAAAATTTGTTGCACTAAAGTGCGAAAGTGTATAAAATATCACTTATATTGCATTTTACGTTAAATTTTACGTTTGGAGGAGAAAATGGAAAGATATTTTCAGGAAGATATCGAAACTGCATCTGTTGATCAGATTAAAGCAATGCAGAAAGAAAAGCTTATAAAGCAGGTTGCTTATGTCTATAAAAACAATGAATATTATAGAAAGAAAATGCAGGAAAAAGGCGTAGAACCAGGAGATATAAAGGAATTAGAAGATGTCTCAAAACTTCCATTTCTTTCAAAATCTGATCTTCGTGAAGCCTATCCATACGGACTTCTTTCAGCTCCTCTTAAGGATTGTGTAAGGATCCACTCTACAAGTGGTACTACAGGCCGCCGCGTTGTAGCATTTTACACCCAGCATGATATTGATCTCTGGGAAGAGTGCTGTGCAAGAGCAATTGTAGCTGCCGGAGGAACAGATGAAGATGTAGTTCAGGTAGCTTACGGTTATGGTCTTTTCACAGGTGGTGCCGGAATCCACGGTGGTTCTCATAAAGTTGGTTGTCTCACTCTTCCTATGTCATCAGGAAGTACTGAAAGACAGATCCAGTTTATGAGAGATCTTAATGCTACTATCCTTGCCTGCACTCCTTCTTATGCTGCTTACATCGGTGAAAAGCTCCATGATATGGGCCTTACACCTGATGATATAAGACTTAAAGCCGGAATCTTCGGTGCTGAACCTTGGACAGAAGAAATGCGCCAGAACATCGAAAGAAACTTAGGCATCAAAGCTTATGATATCTACGGACTTACAGAAATTTCAGGTCCTGGTGTTGCATTTGAATGCAGCAGCCAGACAGGTATGCATATAAATGAGGATCATTTCCTTGCAGAAATAATCGATCCCGATACAGGAGAAGTTCTTCCTGAAGGAAGTGTTGGTGAGTTAGTATTTACTTCCCTTGATAAGGAAGCATTCCCACTTCTTAGATATAGAACTCGTGACCTTACAGTTATCCGTCATGAAAAATGTTCCTGCGGACGTACTCATATCAAAATGAAGAAACCTATGGGCCGTTCAGACGATATGCTTATCATCCGTGGCGTAAATGTATTCCCTTCACAGATTGAAACTGTTCTTCTTAAAGAAGGTTATACACCAAACTACCAGATTATGGTTGATCGTATCGACAATGAAGATACTTTCGATATAAATGTTGAGCTTTCAGATGAAATGTTCGTAAAGATTCATTCAAACGGTGGTGATGATACTGATGAAAAGAAGAGTCTTACAGCTGCATTTAAGACAATGCTTGGTATAAGACCTAAGGTTCATCTTCTCGCACCTAAGTCAATCACAAGATCAGAAGGTAAAGCTGTTCGAGTTGTTGATAAGAGAAAGCTCCATGATTAATTAATTAGCCATTTCCAAATAACACATGCAAAAACCGCGAAGGTTCTTAAAGTATAACGCTTTAGTCCTTCGCGGTTTATTATTTTATCAAATTATTATTCTTTATCTTATATATATCAGGTTATCACTTAGTCTCATGTATCCCAATCGATTACTTTATCACCAGTTTATTGTCTTCTACTTCAACTAACATTGTATCTCCCGTTCTTAATGTATTACTAAGGATCTTTCTTGCTGCTAAAGTCTCAACACTCTTCTGGAGATATCTCTTTAAAGGTCTTGCACCAAAATTAGGATCATATCCATTATCGATTATAAACTGCTCTGCTTCCTCACTAAGATTTATCTTTATCTCACGAGAAGCAAGACGCTTATTTAAGTCTTCCATAAGAAGCTTGATGATTCCTGCGATATTATCCTTTGACAATGGTCTGAACATTATTATCTCATCGAGTCTGTTAAGGAATTCTGGGCGGAAATGAGCCTTTAAGAGTCCCTGAACAGCTTCCTCTGCTTCCGGCTTTATCATATCCTTTTCTTCATCAATACCATCCAGAAGGAATTCAGAACCAAGATTTGATGTCATTATGATTATAGTATTTTTAAAATCTACAAGATTACCCTTTGAATCTGTGATTCTTCCATCATCCAGGATCTGAAGCATGATATTAAATACATCCGGATGTGCCTTCTCTACTTCATCGAAAAGAACTACACTGTATGGCATACGTCTTACTGCATCTGTCAGCTGGCCGCCCTCATCATATCCTACATATCCTGGAGGCGCTCCTATAAGTCTTGACACGCTGTATTTCTCCATATATTCAGACATATCGATACGAACCATATTATTTTCATTATCAAATAACGCCGCTGCAAGAGTTTTAGCCAGCTCTGTCTTACCAACACCAGTAGGTCCAAGGAATAAGAATGAACCGATTGGCTTTGATGGATCCTTGATACCTGCACGGGATCTGATTATGGCATCACTTACTAAAGCAACCGCATCATCCTGCCCTATGACTCTCTTATGTAATTCATCTGCCAAATGAAGAGTCTTATTTCTCTCAGATTCACTAAGCTTTGAAACCGGAATTCCTGTCCACTTGGAAATGATGCCTGCAATTTCATCTTCTGTTACTGTTTCTCTTAAAAGCTTTCTATCTGTATCAGACATAGATTTTTCTAAGTCTTCCAACTCTTTAGTCAGCTGTGGGAGTTTTCCATATTTAAGTTCTGCTGCCTTATTAAGATCATACTTTCTTTCTGAAATCTGGATCTCATCTTTTACAGCTTCTATTTCTTCTCTAAGCTTATGAACCTTATCAACTTCTGCCTTTTCATTTTCCCAGGTTGCCTTCATGGCATTAGCCTTATCTCTTAGTTCTGCTAATTCCTGTGTAAGATTCTTTAATCTTTCCTGTGAAAGGTGGTCGGTTTCATTTTTAAGGGCTGTATGCTCAATCTCAAGCTGCATCATCTTTCTTGATATCTCATCTAATTCTGCAGGCATGGAATTAAGCTCAGTCTTTATCATGGCACAGGCTTCATCTACCAAGTCAATGGCCTTATCAGGAAGGAAACGGTCTGTAATATATCTGTTTGAAAGTGTTGCCGCTGCTACAAGTGCATTATCCTGAATCTTAACGCCATGGAACACTTCATATCTGTTCTTTATACCACGAAGAATTGAAACAGTATCCTCAACCGTTGGCTCATTTATAGTTACTGGCTGGAAACGTCTCTCAAGAGCTTTATCCTTTTCGATATATTTTCTATACTCATCTACAGTTGTAGCACCGATACAGTGAAGTTCTCCTCTTGCCAGCATTGGCTTTAACATATTTCCTGCATCAAGGGAGCCTTCAGTTTTACCAGCTCCAACTATCGTATGGATCTCATCGATAAAGAGGATTACTTTTCCTTCAGACTTTCTTACTGCATCGAGAACACCTTTCAGCCTCTCTTCAAATTCTCCTCTATACTTTGCACCTGCTATAAGAGAACCCATATCAAGTGAAAATATTTCCTTATCCTTAAGTACATCCGGCACATCGCCCTTTACTATTCTCTGGGCAAGTCCTTCTATTACTGCTGTTTTACCAACACCAGGATCACCTATAAGAACAGGATTATTCTTTGTCTTACGTGAAAGTATTCTTATGATATTTCTTATCTCTGTATCTCTTCCTATTACGGGATCTAACTTCTGTGCTCTTGCACGTTCTACTAAGTTTTCCCCAAATTTAGAAAGCGCATCGTAAGTTGCTTCCGGGTTATCAGACTGAACTGACTGATTTCCTCTTACTTCTTTTAAGACATTAAGGAATGAAGATTTTACGATATTATACTGTCTGAATAACTGCTTTATAACTGAATTACCAGTTTCAAAAAGGGCGAGGAAAATGTGCTCAACAGAAATGTAACTGTCTTTCATCTTCTTGGAAATATCTTCCGCTTTCATAAGGGTTCTAGATAATTCCTGACTCATATAAACATCTTCTGAAGAACCCGAAACCTTTGGCAGATCAGTTACTGCTCTTTCAGCAGCGATCTCAAACATCTCTACATTTACATCCATCTTCTTAAGAAGACTTGCTATAAGACTGTCATCTACAGTAAGCAGGCTGTATAAAAGATGTTCCTGTTTAATTTCCTGATTTGAATTGTCATAAGCCGCTTTCTGGCATCCCTGCAAAACATCACGGGATTTCATTGTAAATCTTTCTGCATCCATATTTTTCAACTCCTTTCCACTTTTTCTGTTCTTTACAAAAATACGGTTTTCTCTTCGTTAAACAAAACGACGCATATATTTTATAGCGTTCTATAAATATTTTGTTAGCACTCTCTTCGTGTGAGTGCTAATCTGTAATTCTGTTATATCACTGCCTGATATGATTGTCAACATCTCCTTCAAAAAAGAAACAGGATTAATCAGTTATTTACTGTTTAATCCTGCTGTTTCTTTTTTGAAGTGCTATTTCCTCTTCTAGCCTTCTTCTATTATTATTGCCGCGCTATTTTTTCATTTTTAATCATAATGGACCTCATAATTTAACGATAATTCATTAATAATCTCACATATCCTATCAAAATCTTTATCTTCAATGGAAAAACAAAAACCATTAATATTAAATCGCTCAGACGTTAAACCTATTCCAACCAACAATTTATCATCCTTCATTATCTCAATACCTTTTCCCCCATCTACATTATGAGGAAGAGGCTGGATTTTTATATTCATTTGGGCTAAATTCTGAATAAAATACTCTATATCTTCCTGTTTATCTATAGTATAGTATTTACCAATATCATGCACATTTATACTTGTAACCTCTTTAGCATCTATATCCTTTAAAATTCGATTCATTTTTTTTACAATTATTATTGCTATAGCAAATATAATAAGAATAATACTTACTATTAAAATCTTCTTTTTCATCTAATCCCCCCTATGCATAAAAAGTTAACGAATTCGATAAACCTAGTATAAAATAAAAAAATTAATTTGTGTGTTGTTACCTAGCGAAATGCCAAAAATTCAGTGCGAAGCGTTATATTCAACTTTTGAGTTATTATAAATAGCCCCCCAGCCAAAGGAACTATACATATAACATACCACAAAGTAGCCAACCCCAGCCAAAATAGAATAATAGACGTGAAAGGCCCCCTCCAAAGGGCATGTTTAGCCCGCTGGAGGGGGCGCTTTCGCGTCTATTCTATTTTGGCGTACGTTCATCAAAATCTTTCGTCCGTTTTAGTAATCTCTAGACCAAAGATAACAATACGCCTGTGTTCTTGCAGCAAACGGCTTTGTTCTGAGCAATTCTCTTACTTCTTCCTTTGTATACCAGTTTGCTTCTATTTCCTCAAACTCGCTGTTAGAAGGTTTTATAGTTCCTTCCGCAGTTCCTATTATGCAGGCATTCTTCTCATTTGAGAAACCAACTGCACTGAAGCTGAGTCCCAGCTTATCATCAATCTCAGTGATCCTAAGACCTGTCTCTTCATATAATTCTCTTGCAGCTGCAATATCAGGAGTCTCTCCTTCTTCTATAAGTCCTGCTGGAAAATTATAAACCCAGTCACCACAAGCCATTCTGAATTCCTTATTAAGAAGAATCTTTGATTCATCTGGCGTTGTCATTATAAGTACTACCGCATCAATCTTCTTCGTCTTAAGTCTTTCCTCAGAATCAATCTCTTTATCTCTGCTGATTATCTCATATGTTTTAGCAGAGCCATCTTCTGTTTCATAATGAAGGTCATATCTTGTGATAAATTTTCCTTCTTCTTTTTTCTCTATACTCTTAAGTTCCATGATTCGTTTTTTACCCTTACTATTTAATTTTAATATTAACCCGCTTTAATTTTATTCCTTTTCGTTGGTGGCATCACCATTTGAAGCAAGAGAAACAAATGTTAGATCTCCTTTGTCCTTAGGAAGGAAAATACACTGGATAAAGTCTTTATCCCTTGCAAATATCTCTCTTATATCTCTCCATATCTGTCCTTTATACTTTGAGCCTTCTGCTGCAACACCAATAGCTTCAATCCCCATAGCATCAGCAATATAAAGTGCTCTGTAAAGATGATATTCCTGAGTTATTATAAGAAGTCTTTCTGCACCAAATTTCTTTACAGCTCTATAAACAGAAGCATATGTTGAATAACCCTCATGATCCATAAAAATATCAGTGGAAGGAATTCCAGCTTCTACAAGATAATTCTTCATTACCTCAACTTCATTATAGTAATCAGAATGGTCTCCACTAACAATAATCTTCGTTGGATTATTATTATAGATTTCTATAACTTTATTAAGTCTTTCTTCAAGCATTGAGCTTGGTTTCATATTACTATAGACACTGCATCCAAGAACAAGGATCGCATCAACATCCTCATCCTTTACTTCCTCTTCGGATTTGATACTTCTCTTTTCTGTAAAATAAAAGAATTCATTTAATAGAAATGTTCCTATCACGAAGAATCCTGCTAACAGAATAAGAATCTTTACAAAAATCTTTATAAATTTCATATTAGTTCTCTCGATCTATCTTCTTTCTTACAGCTTCCATTTCATCATCCAAGCCAGACAGGATGTCTGCACATCTCTTTAATCTATCCTGAACTTCTTCTGGACATTTTACTTCTTTCTTATACTTCAATTTGTGATCAACGCTGGCCCAGAAATCCATAGCGATAGTTCTGAACTGCACTTCGATCTTCATATGCTTTTTTCCTTCTGCCAAAAAAATAGGTATATCAAGAAGGAGATGTAAGGATCTATATCCATTATCCTTAGGATTCTTAATATAATCCTTACGGGAAAGAAGTAACACATCATCCTGCTCAACAAGCAGGTCTGCAAGTTTATATAAATCTTCTTTAAAAGAACATACTACTCTTATTCCGGCAATATCTGTAATATCTCTCTCCATATTTTCAACAGTAAGAGGAACATTACGCTTAACCATCTTATCTACTATACTTAAAGGATTCTTAAGTCTTGTCTCTATTGATTCAAATGGATTTCTGTCATACTGAAGTGAAAATTCTTCATTAAGAACCTTAAGTTTTGTCTCTATTTCCATAATGGCACATCTGTACATTGCCATATATTTTGCAAATTCCTCACTGCGGGTGAACTCTTTTGCATAACTCTCCATCTCGTCTAATGACATAGATGAATTCTCTAATATAATCTCATTCATATCCTAAAATCTTTAAAGCTTACCTAGATATGAGATTTATATAGTACGAAAATGTTTATTTCTATATTCCTTTGGAGTCATATTAGTTACTTTCTTAAATACACTGATGAAGTAACTATGTGACGAAAATCCCAGATCTGTTGCAATTTCAATACTAGTCTTGTCCGAATATCTAAGCAGGCTCTTTGCCTCTTCTACTTTCTTATTTCTAATATATTCACTTATGGAAAGTCCCATCTCTTTCTTAAATAACTTAGAAAGATATGTCTCATTTAGTTTAACATAATCTGCAAGTTCTGTAACTGATACATTATCATGAAGGTTTGCACTGATATAATCAAGACAAAGAACGATCTGTTTTGAATGTACTCTCACCTTATTGATCTCAGCCATAGTCTTTGCATACTGATGGATCATCTCATCCTGCACTCTCATTATATCATCAATATTCTTCATGCGGTCAGCTTTATTGATAAAAATATCACTCATTTTATAGGCAATGTCCTGCTCAAGGCCGTAGTTTATGCAAACCCTTGAGATCATAGTTATCATTGCGACAAAATGATACATAGTGTTACGGATTGGATCTTCAGATAATACCCCTCTCTCTTTTGCATTGGATGCAGGCTTATCTTTCTGATATTCTTCAATCTGATCAATCTTTCCAGCACCTATCAAATTGTAGAGCCCCATTTCTCTTTCAAATGTAGGATGCTTAACTTCACTTTCCCTCTCAAAAAATAGCGTCCTTGTAAGTTCATCTCTAATATCTGACATTCTAATACCCCCGATACTTAAATAGCATTTTCAATATTTTACTTTTCTATTTTACGACAAAATCGACAAAAACGCCACAAAAATTTGATATATTTTGCTGAATAGTAGTATAATTACAACCGGTTGTGTCGTATTATAATAACTGTAAACGGAACGTAAAACGTTTCCGAAACTTAATTAGCCCCCTGTTAAAGAAGGTTCCCTAAATCTTCTTTAATCATATAAATACTTTTAACCTTCACTAATGTATAAGGCAGAGACTCTGGTTCTCTGCCTTATATCCTTTTATGGGATATATAAAGAACATTATATACCATCTTTCATAATCAATAAACCCGACTATGTAAATCATAACTAAATAAAACGTAGATATAAAACAGAAATAAAAAACGCATATAAACGTAGATATTTAAAAAAGGTACCAGATATCTGACGCAGGTCATTGCGGGTCTCGGTGCTTAGCGATTCACGAGCTGAAAAGCGAAGTGAGAGCTTAGCAAGCGAAGCGGCCGCAAGGGGCCCCGCAACTAAGGCGAGAGCCGGGCCGGAGTCAGATATCTGGTACCTATATATATCTACGTTTTTTTTACGTTTTTTTAATCAAATTCTAATTCTGTTACATGAATCAGGCATTTATCTTCCGGATCCTTCTTTTCCTCATCTGAAAGATCATCGTAAGTAATACCCTTATCTTCTTCTTCATCAGTATAAACACGGCAAAGAAGCTCTGCATCACCATAATTAAGATCTCTCTCTTCTGCGTCCTCATCAAATGTATCTGGAAGTTCTTCATTCATTACCATATAAAGATTAAAGTCTCCTGGTCTGGAAACAATGTCTCCTACAGCAAATGGATGCGGAATCTTAACATATTTGCTTCTTATCTCATCTATTTTTTTATTATCCCAGAGTTTTTCTTCTTTTATAACATCAAGAGTAAAATCAAAATCAGTAATAGCAAAAGAATGATCAAGACGGATTATCCCGCGAAATGTACTGTCAACTGAATTATACATTTCAAGAGCAATATCTGCATCCTCACTTATATCTTCTGCAAATTCTTCATACTGCATCTTTGCTGATGAAAAAAGTTTATATACTCCATAGAATTTATCATTTACGATAAGACAATAAACTTCATCCTTATGTTCATTTTGAATATAATTTCTCACAGCTTCGAAGCGCTTTACTACCTCATCTGCGATTTCATTATTAAGACTCATAAAATAAGCCTGTTTCATATCAATATCATTATTGGAATTCCAGACTAATGTAATAAGATCTTCTATAGTTGGAAGAAATCTGTCAGCTTTATATTCCTGAACCACGTGGTCCCTAACTGTCTTTGAGTCTATAAATTCAAATGCTTCAAGTGTTGTATTCATTTCATGTCCCTTTCCTTTAGCACTATAATGTTACTATAAAATATATCATACCATCATGATATTTTGCACTTATTCGTCCCCTGAACATCTCAGTAAGATTCTGGGCCATAGAAAGACCTATGCCGTAGCCTTTCTTTGATTCCTGATTGTGAGAGCTGTCCTCCCTATAAAATCTTTCAAAAAATTTCTCATAATCGATTTCTTCACCCTCTTTATAGGAATTTGCAACTGTAAGGATTCCTCCTAGTTTTCCACGTTTTGTAAGGGTAACTGAAACCTCTCCTCCTTCATCGCAATACTTTGCTGCGTTATCTAAAAGTATGGAAATAAGCTCATGAAGACCTTTCTCGTCTGCGTGACATTTTACCCCTTCTGCAATTTTTGTAGAAAAATGTTTCCCATCGTTTTCAACTACTGTCTTAAAGTCCCCGGTAACATCCTTTGTTTCCTTGGTAAAATCAACTTCCACAAGTTTAACTGCATCTTTCTCCTGAAGTTTAGAAAGAGTTATAAGCTGTGATATAAGCTCCGACATACGCTGGATCTGCTTTTTGGTACTTTCAGTCCACTCACTCTTTCCCTCTACCATCTCCATAACTTCAGTATTAGCTCTGATAACCGCAAGAGGCGTTTTTAATTCATGACTTGCATTTGTTATAAACTGCTTCTGGCTTTCCATATTGTTGATTATCGGCGCCATGGCATATCCGGCAAATATGCTTACGATTATAAAGAACAGCACCATACAGGCAAGTCCTATATAAAGTGAAAACTTAACTGTGGCATAAACTGAACTAACCTGCCTTGAACAATCTATAAATATTACCATATAACCGCCACTCTTAAGTTTTCTTCTAAGATAGGCATAATGAGAAGTGCCTTTTCTTAAGATGTCCTTAGATACAGGGGATAACACCGCCTGAACAGTATAGAGGGCTGCATCGCTCTGACTAACCGCTGCAATATGATTCATATCAAGGCTTTTTACAATACCGCTTTCATCTGAAACCGCTGTAAAATATCTGACCTCATACTTTCCTTCCTGGGTTATACTGAATTCCTTCTCAAAAAGGGAGATTTCAGTAAGGAAGGGCCTGTTCCTGTCGTCGCCATCCTCATCCTCTTCCACAGTATCATAAGGAATCGTACCACTGTTATCAGCAATATATTTAAGAACCAAAAAAACTTCCTTTCTTACATTTGCAACACTGATGATATCTATGATTCCCAGCACTATTAGAAGAACCGTAAAAATGGATATGGTGGCAACCGCTATGAATTTTTTCTTTATCTTTTTCTCCATAGATAATTATCCTTATGCTTTAAGAATCTTTGTAAATGTAAAGTCACTTCCCATTTCACCGCGTATTGTATAGTCTGCGCTTATGGCTTCTAATTTATTCTTAAGATAAGAAATATAGATCCATACAACGCCATCCTCAACATCCTTCTCATCCCCCCAGATATGGCTTAAAAATTCTTCAGTGGTGATGCTCTTCTCAGGATTGGTCATGAAGAGTTCCATCATCCTTGCTTCCTTCTTGTTGATACTTATGGAATTAACAGCCTTCATCTCTTCAGCTTCCACATCAAGGCTAATATTTCCAAGGCTAAGCTTCTTTGGAGTATAATTTGATGCACGGCGCATCATGGCGCGAAGCCTTGCAAGTAATTCTTCCATAGCAAATGGCTTTGCCAGATAATCATCAGCTCCCGCATCAAGTCCCACCACCCTGTCATCTAATTCAGCTTTGGCAGTCAGCAGGATCACAGGAGTATTATCTCCTGTCTTTCTAATATCTTTAAGTGCCTCTATTCCATCTTTACGAGGCATCATTATATCAAACACCATGGCATCATATGCATTTTCTCTGGCAAGCCTTACTGCTTCAACTCCATCATATGCCTGATCCACGTCATATTTTTCTTTCATTCTAAGAACTGTAGCTATAGCTCTTGAAAGGTCTTTTTCATCTTCTGCAAGTAATATTCTCAAAATTATTTACCTCATTCTAGTCTGATTCTTTTATAAGTCTTCTGATTGTCTGCATAGAGACATCACAGGATGCAAGTTCATCTGCACATCTCTTTAATTCCTGTTCTATCAGGTTCTGATTTTTAATGTTTTTCTTATATCTCATCTTATGTTCAAGACTGGCCCAGGAATCCATAGCAATGGTCCTAAGCTGAATCTCTACAAAGAACTCTCCTGGATTATTTCCTTCAGGATCTTCAAATTCTGCTTTATATGCCAGTATCATATGATAACTTCTATAGCCATTATCCTTGGCATGCTTGATATAATCTTTCTCTTCTAATATCTGGCAATTATCAAATTTTCTTATGGCCTCGATTATTGCATATATATCTTCTCTAAAAGATGTTATTATCCTTATTCCAATAGCATCTCTCAGCAAATGTACCGCTGAATAAGCATCAGGTTTAAAACCTCTTCTTTCACATTTTTCTCTCATAGAGTCATCAGATTTAATTCTTGATGTAAGATGTTCATAGAGGTGATCGCCTGTTTCATTAAACACAGCCTCATTCATTTCCTCAAATTTGGCGCATAGTCTGTTCATTATAGTCTCAAGGACTACTTTATATTCCCCATAAATGGAGTTATTATTTAAATTATCTTCACTCATCTTAACACCCCTTTAATTAAAAATAGAAGCCAGAACAACTTCATGCTCCAGCTTCTATTATACTCCATTATTTGTCTTTTGTATTCTTTTCTTCTTTTAAAGTTAATGCAGGAAGAATTTCGTCTAATGCTTTTTGAAGAACTCCATTGAAACTTTCATATTCCTCTGGGGATAACTTCTCTTTAAGTCTCTGCTCTACTATATCCATATATTTTTCGTTAATATTCCAGTATTTATAATACTTAGATGTAACTTCAAGGATAAATTCTCTCTTATCAGTTCCTGACTGCTGTTTCTTAAGATATCCCTTTTTAATAAGAGAATTAACCTTATAGGTCGCATTTGGAGATGAAATACCGATGAAGCTTGCAAATTCATTGATAGTCGGTTTTCCTAAAGCACCAATTATCTCAATACAGTAGGCCTCAGTAGTAGTAAGTGAAAGTTCACGGTTCTGAATTCTTCTAAAGACATCTCTATAATAAAGTATTCTTAATTTGGAATAAACTTCTGAAAGAAGATTTTTTTCCATTCCTATTCTCCTATAGCAAATGATATTTCTGCCTGGCAAGCCACCTTGCCATCAACAGTTGCTACTGCTGTTCCAAAGCCTACAGGACCTTTACGCTTTGTGATCTCACATCTTAAATGGAGCACGTCCCCTGGCTTAACCTGCTTCTTAAAGCGTGCATTCTTGATGCCGCCAAAGAATGCAACCTTGCCTTTGTTTTCTTCTTCTGAAAGGATTGCTACAGCACCAGTCTGTGCAAGAGCTTCTACGATAAGTACCCCTGGCATTACAGCAAGTCCCGGGAAATGTCCCTGGAAGAAAGGCTCATTTATAGTTACACATTTAATTCCTTCTGCCCATACACCCGGCTCAAAGTCAGTGATCTTATCCACTAACTGCATTGGATATCTGTGAGGAAGGATCTTCTGGATCTCATTTGCATCAAGTTCCATCTTACTGGCCCTCCCACTTCTTATATAATGTACAAGCATTATGTCCGCCAAATCCAAGTGAATTTGAAGCTGCATACTTGATATCTACATTTCTTCCTTCATTTGGAACAATGTCAAGATCACACTCAGGATCTGGATTCTTGTAATTGATTGTTGCAGGAACAAATGAATCCTGAAGTGCCTTTGTTGTGATGATAGCTTCAACTGCACCAGAAGCACCAAGGAGATGTCCTGTCATAGACTTTGTTGAACTTACCATCATTTCTTTTGCATGATCACCAAATGCAATCTTAATAGCTGCTGTTTCACCAGCATCATTAAGATGAGTTGATGTTCCATGAGCATTGATATAATCAACCTTATCAGGGGTGATACCTGCATCTTTAACTGCCTGAGTCATGCAGTTTGCAGCTCCCATACCTGTTGGATCCGGAGCTGTAATGTGATGTGCATCACATGTTGCACCATAACCTACGATCTCGCCGTAGATCTTAGCACCACGAGCCTTAGCATGCTCTAACTCTTCAAGTATAAGGATACCTGCTCCTTCACCCATGACAAATCCTGCTCTGTCAGCATCAAATGGGATTGATGCTCTCTCTTTATCATTTGATAAATTAAGAGCCTTCATAACTGTAAATCCGCCGATACCCATATCACATATACAAGCTTCAGCACCACCAGCCATCATAACATCTGAATAACCATCTCTGATGTTACGGAATGACTCACCGATAGCATTGTTACCACTGGCGCAGGCTGTTACTATACTTTCACATACGCCCTTAAAGCCTGTCTCAATGGCGATCTGTCCAGCTGCCATATTTGAGATTGACATTGGGATAAAGAAAGGTGAGATCTTCTCGAATCCCTTCTCTAAACCTCTTGAATGTTCAGACTCGATTGTCTGAAGTCCACCGATACCACTTGAAATGATAGTTCCGCAACGATAAGGATCTTCCTTAGTCATATCAAGACCTGAATCCTTAAATGCCTGTCTTGCAGCGATAGTTGCGAACTGTGTATATCTGTCCATCTTACGAGCTTCCTTCTTATCAAGGAATTTCTCTGGCTCATAATCCTTAACTTCACCTGCGATCTTTAATTTGAAATTTGTTGTATCAACTGACTTGATCTCATCGATACCGCAAACGCCTGCCTTAATATTCTTCCATGTTTCTTCTACATCATATCCAAGAGGATTGATAGTACCCATTCCTGTAATAACTACTCTTCTTTTCATGGTTATCCCTTTCTTAATTCATACCACCTGATACTTCAAGCACCTGACCTGTAACGTAAGATGCTTCATCTGAAGCAAGAAATGCTACTGCATTAGCAATATCTTCCGGAGTTCCAAGACGTCCAAGAGCGATAGTGCTCTTTAACTTTTCTTTTACATCCTCTGGAAGAACTGCTGTCATATCTGTATCAATAAAACCAGGAGCAACTGCATTACATGTAACGCCGCGGCTTCCAAGTTCCTTAGCATATGACTTTGTCATACCGATAACTCCGGCCTTTGATGCTGAATAATTAACCTGACCTGCATTTCCATAAACACCAACTACTGAGCTGATGTTTACGATACGTCCGTAACGCTGTTTCATCATTGGCTTTGTTACAGCCTTCATCATGTAAAATGTACCACGAAGGTTTGTATCTATAACAGCGTCAAATTCCTCGTCCTTCATACGAAGCATGATATTGTCTCTTGTGATACCTGCATTGTTAACAAGGATATCAACTCTGCCATTTATCTTCATGGCTTCATCAATAAGTGAAGCCCCTGAAGCAGGATCTGCAATATCTGCCTTAACAGCTACTGCTTCAACACCAAATTCCTTACATTTTGCTACTGTTTCATCAGCAGCTGTTGAACTGTTAGCATAACATGTAACAACATTTGCACCGAGACTGGCAAGCTTAATACATATAGCTCTACCAATGCCGCGGCTTCCACCAGTTACTACTGCTGTCTTTCCCTTTAAATCCATATTTTCTCCTATCACTATGTCTATTTAAGCTTTTCGACTAATACTGCGATATCTTCTGCCTTCTCAAAATTGTAGCAAGGTACATCTGTTGTCTTCTGAACGAACTTTGAAAGAGTCTTTCCTGGTCCGATCTCAACAAATGCTTCAACCCCAGCCTTTACCATATAATTAATGGTGTCCTCGAAAAGAACACTGCTCTGAACTTGTCTTTCCAATAAAGCAGGAATATCTTCCTCAGAATTCTTCTCTCTTCCGATAGCATTAAAGATAACCGGAAGATTCATCTCTCCGAAATTCTCTGAAGCAAATCTCTCACGAAGCTTATCTCCAGCAGGCTTCATAAGTGAAGTATGGAAAGGTCCGCTTACCTTAACAGGAAGCACACGCTTTGCTCCAAGTTCCTTCATTACTTCAGCTGCTCGATTAACAGCCTTTGCATCTCCTGATACTGTAATCTGTCCAGGACAGTTAAAGTTAGCTGGCTCAGCAATGTTGAATTCTTCACTTTCAAGTTCTTCCTTAACCTTAGCACAGCCTTCTCTTACCTTGTCTGCTGCAAGTCCAAGAACTGCGATCATCTTGCAGTCTCTTCCTGAAACTGCATTCTGCATTGACTCGCCTCTATATCTTACAAGGCTGATAACCTGATCATCACCGAAAACTCCAGCTGCATTAAGGGCTGAATATTCTCCAAGTGAAAGACCTGCTGCCATATCAGGCTTGATACCATTTTCAGCAAGAACCTTAGTAGCTCCAACTGCAAATGCCACCATACATGGCTGTGTATACTGAGTTTCATTTAATTTCTCATCTGGTCCGTCAAAACAGATTGACTTAACATCAAATCCTACATTTTCTGAAGCCTGATCCATAACAGCCTTAAATGTAGGATATGTATCATAAAGGTCCTTACCCATTCCTACGTACTGGGCACCCTGACCTGCATATAAAAATCCGATTTTCATGTCTTATGTCCTTCCTTAGAACCTGCCAGTTATTTTGCTCAGGTTCTGTTATATGCTTCTCTTTTCTATATAGAAACAAGAATCTTATGTTTGCTTTTAATTCCTGATAGAATTCAACTTCTGCTAGAATTTGATGCTTGCAGCTTCAGCAAGTCTCTTCTTAGCGCCTTCGCAAAGTTCATCAAGGATTGTAGCTAAAGGCTTTACTTCCTTTAACTGTCCGCAAACCTGACCAGCCATAACTGAACCATTCTGTACATCTCCATCAAATACGGCACGACGGAGACCACCAAGTGTGATCTGCTCTAACTCATCACGTGAAGCAGCCTGTGCTTCAAGCTTAAGATATTCACGAGCCATAACATTCTTTAAGATACGTACAGGTGCATTAAGAGAACGTCCTGTTACTGTTGTAGAATTATCTCTTGCCTTAATAAGTGCTTCCTTATAATTCTCATGAATTGGGCATTCCTCACTGACAAGAAGGCATGTTCCTACCTGAACACCTGTTGCTCCAAGCATAAGTGCTGCAGCCATCTGTCTTCCATCTGCGATACCACCTGCTGCGATAACCGGGATATTAACTGAATCAATTACCTGAGGTACAAGGGCCATAGTTGTCATATCTCCAACATGTCCGCCTGATTCTCCACCTTCAGCGATAACTGCATCAGCGCCCTGCTGCTCTACCTTTCTGGCAAGAGCACAGCTTGCAACTACCGGAATAACGATAGCTCCTGCAGCCTTCCATTTATCAACTAACTTACCTGGTGTTCCGGCACCAGTTGTAATTACTTTTATGTTTTCTCTTACAAGAAGATCAGCAATATTTTCCTTATCAGGATTCATAAGCATAAGGTTTACACCAAATGGCTTATCTGTTGCTTTCTTAGCATCATGGATCTCTTCTTCAACTCTTGCAGCATCCCAGCCGCCTGAACCGATAAGTCCAAGTCCGCCTGCATTTGATACAGCAGCCGCAAATTTACCTGTTGCAATATTGGCCATCCCACCCTGGATCACAGGATATTTAATGCCAAGCATTTCATTTAACATCATCTTAATTTACCTTCCCTTACAAGTGAATCAATGTCTCTAAACTTCTCATAACGCTGCTTTGCAATTTCATTTCCTGAAAGATGCTTTACTCTATTAAATTCTTTTATGATGGCCAGCTCGATTTCCTTATAGACTCTGTCTGGATTATGATGAGCTCCTCCAAGAGGTTCTTCGATTATCTCATCGATAACGCCAAATCTATAAAGATCAGCAGCTGTAAGCTTCATAAGATCACATGCTTCAGGTGCCTTAGTTGCATCCTTCCAGAGGATAGAAGCAAATCCTTCTGGAGAAAGAACTGAGTAAACTGCATTTTCAAGCATTAATACCTTGTTGGCAACACCGATAGCAAGAGCTCCACCACTGGATCCCTCACCTGTTACTATTGCAATAACCGGAACCTTGAGAGCACTCATTTCAGCTAAGTTTGCTGCAATGGCATTACTCTGTCCATGCTCTTCTGCTTCAAGTCCAGGATAAGCACCTGGTGTATCAATAAATGTGATGATAGGTCTGTTGAATTTCTCGGCCTGCTTCATCATACGAAGAGCTTTTCTATATCCTTCAGGTTCAGGCATACCAAAGTTAAACTGCATGCTTTCCTGAATATTTCTGCCTTTTCTATGGCCAAGGACTGTTACAGGTATTCCGTGGAATTTTGCAATACCACCGAAAATAGACTGGTCTTCCTTACCAAGAAGATCTCCTCTCTGAATGAAAAGATCTGTAAATAAAGCATTGATATAATCATCTACTTTAGGTCTTCTTCTATGTCTTGCAAGATAAACCTTGTCATGAGCTGTGAGATTTACACATTTCTCAGCAAGCTCTGAATATTCTTTCTCAAGAACCTCTTTTTTTCCTTCTGGTATTGAAGATGCAGCATCACTTCTAAGTTCATCTTCGATGGCCATCATTCTTTCATCTATTTCTCTGATCATAATGTTGGCCTCCTTCTTCTTATATGAAGACTTAAGATATGGCTAAGCTCATCTCTCATGTCATTTCTATTAACTATTCCATCAATAAATCCATGATCCTGTAAGTATTCAGCTCTCTGGAATCCTTCTGGAAGTTTCTGTCCTATTGTCTGCTCGATAACACGTGGTCCGGCAAATCCGATAAGCGCTCCCGGCTCTGCAAGAGTTATATCTGCAAGAGTTGCGAAGCTGGCGCTTACACCACCTGTTGTTGGATGTGTCTCAACTGCAATATAAAGTCCTCCATTTTCTGAGAACTTCTTAGCAGCAGCTGAAGTCTTTGCCATCTGCATAAGTGAGAGGATACCTTCCTGCATTCTCGCACCACCACTGGCTGTAAATATTATTATTGGAAGATTAAGCTTATCAGCTACTTCAAATGCATTAGTGATCTTCTCACCAACTGCAATACCCATACTACCCATGAGGAATTCAGAACCCATAACAGCAATGACTGCTTTATGTCCTTCGATCTCACCTACACCGGCAAGAACTCCTTCATCGAGTCCTGTCTTTTCCTTAAGTGCTTTGATCTTATCCTCATAATCCGGATAACCTAACGGGTCAATAAAAGAAACATCACATCGAAGTCTGCGGAATGTACCTGGATCAACTAATCCTCTGATACGTCTTCTCGCTGAAATCTTGTGATGTTTTCCACATTTAGGACAAACATAAAGATTTCTCTTCATTTCACTTACTGGAAATTGTTCGTTACATCCAGTACATGTAAAGAGCTCCTCTTCCTGGTCCTTCTTATCTTCAGTTTTCTTTTTTTCTTTCTCGGGCTCTTCGCTGACTTTAGCCAGGATATCTGCAGGAATCTCCTGCTCCTCGGCATCAAAATCAGGCGCAAGCTTTATATCTTGAATGGAACCTTTTTTATTCTTTTTAAATATTCCAAAAATTGCCATTGTCTTTACTCCTGTACCCTAAACATCTTTTCCTACTTCACGTCCCTGATAACTCTCATTAAATCATTAACCTGTCTATCCTATAAAAATAGAACAGACAGGCCATTGATTTCTTTTGCAAAAGATTATATAAAGTAACTCTTATTTGTGTGACTCTACGTAGTTAACAAGATCCTGAACTGTCTTGATGTTTGGAAGATCATCATCTTCAATTGTTACACCAAGTGCATCTTCAACAGCCATGCCAAGTTCAACGGCATCAAGTGAATCTGCGCCAAGATCATCTGTAAGAGAAGCTTCAAGTGTTACCTTGTCTTCATCACAGCTAAGTGTGTCTACGATTACTTTCTTAATCTCTTCGAACATGTTTTTGTCTCCTTCTACTAAATGAAAAATTTAGTTAAAAAACTTTATCTAAAAATTTTTAACTATTTTTATTATAAGTACTTCGAATCATTTGTCAACAAAAAATACCTTGACACTTTTTCTATATCTTCCTATTATTATTTTGAGTTAATATTTTTTTATATTCGATGTAGTTTTAAAAACTACATGTCACATTTTGACATACCATTATTCTCTATCGAAAGGAGAAACAGAATGGAAACAGTTAATAATCCTGAACTCCGCAGAGAACCGGGGATTGCAGGAAATTTTATATCCACCGAAGTAGATAATACCGGATTACTTAAAGATATCGTTTTTCATGATTCTGATAAATTTAATTTTGCTTTTGACGTGGTAGATGCAATAGCAGAAAGAAATCCAAAAAAACTTGCAATGCTTCATATTTCAAAACACCAGCGTGAAAGATATATAACTTTTGAAGATATGAAGACCTATTCAAATAAAACTGCTAATTATCTTGAATTCCTTGGAGTTAAAAAAGGCGACAAGGTAATGCTTGTTTTAAAGCGTAATTATCAGTTCTGGTTCACAATTATAGCACTTCATAAGATTGGTGCTATTGCTGTTCCAGCATCTTTCCTTCTTACAAAGAAAGATTTTGAATACAGATTTAAAGCAGCTCATATCGACTGCATCATAGCATCTGCAGACGGCAACATTTCCGATGAGATCAATAAAGCTGCAAAGGGTTACGACGGACTTAAGGCTAAGGTTCTTGTAGGAGCATCCAGGGAAGGCTGGCATTCTTATAATAAGGATGTGCGTTTTTTCTCTGACGTTTACAAGCGTACTGAATCATCTCCTTCTGGCGATGATCCTATGCTTATGTTCTTTACATCAGGAACTACTTCTTATCCTAAGATGGCTCTTCACAGTTACAAATATCCATTAGGCCATTACATCACTGCCAAATACTGGCATCAGGTTGAGCAGGATGGTCTTCATCTTGCCATCAGTGATACCGGCTGGGGTAAAGCAGTATGGGGCAAGCTCTATGGCCAGTGGATGAGCAACGCAACTGTATTCACCTATGATTATGATGAATTCTATGCAAAAGAGATTCTTGCATTACTGGAAAAATACAAGATAACAACTTTCTGTGCACCACCAACGGTTTACCGTGTACTGGTTCATGCAAATTTAAAGGAATATGATCTTTCTTCTCTTAAAAATGCTACTACCGCCGGTGAGGCCCTTAATCCAGAGATCTATAAGAAGTTCTATGAGGCTACAGGCCTTAAGATCATGGAAGGTTTTGGCCAGACAGAAACAACTCTTACAGTTGGAAATCTTAAGGGTATGGAACCACGCCCAGGTTCAATGGGTAAACCAAGCCCTATGTATAAGATAGAGATCCTTAATCCTGATGGTGATATCTGCGCTCCAGAAGAAACCGGAGAAGTCTGTGTTAACATTAAAGATGGTGTTCCATGCGGTCTTTTCCTTGGTTATTACCATGATGAAGAAAAAACTAAATCTGTTATCCATGATGGATATTATCACACTGGTGATACAGCTTATATGGACAAAGACGGATATTTATGGTATGTTGGACGAGTTGACGACATAATCAAGTCAGCAGGATACAGGGTTGGACCTTTCGAAATTGAAAATGAGATCATGAAACTTCCTTATGTTCTCGAATGTGCAGTTACTTCTGTTCCTGACAAGATCAGAGGACAGGCAATTAAAGCTTCTATCGTTCTTTGCGATGGTAAAACAGGAAATGATGATCTTAAGAAAGAAGTTATGTTATATCTTAGAAATAACCTAGCTTCCTATAAGAGACCTAAACTTATAGAATTCGTAAAAGAACTACCTAAAACAAATTCAGGAAAGATAAGACGTGCTGAGATAAAGAAGCGCGACTTAGAAATGGAAAAGGGCAATGAGTAATAAAGCAGTAATTACAGGTATGGGAGCTGTCACACCACTTGGTACTGGTGTAGACAAGTATTGGAACAATATGATCAGTGGAAAATCTGGTATCGCAACTATTGAAAAGTTCGATGTTACAGATCTTCCTGTAAAATTTGCTGGTGAAGTTAAAGACTTTAATCCAGAAGATTTTATGACAAAGAAAAATGCAAAAGAGATGGATCCATTTATGCAGTATGCTTTCGCTGCTGCTGATCAGGCTTTAAAAGAAGCCGGCATCGTTCTTGACGAAAATGGCAACTATCCTATTGCTAAAGAAAGAATCGGAATCGTAGTTGGTACAGTTTTTGCCGGTATCGCTGATGTAGCTGAGACTCAGGCAAGTCTTACATCTGGTGCTCACACAAAAACTAATCCAAGATTTATAACAAAGATAATCGGAAACATTGCTGCTGCACAGGTAGCAATCGCTAAGGGCTTTCAGGGACCTTCTCTTACAGTATCAACAGCCTGCTCATCAGGTCTTGATGCTATAACAACAGGTATGATGCTCCTTAATCAGGATATGGCAGATGCAGTTGTATGTATCGGTACAGAAGCTGCTAACTCTCCTATCACTATCCTTGGTCTTTCAGGTCTTCATGCTCTTTCAACAAGAAATGATTCTCCTGAAACAGCCAGCCGTCCATTTGATCTGGACAGAGATGGTTTTGTAATGGGTGAAGGTGCCGGCGCTATTGTACTTGAAAAAGAAGAATCAGCTTTAAGAAGAAATGCTTCTATCCACTGTGAACTTGCAGGTTATGCAAATTCAACTGACGGCTATCATGTTACAAGCCCTCATCCAGATGGAATCGCAGCAATCTTCTGTATGAATAAAGCTCTTGAAGTTGCAGGTCTTGACATTACAGCTGTGGACTATATCAATGCTCACGGCACATCAACAAAGAAGGGTGATACTATTGAAGTATCAGCTATTAAGACCCTCTTTAAAGAACATGCCTATCGTCTTGCAGTATCATCAACAAAATCTTCCACTGGTCATCTCATGGGTGCAGGTGGACTAATCGAAACCATCGCCTGTGTAAAAGCAGTTGAGGAAAATATCCTTCCTCCTACTATCAATCAGTTTACATCA
Source organism: Eubacterium sp. (assembly GCA_017420535.1). GTDB lineage: Bacteria > Bacillota > Clostridia > Lachnospirales > Lachnospiraceae > Eubacterium_Q. Next base: position 15,782 of record JAFOIV010000083.1, on the reverse strand, counting down.
GATCCTGATTGCGATCTTGACTTTGTACCAAACAAAGCAAGAGAGGCTGAAGTAAATGTGGCAATGTGTAACGCATTTGGATTCGGTGGACAAAATGCAAGCGTAGTTGTGAAGAAATACAATTAACTAGAAAACAGCTCCAATAGTATAGATACTATTGGAGCTGTTTTTTATTCCAGATATCCTTCTTCGTTGAAATAATATTTCTTTTTTCCTTCATTTACCCCTTACCATATATATTATAAAACAAAATACTTAATATACTTTTCTTGTAAGAGCTACTGTGCTATTAGCATAGTCTGCTAATTCAGTTGTAAATTTTACCTCAAGTATTTCATCGCCAGTTTTTATATCTATGTAATTTGTGCCTGTAGCAACCTCTGTAAACTCTGTTCCTCCATCACTTTTCTTTAAACTGATATGGACATAATCATCTTTATTATACGACTCCCATTTTCCTTCACAGATCCAATTATCCTCATCATCTCTTAATTCCCATTGATTATCAGATGTTATATAAAGACTTGCTCCATTTAAGAAAAGCCACTGACCATAAAACTGTACGTCAAAGCAATTCTGACCACTCATATGTCCTTCTCCATAACCTTTAGGTTGTCCTATGGACATCCAATGGAGAACTTTACATCTATTTTCATAATCACTAACTATCTTATAGAAATCCTGCTGAGTAATATCCAACTTTTCTGAATTCTCATCATTCAGATCACCTGTTGTGTTATGATAATATGTCTCATTTCCATCTTCATCCTGGATACTAAAATATACGTCATCCCAGACAATACCATTATCATAGTCTTTAATGCCGCATTCTCCCATGCAGGTAACGCTGACTCCTTCAGATCCAAAATAATAGAATTTGCCGTCTCCGAGCCATCTATAACTAGCCCTTACCCAGCCGTCTATAAGAAGGCGTGTATTAGTTCCATTTGCAGTATATGCATTGATTATATAACTGTTGAGATTATCTGCTCCGTCGCTTTCATTATAGCCTATCAAAAGGTCTGGGATTCCGTCGTTATTTACATCCTCAATGATATATCCCAGGTCAGAATTCATGCCATAGCAGATTTTTTCCTGTAATCCAGGAGTGATATATTTATAGTCCTTATTTTCATCATAACCAGTATCAACCAGATCGCTTACTTCATCTATGATTGGTTGATAGACAGCATTATAATCAACTTCAGTTCTGCCACTTTCTTCTGTTGTATCTTCCTCAGTGGTTTTTTCCTCTGTGTTTTTTTCTTCTGTAGTTTTATCTTCTGTTTTAGTTACATTTTCTGTTGCAGGTTCCTTAGTATTCTGACATCCTGAAAAAACAGCTGCTCCCATTAATAATCCTGCTAAACAGAGTACACTCCCCTTTTTTAATAATTCTTTTTTTCTCATATTTTCCCCATAAATCTGTTCTTAAATATTTAATGTTAATTCCACCGGACAATGATCCGAACCAAATACTTCGGTATGGATTTTAGCATCTTCTATTTTTTCTTTTATATCATCTGATACAAGGAAGTAGTCAATGCGCCATCCTGCGTTTTTCTCTCTTGCCTTGAATCTGTATGACCACCAGGAATAAATGCCTTCCTGATCCGGATATTTATATCTGAATGTATCAATAAAGCCTGCTGAAAGAAGGTCTGTCATCTTATTTCTTTCTTCATCTGTAAAACCGGCATTATGTCTGTTACTTGAAGGATTCTTTAGATCGATCTCCTTATGGGCAACATTCATATCCCCGCAGATTATCACAGGCTTTTTCTTCTTCAGGTCACATACATAAGAAAGGAAATCGTCTTCCCACTTCATTCTGTAATCCAGTCTCTTTAATTCATTTTGAGAATTAGGTACATAGACTGTGATAAAGTAGTAATCACCCATATCAAGAGTAATGAGTCTTCCTTCATGGTCGTGTTCATCTATTCCCATACCATATATGACTTCAACCGGTTCCTTCTTTGTAAAGACTGCAGTTCCTGAATACCCTTTCTTATCAGCATAATTCCAATACTGATGGTAGTCCGGAATATCAAGATCAAGCTGACCTTCCTGCATTTTACTTTCCTGTATTGCAAATATATCAGCATCAAGTTCTTTGAAACTGTCAAGGAATCCCTTAGTCACGCAAGCTCTGATCCCATTTACATTCCATGATATGAATTTCAAAACGATTTCCTCCAATTATTTATTATTCTGTTTTCTTTTCTTCCTCTTTCTTATCTTCTGGCATTGAAAGATCTAATTCATCAGCTATTGACTTAAGCTGTCTTGCAGATGCCATAAGTGCTGTGATCTCATCCTCATCAAGTGAGATAGGGATCTTCTCTTCTACACCATTTGCCCCAACGATGGCTGGCATTGAAAGACAGATATCTTCAAGTCCATATTCTCCCTTCATAAGACTTGAAACAGAAAGAATTGATTTTTCATCTCTTACGATTACTTCGCAGATTCTTCTTACTGCCATAGCTACACCATAGTATGTAGCTTTCTTTCTCTCTATGATCTCATATGCTGAGTTCTTAACCATTTCCTGAATGTGTCTTTCTGACTGCTCATGATTAAAATGTCCCCTCATTTCACAGAATTTTGAAAGAGGTACACCACTTACCATAGCTGATGACCAGGCAGCAAGTTCACTGTCACCATGCTCACCGATGATAAATGCATGAACTGTACGGCTGTCTACATCAAGATGATCACCTAATTTAGATTTAAGTCTTGCTGTATCAAGAACAGTACCAGATCCGATAACTCTGTTTGTTGGGAAGCCTGAAAGCTTCTGAGCTACATATGTAAGAATATCAACAGGGTTAGATACGATAAGAAGAACACCTGCACATTTTCTCTTTGCAATCTCAGGTATTATTGATTTAAAGATACCTACATTCTTCTGAACCAACTGAAGTCTTGTTTCTCCAGGTTTCTGTGCTGCTCCTGCAGTTACAATGATAACTGCTGCATCAGTAATATCATCATAAGAACCAGCGTAAATCTTCATTGGCTTAACGAAAGGAACACCATGACTTATATCCATGGCCTCACCTTCTGCTCTGTCGTGATCTACATCAATAAGAACAAGCTCATTGAAAAGTCCGCTTTCCATTAAAGCGAATGCTGTAGATGATCCAACAAATCCACATCCGATTATCGCTACTTTTCTGATGTTAACATCTGTCTTTGGTTCTGAAACATGAATTTTTTCCATTTGAAACCTCCTGTTATATTTTTTTTGCCCTCCAAAATTACCTTACTCGCTTCTTCTTCGCCGGAATCTTTGCAGTTCCGCTTATCATTCCCATAAGCATAAATGCATATCCCAGAGCCACCATTCCTGATGCAAAATCTGCCACCTGAATAATGGAAATATAACCCAGAATCTTACTGATCCCGTAGAAAAGAAGTGGATTAAGTATTAAATATATTTTACTTATCCTAAGTCTTTCACAAAGGATAAAATATATAAAACCAAGTGATACAGTAATGATAGATATGGCATAAAAGAAGAAAAATGGGATTGATACATAATAAAATATTCCTTCAACTGCATCCATCATATCTGCTTCCATAAGTGATGATTCATATAATTCCTTATAAAGTAATGGAATAATATTCTTGATAGCTATGATAAAATAAGCCGATACACTGGTACAAAGTGTTCCAAGACTTGTCATAAGAGCGATTTTTGAATCCAATGGAACTCTTTTTCTCCTGATAAGTTTAATGACATAGGCCATGTATTTCATTCCTATTCCCAGGAGAATCACCCCAATGGCTGCTATTATTATGGCAGTCTCAAATCTCCAGGCTGGAATCTTCGCCCAATTTGTCATGATGAGCCCATTCTTTGTATTATCTTTTCCTAATGCCCCTGTGAGCCAGCCGCTGATTGCAAGAAGTCCTGCACCAAGAACACCCAACCCAAGATTTTTTAAAACACTTTCCTTGTTTTTCATAAAAGTATGTCCTTTATTTTCGCTTTAATCCCTCTTATAAATGTATCATAAAATCGTATTTTTCTCAAGAAGTAGACATAAAAATGGACCATGGTGCCTGGCACCATGGTCCATTTTTTCCCTAAGTTCTCTTTCGGTTGTTTTTTTTATTTCTTTGAATTTAACTGAACTACGTGATTAGATAAGCCCTTAAGAGAATCTCCATCCTGAATAGTATATGTAATAACTACTAAAAGTCCTTCAACCTCTGTTACAAACTGGGCTCTCTCGCCAATACTGGACTGATCAGCCGGTATATCTAACATAGCATATGTCTTACCAAGATATGATCCTTCAGATACTGTAAGTCCTGTATACTTAGATGCTGTCATATTAAGATATTCAACTGGTGTAAGGTCTGACATATAATATGCCTTTGGATTAACGTATGAAACGATAATGTTAGAACCTGAATCTTTACTATATGCTACTGCACAGTAAGTAAGCTTTGTAGCATATGGTGAAGAAACACCATACCAGTAATTATTGATCTCATCTTCTGTGGCATCTGTTAATGATGCAACTGTTGCCGCATCATAAAAATTCCATGTTGTATTATCAACCTGAATTGCAAAACCTGCAAATTCATTATAATATACGCTATCTGTGTAATATCCTGTTATGCTCTGGGACTTCTTGTCATCCTTTGTGGCATCAAGTGGTGATGCAACACTATATATTGAATAGTCTCCAGGGACGCTATTATTATTTCTTGCGTCTGTTTCAGTTGCTGTATTGTCAGTAGTAGGATTATTAAGATTAGGTGATACATATTTCTTATCATCCTTCTTACCGCAAGCTGTAAATGTCGACAGGAGCATTACACCACAAAGAATTGTAGCGATAGTTCGTCTCATCTTTAACATAATGTACCTCCTGGTATTAAGGAATTACTCTTCCTCACCGTTAATTTCAGCAGTACCAGCCTTTTCAACCTGAGCTACCGCTTTCTTATGCATTGGAATACGGCAATTCTTATTATTTCCAAATTCAACGATAATAGTTGTATCATCAACAACATCAAGGATAGTTCCATAGAAACCACTTGTTGTCATAATGTTATCACCTGGCTGTAATGATTTGAATAATTCATCCTGCTGTGCTGCCTGTTTCTTCTGTGAACGCTTTGAAATAAAAGAAAAAACAACGATCATTATAATAATATAAACAACCATTCCAATAAGTGTAAATGATCCTGTACCAGCTGGGGCTGCTCCATTTGTAAGTAAAATCATAAATGTCTCCTTAATCTAATTCTTTTCCGGTAACCTTAGCGAGCTTATCTTTCTTATACTCTGCATATCTATGTTCTTCGATAGCCTCGCGGATTTCCTCCATCATCTTATTATAAAAAGCTAAATTATGCAAGACGCAAAATCTAAGGCCAAGCATCTCTTTAGCCTTAAGAAGATGTCTTACATATGCCCTTGAATACCTCTTACATACAGGGCAGTCGCAAGTATCATCAATTGGTCTTTCATCTAATTCATACTTTGCATTCAGGAGGTTCATCTTACCATGGTTAGTATATACATGACCATGTCTTCCATTTCTTGTAGGATATACGCAATCGAAGAAATCAACACCTCTGTCAACTGCCTCTAAAATGTTAGCTGGCGTACCAACTCCCATTAAATATAAAGGTTTATCCTGTGGAAGGTGAGGGGCTGTAACATCTATTACATGGTACATTTCCTCATGAGATTCACCAACTGCAAGTCCACCTAAAGCATAACCTGGAAGATCCAGCTCTCTGATCCTCTTGGCATTTTCAATTCTGATGTCATCAAATACACCACCCTGGTTTATACCAAAGAGCATCTGCTGTGGATTAACAGTGCCATCCATTTTATTTAATTCGTCCATCTTGTTCTTGCAGCGAAGAAGCCATCTATAGGTTCTGTCTACTGAAGGCTGGATATAATTTCTATCCGCTTTAGCCGGTGGACATTCATCAAAAGCCATGGCGATAGTTGAACCGAGATTTGACTGGATAGTCATACTTTCTTCCGGTCCCATAAAGATACGGCGTCCATCAATATGAGAGTTAAATGTTACGCCGTCTTCCTTGATATTGCGGAGTTTGGCAAGAGAAAACACCTGAAATCCGCCTGAATCAGTAAGAATAGGCCGTCTCCATGTTGTAAACTTATGGAGGCCGCCTAATTTCTTAATTGTCTCATCTCCTGTTCTGACATGAAGATGATAAGTATTACACAGAAGAACCTGTGTGTTTATATCTTCTAGATCATCTGCTGCCACACCGCCTTTGATCGCTGCTACTGTACCTACATTCATAAATACAGGAGTCTGGATCACGCCGTGTGGCGTTACAAATTCTCCTCTTTTTGCTCTACCATCTGTGGTAATGAGTTTGTACATTTCAATTTACTTGGAAGTATCTTTCTGGAGGGTTACTTTAATCGTCTGCTTCTTATAGCTTCCCATAGAATCAACTCTATATAGTGTAACTTCAACGCTATCTCCAGCTTCCTTTTCCTTTAATAATTTTTGAAGTTCCTTATTAGTATAAACTTCGGTACCATCAAATTCAACAATTATATCGCCTTTGTGAAGCTGTGCCTTATCTGCAGGAGAATCATCTTCAACTGCTTTGATCATTACACCTTCTGGCATTCCGTATATTTCAGAATACTGTTTGCTGATATTAACTGTCTGTATACCAAGATATACATCTCCAAATGTTCCATCGATAATTTCATTGATAAGTTCCATAGCTGTATTGATAGGAATTGAGAATCCCATACCTTCTACTTTGCTATCAACATATTTAACTGAATTGATACCAATCACTTCACCCTTAGCATTGATAAGGGCACCACCTGAGTTACCAGGATTGATGGCTGCATCAGTCTGAATATAAGTCATATCATTGTCATTTCCGCTGATAGTTCTGTTAAGGGCACTGATGTAACCAACAGTAACTGACTGTCCATAACCTAAGGCATTACCAATAGCGATGGCTGGCTCACCAACATTTAATTCATCTGAATTACCGATAGCTGCTATTGTTATTGTATTCATTGTTGAATCAGGGATTTCTGAAAGATTGATCTCAATAACTGCAATATCCTGCTTCTCATCTCCGCCAAGTACCTTAGCATCAACAATCTCGCCATCTGAGAAACCAACCTTTATTGTTTCTGCACCTTTTATAACATGATAATTAGTTGCTATATAAAGCTTTTTATCGTCCTTCTTGATAATAATACCTGAACCAGCACCTTCAGCTTCCTGCTCATAAGTCTCATAGAAGAAATCATACTGGGATTTCATTGTAACAGTTATAGATACAATGGCAGTTTGTGAATTCTTTACAATCTCAGCCACATCATAATTAACTGTTGATGTTCCTGATGGGTCAATTGGATTTCCCTGCTCTATAGTTCCATTCCCCTTTGACTGCTCAGTAACAGTTGTCTTTGTATCTCTCTTGCTGTTCCATATAAGGCCTGAAGCATGATTTGCTCCAATAAAAACAGCCGCTGCAACTATTCCAAATATAGCACCGCTCACAAGGCTTCTTAAGAAATGACTGCCTGTACCCTTTTCTTCCTTCTGCTTTTTACCCTTACTATCCTTCTTTTTATTCTTTGGATTTTCATTCAGCCCCAGAATATCAACCGATGCTGCACGTTCCTCTTCAGGCTTGCCAAATGCACTCTGTGGCCCCTTATTATAACCATAAGGATTCTGATTATAAAAACTCTGGTTATTAGTATTTGCTGTTGAATCCAGATTAGAATCAGCTGAGAAATTATCTCCATTTGGATTCATAAAAGAATTATTTTTGGGACTGCTGTATCCAAAATTCTGGCTTTCACCATTTCCCCCTCCAGCATTTACTGATGTGTTGTTACTAAAGTTTTGTCCTGAAACACTGTTATTGTTGCCGTATTCAAATCTGTTATCCATGATGATCGCTCCTTTCTTAGAATACATCGAATAAATTTAGCAATCAATTGTGACTTAATTGTGTTATACTTGTTTTGATTTGTTGAACATTCGATATATTAGGGGGATTATAATTTTACATTAACCCCATATTTGATATAATAACACAAATTAAAAAAAACAGATATTTTTTTAGGGAGATTTACATGTTCAGAGTTTGGGCCAAGATAATTAAAGAAAATCATTTACTGCGGGATACCGTTATCATAATAGATGATAAAGCAATGACCAGAACCCATAAGGTTTATAAAGCACTTGAAGACTGCTGCCGCGAATTTGATCTGGCAGTTCCTCAGTGGCTTGATATCAATAAGAAAGATTTTATAAAGCATTCAAGGACACGCTTTACCAAGGATTCTTTTGTAGAAAGTATCGATTTTGATTATCTTGATTTTCAGGTTATTGAGGAGGACCATTTTTATGCTTAAATGCACGGATCTCACCCTTTCATATAAGAAAAAAACCGTTCTAAGCAATGTATATCTTAATGCAGAATACGGAAATATCATCGGTCTTTTAGGTTTAAATGGTTCTGGTAAATCCACTCTCCTTCATACCATTGCAGGTATTAAAAAGCCTGATTCCGGAGAGATCACATTAAATGACATTAACAGCACTTCTCCTGATTATAGAAAAAACTTCGGTTTAGTAACTCAGGAGAATCCACTTATTGAAGAATTATCTGCCATAGATAACTTACGTCTTTGGACAAAGCTTTCAAAAGCTGAAATTATGGAAAAGATGAACCGTCAGCCATATTCAAGTCTTGGTGTTGCATCATTTATCGATACCCCTATCAAGGCCATGTCCGGCGGCATGAAGAAGCGTCTTTCAATTTTATCAGTCCTTATAAATGATCCAAGGGTCCTTCTTTTAGATGAGCCCTTTGCCGCTCTTGACCTGGTGGCAAAGAAAGATATCTCCCTGTTTCTCTCTAATTTTGCCAAAGCAAAGGGAATGGTAATAATCGCATCTCACGAAGAAAAGATCTTTGATCTTTGCAGCACCATTTATCTATTAAAAAACGGCACTATGACAGATATCAGAAATATCTCTCAGTCCTACGACTCATTAATAGATCTTTTAAGGAATTAATTATGTCACAGTTTTTAAGAACACTTATTTTAAATATAAAGAGAAGTATTAAGATCACACCAAAGATATGTCTATATACTCTGCTCTTTCTTCTTGTTACATCTACAGTTGTGATCTATGGCAGTAAGCTTTTCTTTTCTGGCGCAGGTTACGACAACGTAAATGTAGCCTTATATCTTCCGGATGACTCAAGATATAACTCTCTCGGTCTTTCATTTGTGGAAAATATGGAAAGTTTTCAGGAGTCAGTAAATATAATAAATGTCTCCTCTGAAGAGGAAGGTAAAGAACTGCTTAAAAATAACGAAGCTTTAGTATTTATAGATATACCTGAAGGCTTTGTAAACAGCGTCTTAACGGGAGAAAATCTTGATGTGAAGATCATCTTTAAGAATAATGACACTTTGGATGAGCATATTGTAAATGACCTTATCATCAGCCTTTCCAATGTACTTGGTACAGCCCAGGCTTCTGTATATACTCTTGGAGATATCCAGAATCTCTATGGAGTAGATCCTGAAATTGCATCAGAACACTATGTGGAAGTAGATACAAATAATTTTAAATATGTTCTTTCAAGAGAAAATGCATTTGAAGAAAGGATCTTCGAATCCCTATCCCGCTTTTCTCTTCAACAAAATATGGCTGCTGCCTATCTTCTGCTGATACTATTCTTTACATGCTTTTCTTTGGGAAGTTTTTATAAATCAAAGAATACTTCCTATATGTTAAGGCAGAATGCCATGGGGCTTAAGAAATGTCCTGTAGTTATCAGCGAGATACTTGCAACCACTATACCTATCTATGTATCAGCTTTAATAATACTGGCTGCATTTTTCATTGGAGGAATAAAACCAAAAGCTGTATCATTTCTTGCTATGATACCTATCTCACTTTTAGTAAGTACTTTAATCGGTCTTTGTTTTACATTTATAAAGAACAAAACCTATGCCTGTCTTGCTTTATTTATTGGCGTTATTCTTATAATGTATATTTCCGGAGGACTTATCCCTATGGCGCTCCTACCAGGGTTTATGAAGAATTTTGCAACATATAATCCATTTTATCATCTTATTCAGTTTGTACTTACTTCAATGTTCTAAAGGAGAATTATGCTTACATTAAACAGATTAAAAGTGATGTTAAAGCGCTCTATTAAACAGCCTTTAAATATCATTATGCTGCTTATCTTAATAGCAGTACTTATTATATATAAAAATCTTCCGGCAGAAGAAAAAAGTGAATACATCCCTGTAGTCATTTATTCAGATGACACCTCTCAGGAAGCTGAAAAAATGGTGGATGATCTTCTTAGTCGTAATTCCATATTTGTTTTTTATAAAGCTTCCTCCTTAGATCAAATCTATGATGACATCGCTTCAAAGAAAGCTGAAATGGGATTTTACATTCCTGAGGGATTTATGGACAGCTGCTGTGATATGAAAACTCTAAAGCCTATCATTTTATATAGAACCGCAGTTCCAGAGCTTCAAAGTCTTGCAAAAGAGGAAGTTTTCAGCACCTTCTTTGATTACGGAGCTTTAAAGATCCTTAAATATAAAATGGATAGCTTCGAGGAATTTGATAATATCAATAAAGAAGAGCTTAACACTCTCACTGATAGATTTTTTAAAGAATATAAAGAATCTGATAGCATCTTTACTGTAGAGGATATGTCTGGCGGAAAATATAATACTCTTAATTCCATCCAGCCAACTGCTCTCCCTATCAGAAAGATTGCCGGATTTATCATTCTTGCTGCAGGTCTGCTTGGAGTTCTGTCCTATCTTTATGATAAGGAAAAAGGACTTTATCTAAGGCTTACTACAAAAGAAAACCTGACACTCAGAATGATACATATCATCTCAACTATTCTTCCGGTAACTCTTGTGGCTTATATAACCCTTGTTATCTCAGATCCATCAAAGGCTTTAAGCACTTTAGGAACAATGGTTTTATATGGAATTGCTACATGGGCTGTAGCATTTTTATTCAGCTTTATATTTAGAAAAAGCGGAGTTTTTGAAAAGGTACTGCCACTGATACTTGTGGCTACACTTATATTCGGAAATGTGTTCTTTGATATGAGTAAATATAATGCATTGCTACAGGTGATATCACGATTCTTCCTCACAAGTTATCTGTAGAATACCAAAATAACGGCGAACGGACGCCAAAATAAATAGACGCTCAAGCAATCCCTCCAGCGGGCTAAACATGCCCTTTGGAGGGATTCTTTCGTGTCTTTATTATATTTTGGCTAGGATTGCCTTCTTTATGATATTTTTTCTTTGAACCTCGACGTTAACAGATTTTACTTATCTTCTGGGTGTTTACCATAGCCAACGTAATATCCCTGTCCATCGGCATAACCTGTCTTACCATCCATTTTCAAAATGCACCACTGATGCTTATACTCATTTTCATTAGCATGAGTCCAGCTATATCCCATATAATCTAAAATTCTACCCAAGGCTCTGGTTGCTCCAGCGCATGTAAAAACTTTACCGACATATACTCCATAAGGCGATCTGTAATGTCTCTCTGAATCTTGACCATATGCACATTCTCTGCAAAATGAAGCTGATACAGATGCAGCAGTAGCAACTTTATCCTTATCTGTTTTTAATGAAGGTTCTGCCATTATTAAATCAGCATAGTATTTACATATAGCATCAGCAACTATTGCCTGTGGAACAGTCTCATTATCATAATAATGATGATAAGACGCCTTCTTTAAATCTATTCCCGTTACATTTACAACTTCTCCGTCTGCAAACCGCAGTTTTAACGAATAAATGCCTGTAGCTTCAGCCATAGATATATTCACCCATTTTCCACTTTCATTAAGAAAATAGTCATCTACTACTGTGTTGCGTAACATCTCTCCATTAGTATCCAAACAATACCAGTCATTATTATATTTCAACCAACCGGTCTGCATGTCTCCATGAACTGACAAATAGTACCACTTTCCACCAATAAATTGCCATCCGCCTTTAAGCATTTCTCCGGAAGATTTAAAATAATACCATTTATTTGAATCAAATACCCAACCTGTTTTCATCGCACATGTTGTTTTATCAAAGTAATACCATTTACCTCCAATTTGATGCCAACCTGTTGATGCCTTTCCAGAATTTGCCATATAATACCATTTTCCATTATTGGAAAGCCAGCCTTTCTGCATCACTCCTGATTTATTCATAAAATACCAGTTACCTTGATCCTTTACCCATCCTGTTTTCATCTCACCTGTTGAATTATCAAGGTAATACCATTTTGAATTTATTTTTTTCCAGCCCTTATGATAACTCTGGTCAGAATCGACATAATACCATTTTCCTGCAATCTTATTCCACCCTACTGGAAGTTTTGATTTCTTTTTAACTATTTTTTTATCTGTATATTCCCCTTCAGATAATTGAATCTTAGCTGTATATATTATATTCTCATCATCTTCTTCGATAGAAATTTCTGCCTCAATTTCTTTCTTTTCATTACATTCAGAACATGTCATTAATGCCTTAGCTGAAGTATACTTTTCGTCTTTATCACTTACCCAGTTCCACTCGACTTTCCAATCATGATTATGATCATCAGCCAAAACATCTGATATTCCTATCTGTCGATACAATGTTCCTATCAGAAAAAATATAATCACTGTCAGTATAAGTAAATGAGTCTTCTTTTTCTTATCCATATGAGATAACCTCCTTTAATAAAAGTGGGCCATGTTATGGCCCACTTATAACTTATAAAATTGATTATTGGGAAAAATCAATAAACCTACATTTTCCGTCTTCTCCTGCATACCATCCATTTGAATATGGTACATAATCATTAAGAAGCAGACGACCTTCTAAAATGTAATATTTATCACCATTTTCAGTAATCCATCCTGTATATAAATTGGTTTCCTTCTCAGGATTTACATTTGATTTAGCATAACATCTATTTCCACTACGATCTGTAAACCAACCTGAAGCTAAAGAGCCATCTGCATTAAATCCATATTCTTTATCATCAATGTCTATAATATATTTTTTCTTATCATATGTATTATCCCAGCTAAGCCCCCATCTATAGCAATACCACTTGCCACTTTCTTTAACCCATTTTACTTCATCTACTAATCCAGTTTTTTCATCCGTTAATATATAGTTGATCGTATATCCAGTATTATTTATTTTTTTACCTTTAATGATTTTACCATCAGCACCTAAATAATAAGCGGCAATTACCGTATCTTCAAAAGAGTTATATGAAGTTTTATATGATATGATTCCATCAAGGTTTTTAACTTTAAAAATAGGACTCCAAGTCTTCATTATTCCATCTTCAATGAAATAATCTCCCTGCCATCCAGTATATGGACTGCCATTATTATCATAATAGTACCAACTAGAATTATGTTTATACCAGCCTTTAGCCATTTTACCATCAGGTTTAAAGCCGTACTTAACTCCATTTATTTCATAATTAACACTAGATTTAATCATTTCTGAGTTGTTAAAATAATAATAATCATTTCCAGATTTTACCCAACCAGTGAATTTCTGGCCATTTTTGTAATAAAACCAATCTTTGTTATTAACCCAACCATTTGCAACTCGGCCTTTGGAATCAAAATAGTACTTTGTTTTATAATCTGAAGTTTTTTCAACTCTCTTATTATTCTTATCAAAGTAATATGTTCCATTACATAAAGTATGTCCATTTTCCAGATAATACTTTGCTCCACCAGATGTGATCCATCCATCCGGATGAATTACACCATTTGAATCTGAATAATACCATCCATGATTTCCGCGGCTCGTTACATTATGATACCATCCAATATTCATTGAACCATCTGGTCGAAAATAATATTTTTTTCCATTGATTGATCTAACTTCATTCCTGATTAAATTACCATTTACAGTGTAATACCATTTACCATCGACTTTAGTCCAACCAGTACCTTTTTTATTCTTAATTGCATTGATCACATAGCATTTTCCATCTGCACCAGCATACCATTTAAGATCATCACTTACATAAGAATTAACCATCATCATCCCATTATAAAAATAATACCAGGCACCATTGTATTTAAGCCATCCATTCTTAAGGTTTCCATTGGCATCTGCATAATACCAAGAACTGCTATAATAACGACGAGTATCTTCCTTGATAATATAGCCACCTCCACCATTTTCAATTGCTTCATAAATAACATCCTCATATTTAATCCACCCTGTAGCTAATGATCCATCCTTATTAAAGATATATAACTTACCATTTATTCTTTCTTGAAAATAATTGTCATTATTTAGGAAAGACATTAATTTTACTCCATAGTAATAGCAATACCATTTTCCATTTTCTTTAACCCATTTTCCCTGATATGCAATTCCTGTTTTACTATCTGTCAATACAGGTATTCCTACGCCCGAATTATATCTATTTATTACACCTTTTCCTTTAATAATTTTACCATTTTTTCCCAGAACATATGCAGCTACTGCATTGGATTCTGAAAATGAATAAGTAATTGTTCCATCATTTGTTTTGTGTTTATAGATAACTATATCAGTTAACATTTTACCATTATAAATGTAATAATCTCCAATCCATCCGTTATGTCCTTTAAAGTCTTCATCAAGATAATACCAGATTTCATGAACATTATCTTTAATCCATCCCTTAGCGGCCTTACCATCTTCATTAAAATAATAATAAACGCCATCTATATACTTTTCATGATTGCGAATCATGATTGAATTAGAAATATAATATTTATTATTTTCTTCAGTGATCCAGCCTGTATATTCCTGTCCATCAACAAAATATTGAATATAATCTGAATGCTTTACCCAACCATTCGCGATTTTACCTTCTGAGTCAAAAGCGTATTTATATTTATAAGAGTCATATTTATTAACCTTCTTATCATTTTCATCAAAATAATAGGTGTCATTACTTAATACCTTTCCATTTTCAAAGTAATACTTTGTACCATCAATTGTAGTCCAACCATCTTTTTGTAATATTCCGTTAGAGTCAGAATAATAACCTTTATACCACCCTTTATTTAACGATCCATCTGGTCTGAAATAATATTTCGTACCCTCAGAAGTATTAGTATCCCAAAAATAATACAGCCGTCCATCATCAGTTATTCTAACTACTCTGTTAGAAATAACCGCTCCATCATTGCTAAAATACTTATTTCCCTTATATTCAAACCATCCATCTAAGCAATATCCATCTTTGCCTATGATAGATAATTCATTTTTATTATTTGCATAATTTGGATGATAAGCTACATATGCATCTTTAACTATATGTCCCTTTTCATCAAAACATTTATAATAGTAATATTGTTTATGATTTTCAAAATCATAATCCACATCCCAATAACCTACACCATTACGAGCCATCTCGTCTTTAAAATAAAAATCATATCCATCTATATTTATCCAACCATAATAAAGACTTCCATCCTCATTAAGATAATAGTATTCTTTTTCTCTATCACTTATTTGAACTTCTTTTAAGCCTTTACCAGATACTACATATCCATTAAGATCTGCAACATATCTTTTACCACTATCATCACTAAATACTCCTGTTTCAATCTTAGGATTTAGATAAAAAGTATTTCCTTTTTCATCTGTCTGAAAACCTATTTTTAATTTTCCTGAATTATCT
>JAFOIV010000082.1 GCA_017420535.1 Eubacterium sp. | reverse complement strand
GCTTTAATTCTTGCCATTCAAACTTACTGTGTTTGGATTTGTTCTAAATCCGAAAAAACTTTGTTTAAAGAATTTTCGGGGTTGTCATGTTATTAAATTGTTAAAGATCGTTGATTTTACTGGGCTTTGAAGACTTTTGTTGTTTGCCCTCATCGCTGACAGCTTGTTTATAATACCACCATGAAAAGGATCCGTCAACCACTTTTTTTAATCTTTTTTTAAGAATTTTCATTTTTCATTAAGAAAGCCTTTATTTGCTTGATTTTTGCCCACAAATTTTTTTAAAAATAGTATCACAGATCCCATAATATAATAGATAAACGGACGTCCGTTCTACTCATCTTTCTCAAAGAACTCTATTATTTTATACACATCCCCATCCATGATCTTTTCCACTGCTGTAAAGTCACTTTCAATTTTTGAGGAGATTTCCTGGTCAATGTAAAGTCCATCTATTCCTGCCGCTGCTGCGCCACCCATGTCGGAAATATAATCATTTCCTACCATGATGGTTTCTGACTTATCAAGTCCTAATTCATTTACGGCATGATTAAAGAATTCAGGATCTGGTTTGCTGATTCCTACATCTGAGCTGATGTAGATTTTATCTAAATGCTCAGTTAATCCAAGGCCATCAAGTTCCTGCATGGTAAAGAGGCTCTGAGCGTTAGACATAAGTATAACTCTTCGTCCTGTTGCCTTTAAATATATAAGAAGTTCCTTAACCCCCGGATAGAGTCTAAGGAAATATGTGGAGATCTTTCTAAACTGCTTGGCTGTGTATTCCAATACTTCTCTTGAAGGAGCAACACCTTTATCCTTATAAAGCTGGGCAAAAACCCATGCTATATCTATATCAATATGAGTAAGCTCTGGATGTTCCTCTGAAACTTTCTGTCTTTCATCTCTTTCATATTTAAGATACATTTTCCTAAGTTCCATAGGAAGATAGTCAGCGCCATTTCTTTTATATAAAGCCGCGAAATTATACCAAAGCATAGGGATATCTTCGTTAGTTCTTATATCTATAAGGGTTCCGTATAAATCAAACATTACATTTTTATATTTCATATTAATTCAAGTGCCTCCTGTATTGTCTTTACAAAATGTATTTCCATGTCTACCCCTTTAAAATCCGCATTCTTATTAGAGTATGGAACTATGGCTTTCTTGTAGCCGAGTTTGTGTGCCTCTTTAACTCTCTGGGAAAGGCTTCTTACTCCTCTTATCTCCCCTGCAAGGCCTACTTCTCCTATGATTATGGTATCATCCCCTACAGGTCGGTTTTTAAAGCTGGAAGTAAGGGCGCAAATGATACCCAGATCCGATGATGGATCATTTATCTTTATACCACCTGCTATATTTACGTAGCAATCATAGCCGGCCAGATTTATGCCGCCTCTTCTTTCAAGAACAGCAATGAGAAGATTGACTCTGTTATAATCCAGTCCTACTGTGGTACGTCTTGGCTGGTTGAAATTAGTATCTGCCACCAGAGCCTGAAGCTCCACCATAATGGCTCTGCTGCCCTCTATGGAGCTTATAACGACGGAACCTGGTGCCATGGAAGGTCTGCCGCTTAGAAACATTTCAGAAGGGTTTGTAACTTCTTCTAAGCCCTCTTCAGTCATGGAGAAGCATCCGATCTCATTTGTTGATCCAAATCTGTTCTTTACTGCACGAAGCAGTCTGAAGCCTGCACTTTCATCTCCTTCAAAATAGAGCACAGAATCCACCATATGTTCTAAAGTTTTTGGACCTGCCACGGTTCCTTCCTTTGTAACATGACCTACTATAAATATTGCCACATCCAGCCTTTTAGCAATCTGCATAAGGCGGGTTGTGATCTCTCTTACCTGAGTCACGCTTCCAGGTACATTATCGAGACTGGTATCACACATGGTCTGGATGGAGTCTATTACCACTACCTCTGCTTCACACTTTTCAATTGACTGTTCCACATTGTCGATGTCATTATCCGAAAGCAGTATCAGTCTTTCATCCTGGGCATGAAGTCTCACTCCACGCATCTTTATCTGCGACAGAGATTCTTCTCCTGAAACATAAAGAACCTTTGTATCTTCCTTAACAAGGTTACGGCACATAAGAAGTAAAAGCGTTGACTTTCCGATTCCCGGATCACCGCCTACTAACACCAGAGAACCTCTTACTATTCCGCCACCGAGAACTCTATCCAGTTCTTCGATGCCAGTAAATATCCTCTGTTCTCTTTCCACTGCCACAGAGGTTATGCTGGTTGGCACAGGTTTATCTTTAGCAGATACTGCATTATTCTTGCCACGGCCTATAACTACCTTTTCTTCAACAAATGTATTCCACTGCCTGCAGCCTGGACACTGTCCCATCCATTTTGCAGATTCATATCCACATTCCTTGCAGAAATATATCTGTTTTTCCTTTCCCAATTTTTTTCCTCCAAATGAATAAAATCCCTTTGTTTATCATTCTCTTGATATACCTGTAGAGGGATCTAATAAAAAAGCCTCTGCATCTATTCTCGATACAGAGGCCTCTATAATTATTTTAATTAATCAACCTTTTCTACTACTACAGCAATCTTATCGTTTTCTTCAAGTTCAGCTGAAATAGTAAGCTTTCCACCGAGATCAGTCTTCATCTTTCCGACATAAACCTGATCTACATGTACCTTATACTCTGTCTCTGATTCAAGTTCAAGGGTGATCTGTGCATCCTTATCCCCTTCAACTTCAAACATTACTTTTGAAGCATTAGACATATAATTATGGACTGCAGTTCCTGGAACTGATTCATATAAAAAACTGCCATTTTTTTCAAGTCTTGTGATCTCACAAAAAGTCTTGATCTTATATGCATCTCCGTTATATTTAAATCCGTCCTGCTTTGTCTTAACTGGTAAACTGTAGTCACCGAAGCTGAGTGAACCATTTTCTTCTTCTCGAATGAGTTCGCTAATTACTGCCATTTTGCCTTGCCTCCTAATACAATCTTGTAATAAAAATGTCCATAAATCTCGTATTGCGAAGAAACCCTCGCGAATGATTTAAACCGTTTTCAGTGTTAAGACTATTATATTATAAAACTGTACTAAATGCCATTAATTAATTATTTATTTTCTATTAAAAATTACTTTGTCACTCTTAACAGAAATACTTACTGAATCTCCTGAATTTATGCGACCTGAAAGAATTTCCTCAGAAAGCTCATCCTCCACATAATTCTGGATTGCCCTCTTAAGAGGACGGGCACCATACTTAGGATCAAATCCCTTCTTGTAAATGAAATCTCTTAAAGTCTTTCCATAAGAAAGTTTTATATTAAGATTCTTTGCAGCTCTATCCTTTAATTCTTTAAGCATAAGAGATGCAATATCCATAACATTTTCTTTTGTAAGAGCTGAAAATACTACAGTTTCATCGATACGGTTAAGGAATTCCGGTCTGAAGATCCGTTTAACTTCATCCATTACATTCTCCTTCATTTCCTTATGGCGAAGAGCAGTATCGTCTTCTTCTGTTATGAATCCAAGATGTTTAGGCTCAACTATCCTGTCGGCACCTGCGTTAGATGTCATTATTATGATAGTATTCTTAAAGTCAGCCTTACGTCCCTGAGAATCTGTAATTCTTCCATCGTCAAGCACCTGAAGAAGTACATTAAATACATCCGGATGTGCCTTTTCTATCTCATCAAAAAGAATTACTGAATAAGGATTCTTTCTTACTTTCTCAGAAAGCTGTCCGCCTTCTTCAAATCCCACATATCCCGGAGGGGAACCGATAAGTTTTGATACACTCTGTTTTTCCATATATTCAGACATATCAACTCTTATCATGCTATTTTCATTTCCAAAAAGTGCCGCTGCAAGAGCCTTTGAAAGTTCTGTCTTACCAACACCAGATGGTCCAAGGAATAGGAATGAACCTATCGGTCTGTTAGGATCCTTTAATCCCACTCTTCCTCTTCTTATAGCCTTTGAAACAGCTGTAACCGCCTCATCCTGGCCAATTACTCTCTTGTGAAGGTTTTCCTCTAACTTAAGAAGTTTAGAAGCTTCACTCTGAGTAAGTTTTGCCACAGGGATCTTAGTCCAGAGAGACACTACCTCTGCCACATCTTCTGCGCTTACTACAAATGATCCCTTAGGGACTCTAGAAGTTCTTGAAGAACGAGCCATTCTCTTCTTATCCTCATCCTCAAGGATAGAGCGAAGTCTTCTGGCCTCTTCCACATCTCCATTCATTATGGCATCTTCTAAAGCATCACAATAATCGCTTTCATCTTTAAAGACATCTATATCTACCTTGAAATCTTCCATCTTTTTCTTAGCAGATGCTTCGTCAATAAGATCGATAGCTTTATCCGGAAGGAATCTGTCATTTATGTATCTGGCTGAAAGATCAACAGCTGCAACAAGAGCCTCCCTTTCAATCTCAACATTGTGATGTTCCTCATATTTTGAAGCAATTCCCTCTAAAATGCTGATAGCTTCTTCTCTTGAAGGCTCATCAACAAATACCGGCTGGAATCTTCTTTCCAATGCCGGATCCTTCTCGATCCTCTTTCTATACTCATCAAGAGTTGTAGCACCGATAACCTGAATCTCTCCACGGGAAAGAGCCGGCTTTAAGATGTTTGATGCATCCATAGCACCTTCTGCTCCCCCTGCTCCAATAAGAGTATGAAGCTCGTCAATAAACAAGATGATATTTCCTGCAGCCTTCACTTCTCTTATAGCACCTTTAAGTCTGTCTTCAAATTCGCCTCTATATTTTGAACCTGCTATCATCGCTGAAAGATCAAGAGAAAGGATTCTCTTTCCATCCATGATGCTTGGTACATCTCCCGAAGAAAGAAGTTCTGCTATGCCTTCAACTACAGCTGTCTTACCAACACCCGGTTCACCCACAAGGCAGGCATTATTCTTCATTCGTCTGCTAAGAATCTGAAGCACCCTCTTAATCTCGGTTCTTCTTCCAATAACCGGATCCACACCGCCTGTTGCAGCAAGTTCTGTAAGATCTCTGGTGTACTGGCTAAGAATTCCCTTATCAGGAACCGGCTTTTTTCTCTCCCCAGACTGAACCTGAGCAAAAGCCTTCTCTGCATTTGGTTCAGACATGCCACAAGCCTTATAAATATCGATAGCTATAGCTCTTACATTAGCATGTAATCTCTGGAATATACGGCAGGCCAGATTATTCTTATGATTAATGATAGCAAGAAGAATATGTTCTGTTCCCACCTCATTACAATTAAGAGACTTAGCCTCAACAAATGCAAGATCAAGAATGTCCAGAGTCTTTTCTGAAAAGCCGCCAAAGCCTTCAGTATCTCTAAAGACCTCTGAATCAATGCTCTTAACGACATCTTCTAATCTATCTGCCTCAATATTATGTTTTCTTAAAATTACTTTGGAAGTGCCTCTTGTCATGCAAAGCGCCACAAGAAGATGCTGACTGCCAACATATCTCTTGTTGTTATTACGCGCATATTTTTCTGCAAACCTAAGTGCCTCATCCGCTGCATCTGAATATTTATTACTCAAAAATGATTCCTCACTTTTTTACTGCTCATCTATTGCTTTACCAATATCATGACGCATATATTTGTTTTCAAAATCAATTAATTCTGTTGCCTTGTAAGCATTAGCTCTAGCTTCAAAAAGGTCTTTACCAATAGCTGTTACGCCAAGTACACGTCCGCCATTTGTTACTACCTGACCTTCTTCATTAAATTTACTTCCTGAATGGAAAGCAAAATAATCATCTTTACCCTTAAAGTTTTCAAGCCCCTTGATTGGGAATCCCTTCTTATACTCTAATGGATAACCGTCTGAAGCAAGCATTACGCAAACTGCAGCATTATCTTCAAATTCAAGATCGATCTTATCAAGAGTACCATCTGCACAAGCTTCCATAACATCAATGATGTCATTTTTCATTCTAGGAAGTACAACCTGAGTCTCTGGATCACCAAATCTTGCATTATATTCAAGAACCTTAGGTCCATCAGGTGTAAGCATAAGTCCGCAGAAAAGTACACCCTTGAATTCTCTTCCTTCTTCACGCATAGCATCAATAGTCTTCTGATATACGTGAGCCTTGCAGAATTCATCAACTTCCTTTGTATAGAATGGACTAGGTGAAAATGTTCCCATTCCCCCTGTATTAAGTCCTGTATCGTTGTCCCCAGCTCTCTTATGATCCTGAGCTGAAGTCATAGGAAGAATTGTCTTTCCGTCTGAGAAGCAAAGAACTGAAACTTCTCTACCTGTCATGAACTCTTCAATAACGATCTTATTACCAGCTGTTCCAAACTTCTTATCTACCATAAGTTCTTCAACACCACTGATAGCCTCTTCTCTTGTCATACAGATAAGAACACCCTTACCAAGAGCAAGTCCGTCAGCCTTAAGAACTACCGGGATCTTACATGTTTTAACATATTCCATAGCTGCATCAGCATTATCAAATACTTCATATGCTGCAGATGGGATATCATACTTCTTCATAAGGTCTTTAGAGAAAGCCTTTGAAGCTTCAATTATAGCTGCATTTTTTCTTGGTCCAAATGTCTTAATTCCTTCATCAAGGAAAGCATCCGCAACACCTGCTGCCAGTGGATCATCCGGTCCTACGATAACGAAGTCAATTTCTTTTTCCTTAGCGAACTTAACTAAGTTTTCTTTATCCATTACAGAAATATCTACACACTCAGCTAATTCTGCAATACCTGCATTTCCTGGTGCAGCATAGATCTTATCAACTCTCTTGCTCTTAGCTACAGCCCAAGTGATGGCATGTTCTCTTCCGCCGCCGCCGACTATCAAAACCTTCATTGAACTAATCTCTCCTTTTTACAAACTATGGGTGTCCAGAAAAACCTGGGCACCCAAATATATTTAAGTTATTTAAGTTTTCCGTTAGCGATCATATCGATAGCCTGTGGAAGTATCTTCCACTCGCAATTCTCCATGATCCTCTTCTGAAGCACTTCTGGTGTATCCCCAGGAAGCACCTCAACAGCCTTCTGTAAGATAATAGGGCCAGTATCTGTTCCCTTATCTACAAAATGAACTGTAGCACCTGAAATCTTAACACCTCTTTCAAGAGCTGCCTCATGAACCTTAAGTCCATAAAAGCCTGTACCGCAGAAAGATGGAATAAGAGAAGGATGGATATTGATGATCTTTCCTTCGTATCTGTCTATCATTTCTGGTGGGATAACAACTAAAAATCCCGCAAGTACAATGAGATCAGGTTTATATGAATCTACTTTATTAAGAAATTCCTTATTGAAAATGTCTCTTGACTCGTAATCCTTAGGAGATACAACTTCCCCCTTAATTCCAGCTTTTGCAGCTCTCTCAAGGGCAAATGCATTCTTATTATTACTGATAACACCAACTATCTCTGTATTAGTGATCTGGCCACTCTTAGTAGCATCAATGATTGCCTGAAGATTAGTTCCACCACCAGAAACAAGTACAAGAACTCTTAGCATAAGATTACTCCCTTTTCTCCTGTAACAGCTTCACCAAGGATGTAAGCATTTTCACCAGCAGCCTTAAGAGCAGCAACTGTCTTATCAGCATCAGCTGAATCAACTGCAAGTACCATACCGATACCCATGTTATATGTATTGTACATTACGTGCTCCTCTACCTTACCTTCTGAAGCCATAAGCTTAAAGATTGGAGGAACATCATATGAATTCTTATTGATCTTTGCAGCAATACCATCTGGAAGCATTCTAGGAATGTTTTCATAGAATCCACCACCTGTAATGTGGCTGGCACCCTTGATAACAACTCCACTTTCCTTAACACTTCTTAAAGCCTTAACATAGATCTTTGTAGGCTCGATAAGAGTCTCACCAAGTGTTCTGCCAAGATCAGGGAAATATCTGTTAAGTGACTTATCAGACATATCAAAGATCTTTCTAACAAGTGAGAAACCATTTGAATGAACACCGCTTGATGCGATACCAACAAGTGTATCACCATTCTTAATATTAGCACCTGTGATAAGATCCTTCTGATCTACAACACCAACTGCGAAACCTGCAAGGTCATACTCGTCAACAGGGTAGAAACCTGGCATTTCTGCTGTTTCACCACCGATAAGAGCAGCATCTGACTGTACGCAGCCAGCTGCAACACCGCTAACGATCTGAGCAATCTTCTCAGGATAGTTCTTACCGCAAGCTATATAGTCAAGGAAGAAAAGAGGTTCTCCACCGGCACAAGCAATATCATTTACACACATAGCTACGCAGTCGATACCTACTGTATCATGCTTATCAAGTATAAATGCAAGCTTAAGCTTTGTTCCTACACCATCTGTTCCTGAAACAAGTGTTGGGTTTTCCATATCTTTGAACTTTGTCATTGAGAAAGCGCCTGAAAATCCACCAATATTTGTAAGGACTTCCTCACGCATTGTCTTCTTAATGTGCTCTTTGATAAGTTCCACTGACTTGTATCCAGCTTCGATATCAACACCGGAATTCTTGTAATCCATCTGTTTTCCTCCTTAGATGTACCATGTAATTTATCTGGATTATTCTTCCACAACTACTACATCGGAAAATATCCTTCATAATTATAGAAGAAATATACCCTTTTGTAAACCAGTCAATTGACCGGTCAGTCAACAAATACTATAAACCATGAAAAACTTGAGTGTTACTTTGATATTGCTTCGTAAATCTCTTTAGTGATATCCGACTTATTCATGCAATATAAATGAATGCCATTTACATTATGGCGAAGAAGGTCTTCGCACTGCCAGATAGCATATTCAATTCCAGCCTGTCTCATACCTTCTGGATCATCTGCATATTTTGCAATGAGATTAGAAAGCTTCTGTGGAACTGAAGAACCTGAAAGACTGACACTGGTTCCAAGCTGATTTGCTCTTGTTATCGGCATTATTCCTGCATGCACAGGACATGTGATACCATATTTTCTTAAATTATCTAAAAACTGATAGAACTTCTCATTATCAAAAAACATCTGGGATATTAAGCTTTCAACTCCTCTATCCACCTTATATTTTAAGTTCTTAAGGTCATTTTCTAAATCCACTGATTCTGGATGGATCTCCGGATAGCAGGCAGCTGCTATCTTAAAATCACCTTTTTTCTTAATATCATCAATAAGGTCAGAAGCATATTTATAATGTCTTGCTTCAAATTCCTCTTCTGACATATCTCTTGGCTTGTCGCCACGAAGAGCAAGTATCTGATCAACCTGCTTTCTCTTTAATTCATTAAGAAGATCATCTAACTTTTCTTCTGTCATACCAGCAGCTGTCATATGAGCCAGTGGCTGAACCTCACAAATATTCTTTATGTAAGACGCTATGGTAGCTGTTTTCTTGGAATTACTTCCTCCTGCACCATAAGTCACGCTTATAAAATCCGGTTTTAAATCTGTTATCTCATCCAAAGTTCTGAAAATATCATACATATCATCATTTCTCTTTGGAGGAAATACTTCACATGAAAATATTACATCTTCCCCTGTGTATTTATTCTTAAACATCTTAATTCCCCTTATTTAACTAGGCTTTCCATAATGCTATATACATCAGGAAATTTCTTCTTCATGTTCATAGGTTTAAAATCTCTGTCAAGAAATGCATGGCTGGTCATAGCTGTATGCTTAAGAACATCTGTATATGCATCCCTTATCTCATAATCAAGAGAAAACTTAACTGCACTAAGGCTCTTAAACTCCGGAATAATGATTATCTCATCCCCGTAGTGGATGGCATCCTTATAAAAATCATGGAGTTCAAGAACCGGGATTATGATTCCCATTTCCTCCATCTTTTCATAAGAAAGTCCTGCCTGTTTCATCAGATCAAGTCTTGCCTCTTCTAAGAATCTGGCATAATTTGAATGATGTACCACGTGCATCTGGTCAGTCTCATAATAATTTATCATTCTTCTATATGGTTTAATTTCCATTATTCAAAATCTCCATAATCAGAAACTTCATCTTTTAAAATTTCTTTCTTCTCTTTTTCAATCTTTGACTTAGCTTCTCTTACAGCCTCTTTGATAGGCTCACGTTTTCTAACCTTGATATCAAGGCTTTCCGCATGCTTTTCAATAGTCTTCTTAACAGTTCTGTCAGGATTGATCTCTTCTCTATCCTTTAATCTATCCTTTGATAAATCAGGCTTTCCATCTTCATCAAAGCTGATCTCTAACTGTACTGTCTTATCCTTATCAAGGATTCTCTGCTTTTCTCTTTCACGGTATAATTCATTTGAAAGCAGCTGGCTTATCTCTAAGATCTGGCTGTATCTGTCTGTAGCTGAAAGCTCATCAAGATTCTTCATAAGTTCAGTCTTATTCTCAGATACGCTTTCAATCTTCTGCTTAAGAGTAGTTCTTACTCTTTCATATTCCTGCTCGATTTTTTCATAGGCATCATTCACCAGGTGATCTACCTCTGTAAGCATTTCATCTGTGTAAATAAGGGAAGCCGCATAAATGTCATTTGCAGTACGAAGCGCAAGCTTTTCATCTCTTGCAAGATCTGACTGTTTAAATGAAGGCGGCTCATTAGCTCTTCTCTTGGAAACACGGATACGGCTGGCTGATTTCTCTGCCTCATAAAGGATCTCTTCAGCCTGTTCCTTAGCCTCATTTATTATACGGGCCTGCTTATCTGTTACCTCTCTATAAACTCTCATTTCACGGGTAACTGCATCTGACAGATTCTCAAGAAGCACCAGCATCTCTTCGCTGTCTACCTGTACCATTCCCTGGCTGAGAGGAACGCTCTTTGCATTTTTAACTATATTCTCAAGTCGTGAGATAATAAGAGAACTTCTATCTTTGATCTCTCTTTTCTTCTCCACAGGGCCTGCTTTTCTTTCTTCTTCAATCTCTTCTTTTTTTATATTCTTGTCACTATTCTTTGCCATATATTATCTCTTTCTATACTTTAATAATCCATTCATGCTATAAGTCATCATATAGAATATCCTCTCGCCGAATTTAAGTCCTATTCTCTTATAAGTATTATAATTAAGAATCGCTGAATTAAGCTTATTCCCTGATTTTGAGCCTGGACGGACTCTGTAGTAAAGCAGTGGCATATTGATACCTGCTGCATATCTGTTATCTCTAAGGATTTCAAGCCAGCATGCATAATCCTCATGAAGCTTTCCATCCTTCATAGGATATTTAAGAAATAAATCTTTCTCTATAAGTACCGATGAGCAATTGATCTGGTTAGTAAGAAGAAGTTTCTTATATGTAACCACCTTGTTACATCCAATGTAGACTCCTACATCTTTTCCATCTGCACCTATAAGGCTTCTGCCTGTAAATACAATGGCCGGGCTCATATCTGCAACTTTGAAATTTTCCATAACCTTCATCTCTTTATGAAGTTTATCTCTGTTCCAGATATCATCACTGTCAAGAAATGCCAGGTATTCTCCATTTGCATTCTCTGCTCCTAAATTTCTAGCAAGAGCTGCTCCTAAATTTGACTCTGATGGAACGATACTAATCCTCTTCTTATATACTTTGTTATTAAGGACCGGAAGTGTCCTGTCTAAAGTAAGGCCATTATCAACTATCACTATCTCCCAATCCGTATATGTCTGTTCAAAAACTGATCTTATTGTATCTTCTATCGTATTATTACTTTTAAAGCATGGTATTATAATGCTTACCATATCAAACCTCACCTGATAAATATTTGTTCAAATATTTAAGCCCGTTTATTATATCACAAGTTTTTATAATCTCCAATAAAAAAGCCTGCGGCGAGAACTTAAAGTTATATTAATATAACTTTAAGTTCCACCCCAGGCATTAATAAACCTTATCTCTCGTCCCCAATTTCAAAGAGTAATTCTTCATATGTTGGAATAGGCCATGCATTTTTTGCAACCATATCTTCAAGCTGATCTGCCGGAAGTCTTACTGAATCAAATGCATCAAATACCACTTCCTTATAATAGTAAGCCCACTTCTTAACATCCTCCATGTACTGAGGAGCCTTTTCAAGCTTCTTTGAAAGTGCATCAGTTGCCTTCTTAAGCTCATCAACCTTAAGTTCGATATCCTGAATGATACCTTTCTGAACCTTAGGATCGATGCCATTTGCTGAGATATCTGCAGCTTCCTTGGCAAGTGTACCTTCGTATTTAAGGATGGCTGGAAGTAATTCCTTATTTACCATATCCACCATAACAAGAGCTTCAATGTTGATAGCCTTGGCATATCCCTCATAATCGATTATAGCTCTTGCATCAAGCTCTACCTTTGAGAGAACGTTCATTCTCTTAAAAAGTTCTACTGACTTTTCGTTATTTATATACTGAACACAGTCTACCATGTGCTTGATGTTTGGAAGTCCACGTCTTGCAGCTTCCTCAACCCACTCATCTGAATATCCGTCTCCATCGAAGAGGATACGTCTGTGTTCCTTAAATGTCTTTCTTACATACTGCTTAGCAGCTTTCTCGAAATCCTTTGCCTTTTCAAATTTATCAGCAACTCTGCAAAGCTCATCAGCTACTATAGTATTAAGTACTGTTGCAGGCTTAGCACAAGGCTGTGATGAACCAACCATACGGAATTCAAACTTGTTACCAGTAAAGGCAAATGGAGATGTTCTGTTACGGTCTGTTGCATCTACAGTGAAAGTAGGAAGTGTTGCAACACCTGAATCATAAACTCTTGTCTTGGTAAAGCTCTTTGCCTTGCCCTTCTTTATGATCTGGTCTACCATGCTCTCAAGTCTCTCACCAAGATAAACTGAAATGATAGCTGGTGGTGCTTCCTGTGCTCCAAGTCTATGCTCATTACCTACACTTGCTGCTGATGCACGAAGCAATTCAGCATTGTTATCAACTGCTGCAAGGATAGCTGCAATAAATACCTGGAACTGAAGATTATTCTCAGGATCCTTTGTAGGATTTAAGAGGTTCTCTCCATCAGATGTAGAAAGTGACCAGTTGTTATGCTTTCCTGATCCATTTATACCCTTAAATGGCTTCTCATGAAGGAGACATGCAAGTCCATGTCTTGCTGCAACTTTCATGATTGTTTCCATTACAAGCTGGTTATTATCATTTGTTATATTTGTATCGTTATAAATGACTGCAAGTTCGCACTGTCCAGGAGCAACTTCATTATGCTGTGTCTTTGCAAGAATACCATACTTCCAAAGCTCATCATTAAGATCGCTCATGAATATAAGTACCTTATCCTTGATACCTGCATAATAGTTATCATCAAGTTCCTGTCCCTTAGGAGCTGCTGCTCCGAAGAGTGTACGTCCTGCTAATTCAAGATCTTCACGTTTTTCGTACTTTTTCTTGTCTACAAGGAAATATTCCTGCTCAGCACCATTATTTGAAATGACTTTGCGAGGCTCCTTGCCGAAGAATTTAAGTACTCTCTTAGTCTGTTTATCAATGGCGATCATTGAACGAAGAAGTGGTGTTTTATTATCAAGAGATTCACCTGTGTAAGATGTAAATACTGCCGGAATACATAAAACCTTGGTTCCATCAGGTGTATCTTTAACGAATGCTGGAGATGTACAATCCCACGCTGTATAACCGCGGGCACAAGATGTGTTTCTAAGTCCACCAGAAGGGAATGATGAAGCATCGCTTTCTGCACGGAGTAATTCCTTCCCAGAGAACTCCATAAGGACTTCTCCATCCTTAGTACCATTTACGAAAGAGTCGTGCTTCTCTGCTGTACCATTATTAAGAGGCTGGAACCAGTGAGTATAGTGGGTTGCACCGAGGCTTATAGCCCACTCCTTCATAGCTTTTGCAACTGTATCAGCTATTGAAGTATCAAGAGGTTCTCCATAGTCGATAGTGTTCTTGAGTGACATATAGACATCCATAGGGAGTCTATCCTTCATTACGGCATCATTAAATAAATATGAGCCAAATAATTCTGGAACATTGATGTTTGACATATTCAATCCTTCCTTTTCCTCTTTTAATCAGACATTTACTAAAATATCGTAAGTCACGAAATAAATCAAGTAGATATATAAACAAATTTACTTAATAAAATAAAGTTAACAATGTTAAATACTTTCACTAAGCAGATTTTGTACTGAAGATTTGTCCTGAAGATTTGTACTGAATAAAAAACGGCAGACTAAAACAGTCTGCCGTAAAAATATTAATTAAATTAGCCTCTCTTTAAGAAATCAGGAATCTTAATGCTCTGATTTCCATTTGACTTAAGTGGTGTAGCCTTTCTCTCAAAAGCACTGTCTACATCCTGACCAGGATTTGCATTAGTATCAGCCTGTGTCTGGCTGTTAAGATTAATGCTTACTGGAACTGCACGTGCACCTGACTTTTTCTCATTTGAGAATGTAGGATTCTTAACCTGGAGAGAATCATTGTTCTTTGTAGGGATTGAGATCTTTGATGTAATCTTTGGAGATGCATCCTTTGATTCAATACCTGTAGCAATGATTGTAATGCTTACATCATCACCTGTTGCATCATTATCAACAGTACCGAAGATGATATTAGCTTCTTCACCAGCAACTTCTGTAAGATATGTGATAGCATCGTATGCTTCAACGATACCAACATTACCTGAGAAGTTAACGATGATATCTGTAGCACCGCTGACTGTTGTCTCAAGAAGTGGTGAATCCATAGCTTCCTTGATAGCGTCAACTGCTTTATTATCTCCACTTGCCTTACCGATACCGATATGAGCGATACCCTTATCCCTCATAACTGTCTGGATATCAGCAAAGTCCAGGTTGATAAGTCCTGGCTTATTGATAAGGTCTGTGATACCCTGAACACCCTGCTGAAGAACTTCATCAGCCTTCTTTAATGCATCAGGAATACTTGTTCTCTTATCGCAGATCTGAAGGAGCTTATCATTTGGAATAACAATAAGTGTATCTACATTTTCTCTTAATTTTGCAATACCATTATTAGCATTGTTCATACGAGGTCTTCCCTCGAATGAGAATGGCTTTGTTACAACTGCTACAGTAAGGATACCTAAATTTCTTGCTATCTCTGCAACAACCGGGGCAGCACCTGTACCTGTTCCGCCACCCATACCGCATGTTACGAATACCATGTCAGCATCTTTTATAATATCATTGATTTCTTCTCTATTTTCTTCAACAGCACTTGCACCGATCTCAGGCTTAGCTCCAGCGCCAAGTCCCTTTGTGAGCTTCTCACCGATCTGTATCTTTGTTGTAGCACGGCTAAGAGCGAGTGCCTGCTTATCTGTATTAATAGCTATGAGTTCAACACCTTCAACATTTTCATCAATCATTCTGTTTACAGCATTGTTTCCTGCTCCGCCCACACCGATAACAAGAATTCTTGCAGGTGCCTTTTCGTCGTTTGACTTAATTTCTAGCAAGGTCTTATCCTCCTTAAATATAATTACTTTCTTCAAGTTATATTCTTATAGTCATACTATGACAATAATATAATTTTTTTGACAATTTATCAATAAAAACTTTACTTTTCTTTAAAAGTAGCCGTTGATTCTGAGCTATTGAAGTCCTTCATATAAAGAACTCCCTTCTTATTACCAAGGCTCTCTAATATACTCTTAAGATTCATTAACTGTACTGAAATGTTGCTGCCATCTCCCAGCTGAACCTCAATCCCATTACACATTACGACAATTTCCGAATCCTTTGTAAATAAGATCTCATCAATTCCCAGTTCATATTTTTCAATCAACTGAGTTATCTTAAGGATAATGTCAAATTTTTTCTTATCTTCAAGAGGAAGCTTCTCTCCTCTTTCCCAGTTTTCAAATTCAAGTCCTCTGATACATGGAACCGTATCTTTCTTCTTATCTGATGTATCAAGAACAATACCGTTCTTATCAAAATAAATATAATGTTCCATATATTCAAAACATCCAGCAGTGGATTTTTCATATACATCAACCACCACTTTATTTCTACCGTCGAAGGAAATATTTACCTTCGATACAAATGGTATATCATCAATACCTTTAAACTTAATCTTTAGATAAAGCAAAAGAGTATTGTTCATTGGTGCCATATTTTTTACAGTTTCAACTACCGCTTCTTCTGATGCCATATCACACCCTGTTACTTTAACCTCTTTTAGGGGGAATAAAAGAAACACTGCACCACACATGACCACTAATATGATCAAAATAGTTAATAAAACTTTTTTCTTCATACTGTTCCAGCCACTCCTTTATTTTTCCCTTTTTGAAATCGGAACAATGTACCTAGACACTCCCAGAGCGATTCCCATTTCCGCCAGCAAGAATACCATGGAGGTACCGCCGTAACTTATAAATGGTAGAGGAACACCAGTATTAGGAATAACATTTGTTACTACGCTGATGTTTACCATCGCCTGTAAAGAAATATGTGCTATGATACCGATTACAAGAAGTGCACTGAATCTGTCAGGCGCACCTTCAGCAATCAATTTAAGTCTCCAAATAAGTACAAGGAAAGCAAAAATAATGATAGCTGCTCCTATAATTCCCAACTCTTCACAGATAGCTGCAAAGATCATATCATTATGTGCCTCAGGTATATTTCCCAGCTTCTGATAGCCCTGTCCAAGTCCTTTTCCGAATAAGCCTCCGGAACCAATGGCATATAAAGACTGCATTGTCTGATATCCATCGCCCTTTAAATCCGGATGGAGCCATGCTTTTATTCTGCTCATTCTATATTGCTGGACAAATATAAAAATCGCTCCGCCAACAGTTCCTACTCCACCGACTATAAGAAGATACACAATCTTAGGTGTAGCTACCGCCCAAATGACAACAACTATCCCTGCACAAATAATGGCAGTACTAAGATTGGATATTGCTATAAGCAGCACTGCCACCGCCGGTATCACAAAAAGCAGTATTGTAGTCACAAGATTTTTAAGGTCCACCGAATATCTGCTGCAGATATATGATGTATAAATCACCAGTCCAACCTTACATATCTCTGAAGGCTGGAAAGATATAAAGCCTAAATCAATCCATCTTTTTGATCCATTAACTTCTGATCCTATAAAAGGAACCAAAAATACAAGGAAAATGGATATGGCCATAACTACACGAGCCAGTTTGTAATAATACTTATAGTTTATTTTAGAAACAAATATCATCACGCAGGATCCAAACGCCGCAAATATCAGCTGTCTTTTTGCAAAATAGCTGGCATTTCCATAATCATAGAGGGCATTTGCCGAACTTATACTATAAACCATAAGTATTCCAACGGCACAGAGGAAAATAACAATGAATAGGCACGGATAGTCAAAATAGATGCTCTTTCTGATAAAGAAGGGTGTTTTCATCTTCTTTCTATTCGTTTTTTCCAAACCTATCACTCCTCAAGTTCTCTAACATACTCTTTAAAGAGCTCACCTCTTTCTTCATAACTCTTGAACTGGTCCCAGCTGGCACATGCAGGTGAAAGAAGAACCGTGTCTCCTTCATTTGCATTTTCATAGCAGAACTTCACGGCTTCCTTAAGATTGTCTTTAAAAACAATATCATTAAAACCGTGTTTCTTAGCACACTCTGCTATTGCAGGAGCTGTAACACCGATCAGTACCAGGTATCTAACCTTTCCATCAAAAGCTTCAATCCACTCGTCATAGGTTGATTTCTTATCATATCCACCACCAATAAGAAGTGTCGGAGTTGTCATTGCCTTGATAGCTTTGATT
This sequence comes from Eubacterium sp., assembly GCA_017420535.1. Lineage (GTDB taxonomy): Bacteria > Bacillota > Clostridia > Lachnospirales > Lachnospiraceae > Eubacterium_Q. The sequence goes on along the minus strand of JAFOIV010000082.1, from coordinate 66,745 downwards.
GCTGCATCAGGATTTGTTCCCTTGGAATCATTATAATATCTGACTCCCTTAACATCCTTTACATATTCAATTCTATGTTCAACTCCCATGAAGTTTTGAACTGTTTTCTTAATAACATCTGATGGAATACCCATAAAATGTGTCACTGCAGCAGCAGCAAGTACATTTTCAACATTGTGATCTCCCGGAATCTTAATATCACTTATATCCAGAAGAATCTCTTCTTTTCCATCCCATTTACAAACAATGTGACCATCCTTAACAAAGACGCCTGAAGGAAGCTCCTCAACTCTGCTGAACCATACGATACGTGCTTTCTTTACAAGATTTCCTCTCTTCTTTGTCTCAGGATCATCGAAATTCAGAACGATAAAATCATCCTCTGTAGCATTTTCCTGAATGCGGAACTTACATCCTGCATAATTGTCAAATGTATAATGACGATTAAGATGATCAGGAGTAAGATTAAGGATTGCAGATACATGTGGCTTAAATGTATGAACAGTCTCTAACTGGAAGGAACTTATCTCTGCCGCAACAAGAGTATTTTCTGTTGTCTTGTCTGCGTAAGTTGTAAATGGTGTTCCTATATTTCCAACCACTATTGTATCTTCATTGTAATTCTTAAATATTTCTCCAACTAATGTAGTTGTTGTTGTCTTTCCATTTGTTCCTGTAATACCAGCGATACATCCCTTATTGAAATAATTGGCAAGTTCTATCTCGCCCCAGATAGGCATTACCTGTCTTGCTTTATTTACAAATTCTGCATCACATGGGATACCAGGCGAAAGGATCATAAGTTCTGAACTATTAAGAAGTTCATCTGTAAGATCTCCAACTACAACCTGTGGCTTCTCACCTTCAAATTTATTAAGGAGTTCTTCAACATTTAAATCCTTATTCTGATCATATATAGTAACCTTTGCATTATTTCTAAGCAAAAGTTTTGCTGACTGAATTCCACTTTTACCTGCACCTGCGCAGATTATATTCTTCTCAAACATTTTTTCCTCCTAAAGCGCTGCAAGAGCTATAAAACATGTGATCACTGTAACCACTGTAAAAAGCATTACTATCCTTGTTTCTGACCATCCATCAATCTCAAATGAAAGGTGGATAGGAGTCATTTTAAATATTCTCTTTCCATGGGTAAGCTTAAAGTAAGTTACCTGCATCATAACTGATACTGTTTCTACAAGATATGCAAATGCAATAAGGATAACTATAAGTGGCTGCTTTAACACAAGGGCTGAAGAAGCAACAAATCCGCCTAAAGCAAGAGCTCCTGTATCTCCCATAAATATCTTTGCCGGATGAGCATTGAAAAGAAGGAATCCAAGAAGGCCTCCGAGCCATGCAGCTGTAACAGGTGAGATACCAGCCTTATAAATAAATGATGCCACAGTAAGGAACACTGCTATTACTGATGTTACCGAACCTGCCAGTCCATCAATACCATCATTTAAATTTGAACCATTTACAGTACCAAGTATCATGATAAATACAAGGATGTAATAAAAAATTCCAAGATTATATTCCCCATCAATGAAAGGTACTTTTATCTTTGTGTCATAACCCATTACTAATTTTAAATAAGCTATAACTCCCACTGCGATAACAATCTGTCCCACAGTCTTCTCAAGAGGTTTCATACCCTCGCTCTGTTTCTTGAATAATTTCTTTGAATCATCGATGCATCCTATAATAGCAAATCCTGCTGTAGCAATAAGGATTGGAACTATATTAGGGAATTTAGGAATGTAAAAAACTGAAACCAAAATGACAGCTGATATAAAACCAACTCCACCCATTGTAGGTGTTCCGGCTTTCTTTAAATGTGCTTCATATTCTTCTTCCCTCTCATACTGGCCTATCTTCTTTTTGATCAAAAATGGTATAAGCTTTTTTGTGATAACTGTACTTATTACAAATGCAACAAGCATGGGAATTAAAGCTTCAATCATTAAATATCGTGTCATGATTTTTCTTCTTTCTATTTTTCTTGATTAATATCGGCAATAAATTATTTACTCATCTGTCTCATAATCCGTATCTTCAGCTGATTCTCCATCAGTTTCAGAATCATCTGTTTCTTCAGTATTTTCCCCTGAATCAGAAGATTCTTCAGCTGCTGTATCAGATTCTGTCTCAGACTCTGTCTCAGCTGATGTATCAGAAGACTCTGTGCTTTCAGTTGCTGCTTCTGTATCACTAGTCTTTCTATCTATCTCATCAGTATCTGTTGTTTTATAGATATTAAGATATGGCAGGAGATCCTCTGAAATTCTTCTAAAGGTCTCTGTTGAAGCAGGGCTGTAATCTGCAAGACCATCTCCCGGCTCATTTACAGTTACATAGATAACAACCTGTGGATTATCAACCGGTGAGAATCCGATGAATGAAAGAATATACTTTCCATCATCTCTTTCGCTGGATCCTTCCTTAAACTTTTCGGCTGTACCGGTCTTACCACCAATCTCGTAGCCTTCCTGTTTAACTCTCCAACCAGTACCATTTTCGACAACGCCCTGGAGCATTTTTCTCATTTCCTTTGATGTTGACTCGGAAATGGTTCTTCTCACCAGGATCTTATCGTAATTCTTAACTACATTTCCATTGGAATCCAGCACCTGCTTAACAATGTGTGGCTGATAATAATAACCGCCATTTATAACTGAACAAAATGCTGCCCCTATCTGCATCATAGTAACTGTAACACCTTGACCAAATGATGATGTAGCCAGTTCTACAGGTCCTAAATTTTCTTTATCATAAATGATAGCACTTTCTTCACCCTGAAGATCGATTCCAGTATACTGTCCGAAACCAAACATCTTCTGGTACTTGTCAAATGTTGTGCTGCCCTCCATAGCAGCAATATGCATAAGACTTACGTTACATGAACTTGCTAAAGCACTTCCAACGTCCACTGTTCCATGACCTTCATGGTTATGACAGTAAATTGGATAAGGCCAGCCATCTACCATAAGGCTACCGCCGCATTCAAAGGTGGTATTTGGTGTGATAACTGCATCATCTAACGCTCCTGAAATAGTAAAGGTCTTATAGGTAGAACCCGGCTCAAAAGCATCACTGACTGTAAAGTTACGCCAAAGCTTATTTAAAGCCGCTATCATTTCTTCATCAGAAACATTTTTCCTATGCTGCTCGAATTCAGCATCTGTCATAGTAGCATACTGATATCTTGTAGCACCGTAATCATAAGGATTGTTGCAATCATACTGATGTGAATTATAAAGTGCAAGGATTTCTCCAGTATTTGGATTCATAACAAGAACTGAGATATTCTTTGCCTTAAGTTCCTTATTATACTCCTCAACGTTTTCCTGCACAATACGTTGAACTTCCACATCAATTGAAGTAACTAATGTATTTCCATCTTTTGGAGCTTCTGTCTCATAAGCAACACTTCCATCGCTCTTTGTATATGAATAAGATCTTCCATTTTCACCTGAAAGAACTGAGTTATATTCACCTTCAAGTCCGCCGTAACCAACAAGTCCGTTATCTTCAACAGTATATCCTAAAACGTGGCACGCCAGCTCATTATTAGGATAGAATCTGTCATATCTTAATTCAAAGTTAACACCTACAACATTATTTCCTTCCGGTGTTTTGCAGAACTCTTTAAAATCTTTAACTTTCTGAGCATCTACATCTCTAATTACAGGATAATAATATGATTCTGTATATTTTAAAGCTTCATCAAACTGCTGATCTGTTACGCCAAAAAAATCTTTAAGAGCCTTTCTTGTAGGCTCTTTATACTTTTCTTTCTCAAGGATATTCTTAGGTTCAAGTATTACTTTATAAAGCATCTTGTCAGTTGCAAGAACTGTACCATTACAATCTAATATATCCCCTCTCTTGTAGGGAATAGTCTTACCATCCGACATCCTCATCTGCTGTATAGCTTCCGAGTACTCCTTACCATTCTTTATATTTATCCTTACAATATTCCCCAGGAGCAGGGCCATTACAAGGGTTACCGCTATCACATAACGATTGAGATATTTTCTCATTCGCTTAACGAGCACTTTCCTTGTTTTTTTCTTTCTCGGAAATCCATTTCTTTTATCTTCCATTAAATGTCACCTTAAAAAAATTAGTTCCTGAAAGCAGATTTTAGTCATCTGCTTTAGGAACATCATTAAACTGATTTACATAGTCCTCAGCTGCTGGTTCGTAATAATTTATCTGTCCTTTTTCAGAATAAACCATTCCAAATTCAGTTGTGGCAATTTTTTCAATATCAGCAAGAGTATACATCTTATTGATGCTCTCTTCTAAAATAGCATTATCTGTTTTAGCCTGCTGAATCTGACTCTGAAGTTCAGCTATATGGCTCTTCTGCTCTTTGATCTTTGACTCTGTATAAATAACCATCGAGCAACATAAAACAACTGCAAAAACAAGTGAGATAGCAAGTAATGTAAATGCTGGGGTAAATGCAAGAGATGCTTCAGCCTTTCTAGCTGCTGAAGGATGTGTTACAGGCGCCTGCTTAACACGTCTTCTTGGTTCCGGAGAACCAGGTCTTCTTTTTGGGTTTGTGCTGTAATAATCAACACTTCTTACAATGCTGCCATCTACATAATATCTTCTTTTAGGATTGTTTGTACTCATAATCATCTTCCCCTTCTTATCTTCTCTCAAATACCCTTAACTTTGCACTCTTAGATCTAGGATTCTCTTCAAGTTCTTCAGCGTCCGGAATTATCGGTTTACGGGTTACAACTTTGCCCTTTGATTTTCTGCCGCATACGCAAACAGGAAATTCAGGTGGACAAATACAAGGATTTTCAGCAGTTTTCATTCTCTGCTTAACTATTCTGTCCTCTAATGAATGGAAAGTGATGATGCAAAGTCTTCCCTTCGGCTTTAACATATCGATCATTCCATCTATAGAATTCTCAAGAACTGAAAGCTCATGATTAAGTTCTATCCTTATGGCCTGATAAGTACGTTTTGAAGGATGTCCTCCTTCACGTCTCGCCTTAGCCGGAATAGCATTTTTTATGATCTCATTCAGTTCAAATGTCGTCTTTATTCTCTTTATCTCTCTGGCCTTAACTATATGTTTGGCAATATTTTTAGCAAATGGATCTTCTCCATACTCTTTTATCACCCTATATAATTCCTGCTCAGAATAATCATTGATGATATCTTCTGCTGTATAAGGACTATCCTGATCCATTCTCATATCAAGCGGTGCATCCATCCTGTATGAAAATCCTCTGTCACCGTTATCAAACTGATAAGATGAAACACCAAGGTCAAGTAAGATTCCATCAACTTTATCTATATCAAGATCATTTAAAACAGCATCCATATTAACGTAATTGCTCTTAACTACATTTACTCTGCTGTCATTTAATCTTTCTTTTGCTGTCTTTATGGCATCATTGTCCTGATCTAGACATATAAGCCTTCCCTCTGGTCCCAGATGAGAAAGGATGACACTTGAATGTCCGGCCCCACCAACGGTTCCATCAACATAAATGCCATCTTCCTTTATAGAAAGGTTCTCTATAACCTGATCAAGCATTATGGATACATGTTTGAATTCCATTTATAGGTTCCTTTCTTAAATATCTATATCTAAATCTTCTGCGATCTTAACTACATCGTCTCTCTGCTGTTCAAGTGAAGGATGTGTCTCACGGTAAGTCTCTGCATTCCAGATCTGAGCTTTCTTACCAAGACCGATAACAATAACTTCCTTCCCAAGATTTCCCATTTCCATCTGTTCCTGAGGGATTGTGATACGTCCCTGAGAATCCAGTTCGAAATCAGTAGCATTACTGTGGAAATACATCTTAAGTGCTCTATATTCCTTCTTTGAATCAGGAAGTCTGTCCAGCTTCTCAGTAAATATTGCCCACTCTTCTGCTGAATAAACATCAATACAATTATCAAAGCTGGCTGCAAGCACTATCTTTGATCCAAGATCATCACGTAACTTAGAAGGGATGATAAGTCTGTTTTTTGCATCTAAAGTTCTTGGAAATTTTCCATTCATACATGTCATAACTTATCTCCTCCTTTCGTAATAATCTCTTCTGTGGAATTTTCTCCACTTTCCTCCATAGGGTATACTTTTTCCCCCATTTCGCTCCACATACTCTATATTATATTATTAAAAAATATTTTTCAAGGACGAAAGCGGCTGTTTTTAGTTAAAGTTAGCCAATATTATTTCTGTATTTTTATTAAAATTGCATAAAAAAAGAATCGCAGTTGCGCGATTCTTCTAAATCTTGTGGTGGATGTTTCCCAGCACACTATATCTAGTTTTTTATATAAAAATCACCTTTTTACTAGGTTTTTGGGTCCCATTTTACGTGCCAGGGAGGAAGGTGGGGGAGGATTTTTCCACCTGATTTACCTTGCGGGGAGGACGGTGGAGGATTTTCCACCTGATTTTCCCTGCGGGGAGGACGGTGGAGGATTTTCCACCTGATTTTCCCTGCAGGGAGGACAGTGGAGGATTCCTCCCGCAACTCCATTGCCGGATCATGGACAGTCGCCAAATGTCAACTTTTTCGTACAAGCACGAACGTTTCCTCTCGGCTCGTTGTTTATACAAAACAAAAGATCTCCCCACTATAAAGCGAGGAGATCTTTGTCGTTCATATTTTTAAACCACTCTGTGGCATTTAGGTTCTTTACCTTTTTTAATTGAAATATAATTATAAAGCAGTGCCGCAAAAGCCACAACAAAGCAAGCGAGTCCCACCAGCTGGCTTATCTTAAAAGGTCCTATCATCAGTGAATCCGTTCTAAGAGCCTCAACTAAAAATCTTCCGATACCATATCCTGCCACATAGAAAAGTGCCAGTTCACCATCGAACTTCTTCTTTTTTCTATAACAGAATACAAATATAAGAAGCATCAGATTCCACAAACCTTCAAAAAGGAAAGTTGGTGTAACCGTGATACACGCCATGCCATTAACAACTTCCGGGTTCTGTATCATTTGCTCGGAAATGATTCCTGTATTCACCATATACTGGTAAATACCCTGCTGTTCATAATAGCTCACAGGAATCGCCATCCTATAAAATGCATTGGTATATGCGCCAAACGCCTCTCTATTAAAGAAATTTCCCCATCTTCCAAGGATCTGTCCCACAAAAACTCCCATTGCAATGGTGTCTGCAAACAGTGGAAGATAAATCTTCTTCTTTTTTGTATAGATCACAGCCACAAGCACACCGGCTATAAGGCCGCCATAAATGGCAAGTCCGCCATTTCTTGTATTTATCATATCAAGAAGTGTCTTGCCGATACTCTTTCCCGGAGCCACATATTCCTTAAGATTAAATAATACATAATAAAGTCTTGCTCCAAGAATTACAGGAATGATCATCACCAGAAGGTAATCCACGTAATCATCTGCATTCTGTCCACTTCTCTTAGCTTCTTTGCAGGCTATCATCAAAGCCAGCAAAAATCCTAAAGTTATTATCAGACCGTAAAACTTAACCTCAAAGCCAAAAATAGTAAATCCCGAAGGAACATTTGAAAAGCCTATTCCCATACCTGGGAAATAAATTCCATCCATTTAAAACCTAACCTCATACATCATCGAAAACCAGAAGCTTATTTAAAGCCTTTCAGGCCTCAATTAAACATTGAACTTGAAAAGAACAACGTCGCCATCCTTCATGACATATTCTTTTCCTTCCTGTCTTACAAGTCCCTTTTCCTTAGCTGCTGTCATGCTTCCGCAGTTGATAAGGTCATCGTAGCTTACAATTTCAGCCTTGATGAAACCTCTCTCGAAATCCGAGTGGATCTTACCCGCTGCCTGTGGAGCCTTTGTTCCTTCTGTAATAGTCCAGGCTCTTGTCTCAGACTCACCAGCTGTAAGATAAGAAATGAGGCCAAGGAGCTTATAACTTGCCTTGATAAGCTTATCAAGACCAGACTCTGCAAGTCCCATATCTGCCAGGAACTCAGCCTTCTCATCATCATCAAGCTCAGAGATTTCCTCTTCCATTCTTGCTGAAACAACAAAAACCTCAGAGCCATTTTTAGCAGCATATTCTCTAACCGCTGCCACATGAGGATTATTTGCACCATCATCAGCCATATCATCTTCGCCAACATTTGCGGCGTAGATAACAGGCTTAGCTGTAAGAAGGTTGTACTCCTTCATAAATGCCTCTTCGTCTTCATCCTCTGTTTCAAAGCTCTTAGCAAGTTTTCCTTCTTCAAGGTGCTTCTTAAGTCTTTCGATCATCTCTACTTCCTTAGCAGCAGCCTTATCATTTCTTGCAAGCTTAACCTGCTTTGCATATCTTCTATCAAGGACTTCAATATCAGCAAAAATAAGCTCGATATTGATAGTCTCAATATCTCTGATAGGATCAACTGATCCTTCAACATGAATAACATCTGTATCTTCAAAGCATCTTACAACATGTACGATAGCGTCTGTCTCACGGATATTTGCAAGGAACTGATTTCCAAGTCCTTCACCCTTTGAAGCTCCTTTAACAAGACCGGCAATATCAACGAATTCAATAACCGCTGGAGTTGTCTTCACTGAATTATACATTTCTGTAAGTACATCAAGTCTCTTATCCGGCACTGCAACCACACCAACGTTTGGATCAATAGTACAGAATGGATAGTTAGCTGACTCAGCTCCTGCCTTAGTAATAGAATTAAATAGAGTTGACTTACCTACATTTGGTAAACCTACGATTCCTAGTTTCATTTTATCTCCTTCTTTCCTTTATTTTAAAGGGTTTCTCATGTTTTCATTCGGAAGTTTACGCCAATTTTACGCCAATTTGTTTTCGGTATTGACTATTTTTTTACTTCCCAAACCTCACGTCTTCGCACTTTCTGTTTCCAAAAAAGAGCCTCAGTGCGTTAGTTAGATTACCACAAAAAGGCTCTTTTTTCAACTTGTGGTCCGATGGCCACAAGTGACTTACTTCCAATAAAATAAGTTCAATAATCAAACAAGTGCATCTTTTCTTACATAATAAGTGCCCCTGCCACGTCCTCGACGTTCAAGCACATTCTCATTTACAAGTGCTGTTAACGAGTTTTCCACGGATGCACGCCCTAGCTTTGGGCACATTTCCATTATTTCACTTTTTGTAAACTTGCCTATTTTTTTATAAACGGCAGCTCTTACCTGTTCAATTGCAGGTTCCTTTATATCAATAATTTCAATTCGCTCCTCAAAATCTTTATAAGCTGCAATTATGGTCTTTAGTATATACTTGATAAAAGGAGTCGGATCATCTTCTCCTTCATGCCAACCATTTTGGCTTATGTTAAGCGAGTCATAATACAAATCTTTTAAGTCAGCTATCTTTTTTTCCAAAGATACATATCTACCCACAACATAACCAGCTCTATAGAGTAGCAATGTTGTCAACAATCTACTCATTCGACCATTGCCATCATTAAAAGGATGCACACATAGAAAATCATGAATGAATATTGGTATCAAAAGTAATGTATCTACTTCTTCGGTAGCAGACACTCTATTAAACTCTTCACATATTCTATCAATAGCAATAGGTGTCTCTAAGGGACTAAGTGGTTCAAATATAACATGTTCAATGCCATTTTCATCCCTGGCAACAATGTGGTTATCACTGTTTTTAAAATGACCGCCTATACTTCTATTGGTAAAACGATAAAGATTCTGGTGTAACTGAAGAATATAATTTGAAGAAATTGGAATATACTCATAACTTTCATGAATCATATCCAATACAAATCGATAGCCAGCAATCTCCTCTTCATCACGATTCCTTGGTGTAGTTTTTGACTGCATCAATTGATTCAATCTTGTATTTGAAGTAAAAATTCCCTCTATAGCATTTGAACTCTCAGTACTTTGAACTTTTGCAACCTCAACAAGCTTATCTAAAACAGCTGGTTTCTGAGCTAAATACAACTCTTGCTTTCCTCTGTATTCATGTATACCTGAGACTAAACCTACTATTTCACTATCCCATTTGTAATCTTTATACTTACTATAATTAAATTCTCGCATAGTGCTTCTCCTTTTCACCTAAATTATATCACATATTAGGCGATAATCAATGGTTTAGGTGATTATTCGCCTATTCTTTTCTTATTTTAGGCGATAAAAGCATGTTTAGGCGTTAAGCCTCGGTACATTTGTGAAGCCTCACACGACTGTCACGAGTGTGCGGCGGCAATTCATCAATATCCTCAACAAACAGCATTTCCTTAGCACCTTCATAAGGCAATTCACGAGATGCATCAGGCATCAAATCAAGCGCAGATTTCGTTGGCTTTACCAGAAATCTATCATCACAGATTCTACCAACAATCTTTCCCTGATAATAAATGATATACTCGCCCATCATCGCCCTATAAGAAATATCATCCAGGGATGACAATTAATCTAAAACATATTCTAAATAATCCTTACTAGAAGCCATCCTTAGTCCTCCATTCACTTTTGGTCCACTGGACCAAAAGTCACATATTTATACAAACATCTTAGAATGAATTATTTTATCAATTACTCCTATCGCCTCGTCGTATTCAACTCTCTCTTTTTGGAAGTACGATGTTATCTCCTCATAGTCTTTTTCATATATTCTCTTATCGACTATCTCCTGAAGGGATTCATTTATATCTATTCCAGCTTCAGCTGCTGGACACATCTTTGGCATCTTTAATCTCTCAATTATCAAAGAAACCAGAAAGCGCTCTGTACGGAACATTTCTCGTCAATCTATTCTTATATTCGCGAAGCTCATTATCATATTTGATGATTTCATTTCTTATGCTTTCCACGTCAGCATCTGCTCTTAAACTGCTCAACTCTTGAAGTGTGATAACCGCAAGTTCAAGCGCATCGCGAGGCTCGCCAAGTAGGAATCCACTCAAATGAACATGGAACTCCAACACTGTATACCATGCATTGCAAATCATCTCATCAATAATGTCATTAAAAGATGTCTTTACAACATCTCTAGAAATCATTTTGACGATTGCTTCGAGCCAATAAAACTTATAACAATAAGACGGATCTTTTAACATTTGTGAGAAGCCGACTACATCCAAATTGTTATAGTATTTCCCATCAATATTAAGGTCGAGCTCACTATTCACCATTCATTGCCCTCCCAGAATATTCTGTCTTTAAAACCGCCTCTTTTATCCTGCTTATCTCGTTTAACTTTCATAAGTTGCTCAATGGAATATCCTCTAGCCTCACAGATAGCAAATAACACTTCTAAAACATCTGCCATCTCTTCAATCGATTTATCAGCTTGATATTCCGCAACTTCTTCATTAAGTTTTGTATCTAATTCCTGAAGGTATTCATTCTCCGGCAAAATCCTAGTTATCGGATTCTTGCCATCAGCTTTTATTATCTCAGGGATTCGATCTCTAACAAGCTTTCCCATATATAACCTCTTACCCTTTTATAAAGCACCTAACTCTTACCGGTTATTCTTCTTTGCCTTTCTTGGATTCTCAGGCTTAACAGCATCAATCGGCAAAAACCACCTATTGCCAACTAACTCTGCTCCAGGAATCCGTCCTTCTTTACATAAAATAGCTACTCGTCTTTGACTTATTCCCCATTCCTCTGCCTTAACTGCTGACGGTACAAAATTCATATAGCACCTCCATAAAAACAGGCGGCAATTCGCTACATTTTAAGTATATTTCTTTAGGCGAATAGTTTCAACGAAATAATCCCGTGCTTGTATTAAAACGCTATAAAAGCAATTTTCAAGTTTTTCGTTTATCATGCTTCACTTTTTGCATTGCTTCAAATAACAAGCCCTCCCAAGCCTGTCAAAGTACAGAAATGTTTCTTCTGCTTTTGACAGACCCGGAAGGGCTTGTTTTAGTTTAATCAAGGTCACTTAAGGATAAGTGACTATACATTGTATGGAACCGCTATCCTTTTAGTTCAAAATACCTTCATCCAATAAGAACTGTTCAATTCCAATATATGTTATTCCGTTATCATCCTGCCATGGTTGTAAATAATCTCTAACAACTACGATTTTACTAAAAGAATCCGGTATTCGTTTTAGTGATGCAATTTCTTGTTCCTTCTTGTCTGGATCGGCTATACTCAATGCTGATTGTATATAAAATCTTTTGCTTCCCCTGTTAACAACAAAATCAACTTCTAGCTGCTTTCGAATTTTCTTACCTTCTGAGTCTTTTGTATTATACTCAACTACTCCCACATCAACATTAAGTCCTCTCCGAATCAAGTCATTATATATAATGTTTTCCATGATGTGAGTTTCTTCCATCTGTCTGAACTCTAATCTTGCATTACGGAGTCCCATATCACTGTAATAATACTTTGCAGGAGTTCCAATATACTTACGTCCCTTCACATCATATCTAATAGCTTTTCTTATAAGGAACGAATCTTCAAAATATCCTATATATTTATCTATAGTTTCTGATCCGATTGAAATCTGTCTTTCACTTTTAAATGTCTTGGCCAGTTTACTTGGATTTGTCAATGAGCCTATCGACGATGCTAACACATCTAATAAAACGTCAAGAACTTCTGTATCATTCTTTATTTTGTTTCGATCTATAACATCTCTAATATAGGTTCTTTCAAATAAATCTTTAAGATACTTTCCCTTTTCCTCATGCGAACTCAAAGTTGCTAAATAAGGCATACCGCCATATGTATAATAATCCTGCCACGCACCTCTTTTATCCCCTTCATATACTTCGTAAAATTCAGCAAATGACAAAGGATAAACTCTAATCTCATCTCCTCTATCTCGAAATTGAGTAAGAACATCTGAAGAAAGCATCTTAGAATTACTTCCGGTCACGTAAACATCTACATTATCAATCTTCATCAATCCCATAATCACATCTACGAATGTAATCTTTGCTTCGGGATCATCTACATATGGATTCTGAATCTCAGAAACAAACTGAATTTCATCGACAAAAACATAATATCTTGATTTTCTATCAATAATCTTATCTCTAATGTATTTATCAAGCTCAATAGGATTTCGATATTTTGCGTATTCCAACGTATCCAGCGCCAGCGTGATAATACTGCTTTCTTTTACACCTTCAGATAATAAATAGTCTTTATAAAGTTGAAATAGTAATACCGACTTGCCGCTTCGTCTCATTCCTGTAATTATTTTTACTCGACCGTTATCTTTTTTTCCAACCAGCTGGTCTATATATTGTTTTCTTGCAAACATATTCTTACCTCACGATATTCTTGCGGCCATCCGCATTTTTTTCATGTAAATATTATATCATGACAAATCGTGATTACAATCTGTTTGCATGATTTTTTTGCGGATAGACGCAAATATTTTCTGTACACTCAAAAGATTTGTCGACCTAGGGGATTCTATAGCTTCTAAACTATAACTATAATCAATTTGTCACTTCAGTTTTTTCGACCGGGCACCACGATGGTGCCCGATATTCTCATTTCAAAAACGGGCACCATTGTTAGCCTGTCGCCAAGATTTTTTTCAATAAAAAAGTGCTTTACCTTCTCATTAATCATAGTATATAAACCCTTCCACATAGAAAAATACAGAACAGAGATTATCCAAATAGGGACGATTCTGTTCTGCGTGTTTCATTGTTAGTTTCTAATATTAATAGTAACGTTTTTTTTATTTTGCCTGGTATATCTTCCTTAAATTTACATATTCTTTGTATTCCCACAATCAGTCCTTTATTTCCCAATATCCACTCTTTCTAGATCCAACTCGTTTGATAATCCCCATTGAAACAAGCTTTTCAATATGTCTATGAACCGTAGGAGTGGATTTTCCAATTGTTTCCGCTATTTCAGCAATTGTAGAATACGCATTCTTCTTAAGTACTTTTATTATTTGATTATCTACATCAGTCAATTTAACTGTATCAGTAACATTTATTTTATCGTTTATCCTATCATTTATCTTATCATTTGCATAGAAATAAATGATAAAATAAAAAAACTCTCGGCGATGTTGAAAGATTTAGAATAACTTTCCCATCTTTCAACATTCCCGAGAGGAATAAATTAGTATTAGGGCTCATTTTGATATCGTATCATTATAGTGAGGCTCTGAAAATGTCTGCAATATCCTTCTGTAATAGTGGAGCCCACGCGTTTTCGAGGCCTTCGTTATCAGCTACATGTTTTGCCATCTCATCTATGCGGCTCTCATCGATTCCAACCTCCTGCAAATGCATAGGAATGTTGATGGATTCGAAAAACTTATATGTAGCATCTATTGCCTGATTTGCAATCTCAAATTTATCCTGATCTGCATCAATACCAAATACGTTAACGCCATATTTTACAAAGCGATCTACTGTTTTTTCACTTAAAATGTGCTTCATCCATCTTGGTGTGATGATTGCAAGACCTTCACCATGAGTAATGTCATAATAAGCAGATAAAGCATGCTCCATTCCATGGCAAGGCCAACCAGTAGAACTGCTGCCAAGGGAATAGATTCCATTACAACCATAGGTGCAGGTAAGCATCATTTCCGCTCTTGCTGTATAGTCTTCCGGATTCTCCAAACACTTCTTCGTATTCACCATAAGACTCTTTAATCCTGCTTCCATGAATCCATCATTAAGGAGTGTGGAATCCTCACAGAAATACTGCTCCATGATATGATTCATAGCATCTGCGCATCCGGCAGCTGTCTGCTTTTTGGATACAGAAAATGTGTAAGTTGGATCAAGAAATGAAACCGCCGGATAAAGAAGTGAATCTATATAACCAATCTTGTCATTTGTCTCTGTTCTGGAAATAACTCCGCCAGCATCGTACTCACTTCCTGTGGCTGCAAGTGTAATAATATCAACAATAGGAAGTGCGTCCTCAGCCTTAACCTTGTAAGAAATCAGATCCCATGGATCTCCATCATACTTTGCCCCGGCTGCAATAGCCTTGGAGCAATCCAGTACACTTCCTCCACCTACTGATAGAATAACATCAACTTCATTTTCCTTACAAAGCTTCACACCTTCAAGTACGCTTGGATCATACTTTGGATTTGGCTGAATGCCTGATAACTCCACTATTTCAAACTCACTAAGAAGCTCCTTAACCTTGTCATAAAGGCCGATCTTCTTGATACTTCCACCACCATAGGTTAGAAGAATCTTATTTCCATACTGTTTCATAACTTCTGGAATTTTTTCTACTACTCCCTGTCCGAAAATCAATCTTGTTGGTGTTTGATAATCAAAATTTTGCATGTTCGCTCCTCCTTATTTCATCTATTCTTTAAGCTACTGATACCTTATCACCTTGACCGGCACTCCACCGACAACTTCATAATAAGGTACCCCTACATCAATTCATTCGACTTAAGCCAACTCTCTATCTAAGTGCTACACTGCTTCTTCGTATCTGGAAATCTTATAGTTGAGTCTATCCATAGTACATACTTCCTTGATAGTCATAAGCGTTTCTCCCTCAAACCTATTTGTTTTTGGTACCTTATATCTTCACTATACACCTTGGAGTTAACTCCAAGTCAATAGTTCAAATTCGATTTTTCACAAAAAATATAGTGTGCCTATAAAGACACCCTATACTGCTCTTTCTTAACGCCTATCATATACATTGCAACACATACTACAGCAAGTATCCCTTCCACTACCGGCTGGGCTGCTATAGCGCCATCCAGTCCAAATAACTTGTTCAGTATGATGACACCTGGAATAAAAAGGATGAGATTTCTCATCAGTGTTATTGCCAGCGAATTTACAGCTTTTCCCAAAGCCTGGAAATAGGAAGTTACAGTATTGATGATTCCAAGGCCTGCTGCTGAAAATGAAAGGACCCTTAGAAATGATGCCGATAATTTAATAAGCTCTTTATCTGTAAGGAAAATGCCTGTAAGAATCTTACTTGCCAGAAGGAAAAAAGCTGTAAATAATCCTCCCATAATAACACCATCAATTGTTGAATATCTCATAGTCTTTCTTAATCTCTTCTTCTGACCAGCTCCGTAACAGTAACCCATAAGCGGCGCTACGCCCTGGCTCAAGCCGACGCTGAGCATTATAGGAAACATATCAATCTTATAAGCAATTCCGTAAGCTGCTACAGCATCAGATCCGTAAATACCTATGTAATTATTCAGTACAATGTTAGAAGCACCGATCATAACAGTGATAAGTGCTCCAGGAATTCCAATCTTTACCACCTCTGCTATCATTTTAGGTTTAATAGAAAGCTTCTTTAGTGATAGACTATAAAGCTCATTTTTCTTAAATATTTCTTTTATCATGCAGACAAAATAATACACTGTGGAACATAAGAATCCCACGGATGTTGCAAGAGCAGCTCCGGCAGTCCCTTTGCCCATAAGGACAATATATATCCAGTCCAGTAAAATGTTTATTCCATTTCCAATAAAAATCCCAATGGTCGCTTCCTTTATCAGCCCCGCGGATCTAAACAGATGAACCATTCCATTTGAAAGGATGATAAATGGAGCTCCGATAAATATCCATCTAAGATAATCATTGGTATAGATAAGATTCTCTTCATCAGCCCCTGCGATGCCGGCAATCTGATTCATAAAAAAGCATCCTGTCATAAGTATAACTATACCTGAAACAGCCATTGCATAAACACAGAATGTAATACATTTTCTTGCCTGGTCTGGTTTCTTCTCCCCAAGCATTCTCGCTATCACGCTGCTTCCGCCCATTCCAAAAATACTTGCAACCGACATAATTATCAATAAGATTGGCGTACATAATGTAACTGCCGCAATCTGCGCAGGATTTTTTGTCATGGAAACAAAATAAGTGTCCGCCATATTGTATATAAGTGTGGCTAAGGTTCCCAGCATAGCAGGAATACCAAGGGTTATAATTGCTTTTTGTATATTTTTCTCTTCAAATACTTCAGACATATAGATCTCCTTTTTTTATTGAAACGTTTTGAAATTATAATATATAATTAGATTAGAAAACCGGACATGTGTCCTGTTGAAGAGAAAATGTAGAAGTAAAAAGAAGAGAAAGAAGAAAAGAACAATAAGTAAGAAAAAATAAAGAAAGAAAAATAAGTAAAAATGAAGAAAATATATGATAAAAAAGCTATATCTGAAGCTATCAAAAAGAGCCAATATAAAGAAGTCTTAGAAAATCTAAACATTCCTATATTCATTTGCGAATATGAAGACAAGGAAATTGTTGTTGCACCTTATAAGAAGAATAATTATTTCCAGATCAGCATTTCCGGCAGCCTTTCAATTTACTTTATTCGAAGTGACGGAAACAGCTACCATCTGGCATATTCAGAAATAGATTCATTTTTCGGGGATAACGAATTGTTCGACTCCGCTAATCAGGGAGTTTTTGGCGAGGCATCAGGAACACTTAGATGTCTTGCGTTCTCAGTTAAAGACAGTAAAAATAAACTCTTAGAAAATGTTACTTTTCTAAGAGTTCTTTCAAAAGCTCTTTCAGAAAGAATTAAAAGCATGGCACTACAAGATGCAGCTCCCAGTTCTCTTTCAGAGCGTGTTATTTCATATATGACTTACATCAGTAACGATAAGACCTTAAAGGGTGTTGAAAAGACAGCTTATCAGCTTCATTGCAGTCCCAGACAGTTACAGCGAATTCTTAACAACCTGGAAGAATCCGGAAAGATTAAAAAAATCGGGAAAGGAACATATCAACTTTATTGACAGATATGGAATCTGGTATTTACTATTCAACCTCTTTGCTAATAACGGTTTACCCGTGTGCTTTCAATTATCTTTACTTTAAGTCCATGCCATCCTTAAAAGCGTTACCCACCTTTGCTCCTACACCAAAGTAAGCATTTCCAAATGGATTGAAGCTTATAGGCTTAAGTTTTTTTATATCCACAACTCCATCAGTAACTACTCTTTCATCCGCAGAGACATTTACAATCTCACCGATAAGAATTCCATCCTCAAAGCTTTTAACTTTGCACTCCATTGCCAAAGGAAGTTCGTCAATCAGCGGAGCATCCACAAACTCGCTCTTTGTAGCATGGAAACCTGCTTTAGCAAACTTATCAGGAACTTTTCTTCCAGATTCAATGCCAACATAATCACAAGGAACAACCTGGTCTTCTGTAGCCATGCTTACAGTAAATGCCTTTTTTAACTTAAGATTATCAGTTGTCTTATGCTCGGACAGACTGATTGTGATTTCCTTAAAGTCTGTTGTGATTCCCCACGCTGCATTCATGGCATTTGGAACTCCATTTTCATCATAGGTTCCAATAATAAGTACAGGCTGTGGATACATAAGTGGTTTTGCACCAAAATTAATTCTGCTCATTTTTCTTCCTCCATTTAACTATATTAATGCTTTAACGCACTCTTCAACCTTACCCATATCAGCGGTAGGTTCAAAACGCGCTACAACATTTCCTTCACGGTCTACTACAAATTTCGTAAAGTTCCACTTTATGTCAGGATTGTTTTTATAATTCTTATCAACCTTTGCTAATAAAATGGACATTGCTAAAGCCTTTGGTCCTTTTCCAAATCCTTCGAAACCCTTCTGTTCTTTAAGATATGTAAAGAGGGGAAGTGCATTTTCACCGTTAACATCAGATTTCTTCATCTGTGGGAACTTTGTATTGTAATGAAGGGAGCAGAATTCATGGATCTCTTCATCTGTCCCAGGTGTCTGCCCCGCAAACTGATTGCAAGGTATATCCAATACTTCAAATCCCTGATCATGATATTTTTCATACATAGCCTCTATATCTTTATAATGTGGTGTGAAACCACAGCCAGTAGCTGTATTAACGATCAGGATGACTTTTCCCTTATACTGAGAAAGACTCAGCTTTTCTCCTGTTCCAGTAGTAACTTCATAATCATAAATCATATCTAAATCTCCTTTTTTTGCAATTTCATCATGAGCAGCGCTTTTATCTTTTATGCTATTTTCATCATGAGCAGTGCCCTTATCTTTTGTGCTATTTTAACGCACGCAATTTATAAAAGCAAATAAAAAAGCAAGATTTTCATAGAAAATTCATAAATCTTGCTTTTTAAGCTTATTTACAATACCTTTTATTGTTTGTAATACAATTTGTCTCCAGGCTTAATCTGTTTACTTAAATCTTTATCTAGCCAGACAGCGATATCTACATTTTCTGCTACTGATGTCAGATGTTCTGTTCCTGGTCTTTCAAGTCCAAGTACTTTCGTTATGGTTTTTTCGCCAGTTTTATAAAAATTAAGCTCATCCCCAACGCTAAGAGTACCTCCCACAAAACGTCCTACTAAAACGCAATACTTTACACCATCACGTATGATGGAAAAAATGTCCTGAACTGAAAAGTATTTTTCTTTTAATTCTTCGTTTTTAAAAAAGCTACGCGCTACTAACGGAATACATGCTAAAACTACCGCTACAAATATTACAGCTATTTTCATTTTGCTTATTTTTAACTCCTTTTAATTGTCATATCTGACTTGGTAGAAGAAATCATATTAAATCTTCTCTTCAAGCTTTTCTTAGCTGAGGGTTGTTATAACTCTCCCTTGCTTTTATTTTCCGGGGCTTGTTACAGCTCTCCCTTGCTTTTATTCTGCGGAAATTCAATCTTCTCCGGCTCAGCTTCCGCCTTTTCGCTAGAATAATTATACTCATCTGTATAATACGGATTGCTAAACTGGCCGTAGCCGCTGGACCCTGAATTGTCTGACCAGCTGCTGCCGTAGCCATTTGAACCTGAATCATCTGACCAGCTGCTGCCGTAGCCATTTGAACCTGAATTATCTGACCAGCTGCTTGAATATGGATTATTTGCTGCTTCAGGGTTTCCGTAGCCATTTTCAGGGTTTTCGCCCTCTCCACCGGGAGCAAGTACAGCCTTTCTCTTCGCCAGCTGCTTAGGTGTGAGTCCACACATTAAAATCATATGTATTGTAACAAATGCCAACATAAATAAAGGAGCTACCATTTCCGGTGACCACTTAAATTTCATAAGCGTTGGTGTAATCTGGTCAAAGGCATAACTAAATGCCTTATCAGGACTTTCGCCCTCTAGAAGCTTTTTGCGGAGGATAGCATTGAATTTATCTGTAACCTCTCTAGTAAGGATAGGGTCGGTATCATTTCCCTGCATACCTTCAAATGCCCAGGCCGGCTCAGAAGGATCCGGGTAATAAACGCTATCAACCGGGATCGTCAGCTTATCCAAATCTCCCACTTCCTCATAAACAAAAAGCCAATGCTTTTCATCATTAAATCTGGTAAGGTACTCCGAATAGGCATAATCCTCAAGGGAATTATAGTTTAGCGCATAATCCTCATACTTTATTGTAATAAGCGCCGGAGTGATGCCAGTCTTTGCCTGGAACTGCTCAAAACTCCTGTTAAGGCTTTCCTTGTCTGTTAATACTTCAATATTGTCTTCAACTACAATGCTATTATTATAATCATCCTTAAGCTTCGCATACTTTCCGAAGATCTGCTTACTCATAACCCCAACTCCAAAGAAGAACGGGATATAAAATATTATTAAAAGAAATCTGAACTTTGAAGTATTTGGCGATTTATTTGAATAATAATAGTGAGTCCTTCCACGGTACCAGTAACTATATCTTCTTGAACCTGGAAAATATGAGGACGATTCTCTAAATGATGAACCTCCTCTTCCAGAAGATGAACTGTGATGACTTGACCCTCCATGGGATCCGTGACTGGATCCTCCACCTGATGAATGTGGCATTTTAATATGTTCCTCCCATAAATAAAATACGAAAGAGCATTACGCTCTATTTGCCCTTCGTACGGCATACTGCGATATGTTCCATTTGCCCTTCGTACGGCATACTGCGATATGTTCTATTTGTTCTTCGTACGGCATACTGCGATATGTTCCATTTGCCCTTCGTACGGCAGTTCTGTTTATCATTTTATCTTTATCTATAGTAAAGATAAAGCGACTTTTTCTTTAGGAATTAGTTTTTCATATTCCCTGATTAATTTATTGTAATCTTTATCTTTCATTTTTGTGATCCAATCAATTCATAGTGTCGGGAAATGTGAACCATCTAAAAAAATCTGTTAAATTAGCCATATAAATGATAAATACAAATAAGGTAATAGCGTCATTATCATATTATAGATAAACAACTTTTTTCCAATTTGAATGTGATGTTTTGTTCTCTCCTTTTTGAAAAAGAACACATTACAGATCATACTTAAAATAATATGAATAACACCTATTACCAGACACGCCCAGTGTACCTTCAAATTCTGGGATTTGCTGTCATATCCAGTTGAGTCAAAACATATAATAATAAACCACCCAAGCAGATCATTTATCAAATATACCAGAATATCTATTATCGTAACAATCTTATCATTTTTCATCTTTCTCACAAGATCCATTTTCATAATATTCCTTTTGTCCATCATCACGCATAATTAGTATTTCACAGATTGTTCTTTTCCACTCATGGTAATCCTCCTCCATATAAAAATAATTTAACATTGCGCGCAACATCATACCATACAACTTGTAATTATATTTTCATATAATTCCCCCTTATGATCCCCACTAACTCAATTCTTTTCTTCCCGGTTAAGCTTGACTGTCTTTTGTTCCATGCTCCACTACCACATCAACATTATTGAATATTTCAGATAATTTGGGTTGCACAACATTTTCAATAAACCTACTACAAATCTGAGGTTCTTTAAAAAGAAATGAAATTCTGATCTCTATACTAATTGTATCAGGATATTTTTCAGCATATTGCTTTGTGTCTATAAACCCAATATAACTGTTTAATTTGGATTGCAATAATAACATATGCTTTGCTTCATCTATCCAGTCCATTCCGTCAAATATACATAATATTAACTTATTAGTATCATCTTCATATGCAAGTGCATCTATTGTATCTGTATTTTCTATATTCAATGATTCATCGACAGCCATTTATAATCTCCTCTTAATTATGCGATAATATTGTCAATATTTTTCCAAGAGTTCCTGAACCTTATCACGTTTTTCATATAAGACACAGCCCCCGGAACTCTTTTCATCTCCCGGAAATGATAGCTTTGCAGCCACGACTTGAAAGAGATTCAATAAAAGAATCTGATGTAGCCAATGGCTTTATTAGTCTCTATCCGTTACCATATATTTCCAGAAATTTTTTATGGATTCTTGTATCACTAGTCATTTCCGGATGAAATGACATAGCCAACTGGTTTTTATATTTTACAGCCACAATTTCCGAACCATTTTGAGAAAGTATCTGAACCCCCTGGCCTAACTCGGTAAAATATGGTGCCCTTATAAAAACCGCAGGATAATCTTTAATATCATCAAAATCTAATAAACTTTTAAAGCTGCCAAGCTGTCTGCCATATGCATTTCTTCTAATTGTTACCGGGAGAGTAGCAAGATGGCTATCAGGATCATTTTCTATTTTTTTTGCAAGTAAAATGGCTCCGGCACAGGTAGCTAAAGTTGGAAGTCCGGCTTCTATCAGATTTTTTAATTCAATGAAGATATCTAATTTACGCAAAAGTTGCCCCTGAACTGTACTTTCTCCTCCTGGAAGAACTATGGCATCAATCCCTGACAAGTCCTTTTTTTGGCGTATTTCCTTCGAAGAGACTCCCAGACTTTCAAATACTTTTTTATGTTCTTCAAATGCACCCTGAAGGGCCAGTATTCCGATATTCATACTAACGCCCTCTTTCTTCCATGATGATCTTTATCTCAGACGGATTAATCCCTACCATCGCTTCTCCCAAATCTTTTGATAATTCAGCTATTAGTGAAGCATCCTGGTAATTCGTGACTGCCTGAACTATCGCTGTCGCTCTTTTTTCGGGATCTCCAGACTTAAATATTCCCGAACCTACAAAGACTCCTTCTGCTCCAAGCTGCATCATAAGTGCAGCATCTGCCGGAGTTGCAACCCCGCCTGCCGCAAAATTTACTACAGGAAGTCGGCCATTATCATGGACATAAAGCACTAATTCATAAGGAACCTGTAACTGCTTAGCCTCTTCATAAAGTTCATCTTCCCTAAGAGAAACAATTTTTCTTATTTCAGAATTCATCTTTCTCATATGTCTGACCGCCTGAACTACGTCA
The DNA here is from genome assembly GCA_017420535.1 of Eubacterium sp. Taxonomy (GTDB): domain Bacteria; phylum Bacillota; class Clostridia; order Lachnospirales; family Lachnospiraceae; genus Eubacterium_Q. The sequence continues at coordinate 43,587 of JAFOIV010000082.1, read as the reverse complement.
CCTGTTCCAGGTTCCCCCTTAGTTCTTATCATTGAAGCCCCTTCATTTATCCTTCTTAAAGCTTCTCCTAAATCTCTGGCACCACATACAAATGGAACTTTGAATTTTTTCTTGTCTATATGATAAATGTCATCAGCCGGCGAAAGTACCTCTGATTCATCTATATAGTCAATCTCAATCGCTTCAAGGATCTGAGCTTCAACAAAATGACCAATGCGACATTTTGCCATTACCGGAATTGATACGGCATCCTGGATTCCCTTTATCATCGCTGGATCACTCATTCTTGATACCCCGCCTGCCGCACGTATGTCAGCAGGTATTCTTTCCAGAGCCATTACCGCACAGGCCCCCGCTGCTTCTGCAATTTTAGCCTGCTCAGGAGTTGTAACATCCATTATCACCCCACCCTTAAGCATCTGGGCAAGCCCCTTATTAAGTTCATATTGTGTCTTACTGATATCGCTCATATTTTTTCTCCTTCCATATCACTAATGATTTTATGGAAAGGATTATAGAAAACATCTGGTAATATAGAAATATCCAGTTTTAATATTTTTGATAATACCAGTTTCGCTTATATCAGAACTTATCTTTATATTAACTTAACTGAAAATGTTCTACCTGGCCCTTGTCACTTATTACGATCAGCCCCTTATCCTCAACATAGATATCCCTGCAGACTCCTTTAGTCTTTTTCTTTGTCATAAGCTCTTTTCCCGTTGTTTTATCAATACAGTATAAATAATTGTTTTCCCCGGCAAAATAAAGATTTTCTCCCTGTACATGATAATTCCATGAAACCATCGCCTCTCTGATACCTTTTTTATAATTAAATACCCAATCTGATTTCAATTTCATAAATATACTCCTTACTTTACCCCTGTATATATTCCTTCAACCTTAATAAGTTCATTTTTATATGATACTCTTCAATTCCTTTAGTGAATTAAAAACGAAATCTGGTTTTATCCCGGAATTGTTGCTATATCTTCCTTTTCTATCGATCAAAGCTGATCTCATTCCTACTGACTTAGGTCCCTTAACATCATCTACCAGATTATCTCCAACAAACAAGGTTTCCTCATATTTCCACCCTGTTTTTTCCAAAATCTTCGTATAAAAATCCGGAACCGGCTTATACACTCTCATATCCTCTGAGGTGAATACTAACGGAATCGATAAATTATTCATGTCAAGGAAATGTATCAATGAATCATTGTCTGTTGTAGAACCAATTGCATAATTAATACCGGCTTTATCAAGATATTCAAGTATCTCTGCCGTATCAGGAAATGCCTTTCTTTCCCCGAACAAAACCCTTATCATCGGCTGCACTGCTTCATCTATATCTGCAGTGAGATTATACTTTTTAAACATCTCAGCCAGACTCATCTTAAATAATTCTTTTTCTGAATAGAATTCATCAAAGTAAGTCATTTCCTTCTTTTTAATCTTCCATTCCGAATAAAATTCATCTGCATCAACATTAAGGTTTACATTTGTAAGAATACTCCTTACGGCATCCATAGATCCCGTTCCCGTGTCTATCAATGTTCCAAAACAATCAAATATAACATTCTTTATCATCAATAACCTCACTACTCCTGAAGTCTTCCACTCTGGCAGTTGTTTCTAACACTTCCCGCACCAATGATAACTTTCTTTCCAATAGTGATTCCCGGAGTCACCGTTTACTTTCTCTATATGAATCATATATTTTCCCATACAAACTTGAGATAACTGGTCTTATGTAAATAGCCATATAAAAGCTAAATACAAATAAGGTAATAGCGTCATTATCATATTATAGATAAACAACTTTTTTCCAATTTGAATGTGATATTTTGTTCTCTCCTTTTTGAAGAATAACACATTACAGATCATACTTAAAAAAATATGAATAACACCTATTACCAGAAATGCCCAGTGAAACTTCAAATTCTGGAATTTGCTATCATATCCAGTCAAGTCAAAACATATAATAATAAACCATCCAAGCAGATCATTTATCAAATACGCCAAAATATCTATTATCGTAATCACCTTGTCATTTCCTCCCAAAACATTTCTCCTATAGAGCTATAAATCCTACTTTTCTTCATCATGTTCTCCAAAATCGTCACTTAATTCATAAACATGCCAAAGTACATATACTTTCATTTTTCTTTCCTCTGATTATCCTAAGATAGAATTGACTATCGCATCATCCCAACAAACTTGAATTATCAACATGTTTTCTTATTATTTCTGTAATCTCCTTGGATAGCATAATTGTCTCTTCCTCAACGTCCTCTTTTACCGGAATAAAGTAATTACTTTCTGGAATAACAAAATCAAATGCCTCCAAGAAATCTTCAGGTGGAAGCTTGCCAGTAATTGTCTTTGTAAGGACAATTGAAACAAGGTAGTCGCCAACAGCTGAAGCATGTTCTCCGTCTCTAAAGTACAGATCTGATTCAAGGCATGCAAGGTCCTTCATAGTTGCACTCCACACTTCTCCGATTGGAGCAAGCAACACGTCCTGACTTTTTGCAAGATTCTGATATCTGCGGTTCATTTCAACTTGATTCTCTGGTTTTTTCTTCTCTGCCCAAGTTTCGAAGATGACTGGTTTAGTGCCGGCAATTTTACACAATTCTATGATCTTACTGGCGTTTGTTATAGTATCCTGCTCATCTCCCATTGGATGAGCCTGTTCCTGAATTACGCAATAGTCGTAACCGCCATGCAGTATATTAAATCGCTCAGAGAAGTACTCTTCTTCCATATGCCATTTTAGTGATCTCCCAGAATACGCCAACATAGTGACCAGGCAAGGCAGACCAGTGGCACTCTCAATCATCCGTCTTGTGAGCTCCGGCATGTCATTCATATATGTGTGACTGTTTCCGATAAAAAGGACCTTCATTGTCTCCTCCAGTAAATTATTCTGTAATATTATTTGCCTCTATAAATTGGAATTTGTCAATGTTTATTCTAAATCAAGAAAATCAATCGCCCATTCGAGCTCGTAATCTTTACCGTTATCAAAGTTTTCTTCATTAAAGATTTTAAGAGCCGCTTCCTTTGTCAATGGGATTTTTACATCGAGCGGAGTTCGGCTTTGTCTTGAATCATCAACGTCGATATTCGGGTTTGCTTCCTCGTCCATCACAAGTCCCACGGGGAAATTAACAACTATACCTTTCGGCATAAATATCGAACCGCCCGATTCCTGATTGCAGCCCGCGGGGCAGGACAAGCCAGCAACCGTAACGTTGTCAAGCCTTGACAGATAAAGAACCATTCCGTCTCCCGCAGATGCGCAGCGCATATTGGTAAGCACGAGTACTTCAATATCACTGAATTCGCCGTCTGCCGAAACATATCTGTCGGCAGTTTTAATGTACTCGCCGTTCTTTCTGATTCCGAGCGAATAGGCGTACATTTTTTCTTTTGTAAACAGACTTGCAAGAGCGGTTGCAACCTCGTCATAACCGCCGCCGTTGTTTCTTATGTCAACGACCAGCTTTGTCATTCCCTGATTTTTAAGTTCCCGCAGGTCGTTTCTGAACATTTCCCTTGCGTAATTATGGTTGCCGGTGCAATAGGCAAGATAATCGTGAAACCTGTCGGTTTCCTCAGAAGTGATTTTCATATATCCCGTATTGCCGTTAAGCATTTTATAAGAATATGTCTCGTCCGTGTTATGCCAGAACAGACGTCTTGCCTTCAATGCTCTGGGCATTTCAGAATCAAGCTTATCGAGAGTAAGCGTTTTTTCCTCGTTATCCGAATTAATATAGCTAACCTCAACACTCTCGCCTCCCGTACACGCCAGCCAGAACGCTTTATCAATCCTGTCGTTTTCGGATACGGGCTCGGGCATCGGGACGTGCACGCTTTCAATGGCTTGGTCAATCGGAACGCCGTTCCATTTTGTAACAGTGTCTCCGTTTTTTATTTCAAGTCCGTCGTCAACGTCAACGGCTATCGTTGTTCCGTCGTCAAGTGTAATCAGAGACAGTCCGTAGTCGTTGAATTGCTTTATCCTTGTTATCAGGTAATCGTTTCCGTCATAGAAGGATATGCCCATATGTCCGTCATAAAAGCTGTTTGTGAATTCATCAACCGCTTCGTAGTATTTCGTAATATCGCCTGTCTTTTCGGCTTCGTCAATCAGCTTTAAGCCGTCCGCTTTGATTCTTTCGTAATCGGGCTTTTTCCACTCATTCATTATATAGTTTTCTTCAAAATAATCGCACAGTGAAATGTATGCGCTCTTCAAATCCCTGTTCGAGTAATTGACCGACACCGACTTATTGATATTGAAGAAAAGCGAAAGAAGACATACTGCGCCGGTAACCACAGCGCCGATTATTTTTACGGGTTTTTTGCTCTTTTTTATAAAAAACAACGGGAGCAGAGTCGTTAGAACAGCCGATGCATAAATGAACCCATATTCCTCCAGTAAGGGCAGAACCGCATCACCGAATGAAAAAACAAAGAAATGAATTATTGCTACCGCAAGCGGAACAAGGCACAGACATTTCCAGGCTTTTGCTTTTGCGGGGATGTTTCCGACTTTTTTACACACAATCAGAAGAATGATAAACCAGATAATAAACACAAGACAAAAAGTCATTATAATATTATCCTGCGAATACAATAAATATTTTAACATTTCACTGTTACCTCTCTATTCTTTGTTCAGGAAAAACTGAAGATAAGGGAATAGCAATCTTTTGCAGATCAAAATCATCTTCAATATGTATAATTACCATCCGACAAAACGGATTTTATAAGTATCTGTCGACATATTTCATGCGGGCTTCTGCTGTCCACTTGCGGATGAACTCAGTTTTAGCATTGGTATAGGCATCTCTGTTATGCTCATATCTCTTCCATAATTCAAGCTTCAATGCTTCATATTCCTCTGCAATATGAGGATGCTCATTCAGATAGTCTCGGAAATAAAGCTCGTCATTATCTCCTGTGTATCTAAGATGAATGTGATAAACCTTATCCGCAAAGCCCTCTTTTGTATATCCCTTATTTAATGAAATCCGTCTTTTTTCATCGGACATTCTGATAAATCCATTCTGCTCTAAAATGTGAGCGACTTCTTCCATGTCGGCTTTTTCAGATATCTCAACCATCACGTCAACAATGTTCTTGGCCCATATGCCCTGTATCGCCGTACTTCCAATATGACTGATTCTTTTAATCTGATAATCTTTCAAAAGGTCAGTGATTGCGGCTTCTATCTCCTCGTAATACCCGTTCCATTGATCATCGTGCTGAACAAGGACTATTGGGAATAAATCCCACAATTCTTCCAACGTCATTTCCGACAGTTCTTTTCCCATCATCAAGACCTCTACAACTCACGATTTGTGCAATAGCACGATATTTTCAAAGATAATCTTTTCCTCATAATAATGAGAAAAAGCGAATTCTTTATGTTTTCTTTATGATCCTATTTAAGGGTAGATCCCTTTCTCTCTTTTCTTTGCTTCTACAACGCAACCGATTAGAACGGCTGTGGTTAATATCAGGATTAATGTTCCGAAAAGAAAGACAAAATAGATCATTCCAATCATAGAAGTACTTCTGATACCGTCAATGTTTGCAAAGATTCTCCCATTTGCAAAATATGCATCAGCAGGTTTTTGACTGCTTAAGTATGTATGATATTTGAGTGTTTCATTAGTCATGAGATTTTCTACCTCATAATTCTTTCCATTGTATTCTACAACTACTTTGTCTTTGTCAATCTTATTCAGAGGATTCTCGATATCAACACTGATAACATTCACTTGAACTACTTTGTATGAGAGAAGCTGATTATGACTCAAAACGTAAAACACAACTGTCATCAGAAAAAATACTGCGAGCAGAATGGCGGAGACGATGCTAAACTTTTTAAATTTTTTCTTGTTGTCGATATAAAAATCTTTTGTTTTAGGATTTTCCATTTTTGCGTACCTTCCTTGCTGTTTAAGTGAATGTATCCCAAATCTTCCTTTGTTTCTTAATCAATTATACTGCGAGATAAAAGGCTATGCCCTCATCCCGACAAACCGAAATATATCTATCTGTACAACAGTTCTTTTGCCCTCTTCAAAACAGGAATCTCCCTATTTGCTACAAGTCTTCCTAATCCGGTGCATCTACACTTTTCATATTCACCTAAAGCTTCTTCATACTTTAATTTCAAAGTTGAAAGGTGAAAATTCTCTATTTCATCTTTGGTTAAATAAAAAGATAATTGTGATATATCTTTTTAAAACTATTCTTATCACAATACTACTTTATAAATAATAATAATCTTCATCGTCATCCCACGGAGTATTTCCCTCTGATGGGCCGACGTACTTCAGCTTTCCATTTCTAATTATTATTGAGCACTGATGTTCTGGCTCCCAAGGGCAATCCGCCTCTATTACATATCCGATATCATTTTTGCTGAAATTCTCTTCATCAGGAAGCTCCACATAAAGACGAGGACGGGATAGATACTCAATCAGTCGCCTGCCCTCATTATACCCGTCAACAACTTTCTGAGTATTAGCAGCTATATCCTCATATATATCCATCGCTTTCCATTCGTCATTCATATACAGCAAAAATTTTGCAAGATGCTCCTGAATATCATCCAATAATGCCTTATCATTATTTAAAGAATTGTAAGCTTTTACGCATTCTTCGGCATAAGAAACCACTTCTTCTGAATTATCAAATATTGTAATATTCATCTCACCCTTAAACAGTGAAATAGAATCAAATTTTCCTTCGAGCCAATCCATATCATTGGCGTCATTTTTTAATTCACGTATACTCATTTTTTCTTCCTTATCTCTTTAAGAGTATCCTCTCCAATTTTTAGAATCGCATCATCTAACACTGCAAATGTAACATCCATATTTAAAACGCTATATCTTTATAACCTACCTCGGTTACTTCTCCGTCTTCTATTAGTACAGCGACGCCATTTTCTTCCGTATCCTCGCCACCCCAGTCACGGCTGAACAAAATATAGAGTGGATTGTCACCTTTAGATTCCATGACATATTCTGACTCAATAACAATAGACTCTAAATGAATCATTTTTACTAATTCGTCCTCACTATCAATATCTGGTCACCATGATTTGAATTCTTCCTCATCATCCGGACCATATGAGCCCTTTTCTTCACTGTTGTAATAGTCAAGTATTGCATCAGCAATCTTATGTTTTATCTCGTCCCACCCATGCAATAATGCTTCAAATGCATCACGATGAAACTGGCTGATCTCCTCCTCGTCATCATCGCACATAATTAATATTTCCACAGATTGTTCTTTTCCACCAAACAACAAATCCTTGTGTCCTATATATGCATAGCCTTCTTCATATTCAACTTCTCCAAATGTAGCATCTAACATTTTCTCATCCTCCCAAAAATTTTATATTTAAGATGGACCACTGCCCCCGAAATGGACCACTGCCCCCGGGACTATGGTCCATTTTTATGTTAACCAAAATGGTCCGTTTCATTTTTTATTAGGCTTGTTTAGTATATGATTTAAAAATCTAAGAATCACCGCTATTAGCCAATTAAGTAACACTATAACGGCAAATATTGCTATACCCACCGGATATCCCCAGTTTAGGAACCCATACCAATCGTTGCTATCAGGCCACTGTCCTACACCGTTTATCAGATTATTTAATAGATATACCATTCCATATATAATCGAAAATGCAGCTGAAACAAGTGTATATCTGAAAGGTATTTTTTCTTCATTCCTTAAAATGACAAATTCCAGCATAGCAATAAGCGGAACAATCAGGTGAAAATAGAGATTTGCTCCTTGATAGAAATTATGATTTGGATACAATGGTGCCAAAAAAGCCGCAACAGTAAGGAAGGTAAGTCCTACTGAGGCAGCCGCTGATAATTTTAAAACCATAGGCATTTTTTTGTTTAAGAAATAAAAGCAAATTCTTACCGCAGCTATTATTCCACAATAAATATTTGATAAAACCGTAAAGTATTTAAGATTTGATAATCCTATCGACAAAAGGGCTGAATTATTATCATTATTAAAAAACGTCTTTACAGAACCCACTCCCACCAAAACAAGGATAATGACATTTAGAATAATCTCAACTATTTCTCTTATGCCATGATCATTTACAACTCTTTCACCAGATTTCATATATTCTCCTTATCACATAATCTATCATCACTTTAGACCGGGCCACAGTCTCAAAATGTGGACCATGGGGTGGACCATTTTCTACGCCTTATCCAACAATTTTTTATCCAATCGTAGCCAGTGGCTCAACTGTTATTCCAAATGGTCCGCAGATCTTCTGTAACTTTTCAGCATCTTTATCATTTCCAAAGATGACCATCTTTTTAAGATTTTTGAATTGTTTTATTTCAGACTCTGTAAGGCTGTTAAAATCAAATCTCTCGTCTCTTCCATCCCACTCAGGAGCTATGTTCATATAGATTTCATCAGCCCCATCCATATTTATCTCAGTCACAAAATCTGCCAGGCGCGCAGGAATTGGTAATTCTTTAAAATAGTTAACTGCCGCCCTGATATTCTTATCCGTTTCAAGGTTCCATTTGCCTTTCTTAAAGGCCATGTAATCATAAATGTCAAAGTAAGGTTCGAGCACATCCTGGTTGTACATAAGTTCATTTATTACAGCGAGCTTAAAATTAAATGTATCAAACACCAGGCATTCTTCATCCGGAGTCACTATAGTATAGTCCACCTTGCTCTTTGGTCTTTCAGGGTGGAACGAAATGATAACATTTTTTTTAAGCCTGTCCCCGTCATAAAATGGCTCTTCGTCTTCCGTTAAAATAGTACTGCTTACAAAAATGTTCCTTTTTTCTTTGCTATTAATCTTAATTATTGGCATGCAGCCATAACCAAGTATGTCTTTCCAGGTGTTATCTTTACTGATTTTTTCTCCTAATACAGTTAGACTTCCCTCATAAATTTTTTCACATTTTGAATCCTTAAAACCATATATTTTTTCACCTGTCACATATAAAGTAAGTGCAATGATATTATGCTCTTTATCCTTGTATGCCTTTTTTCTCTTAAGATTAGGCAGATATTCAATCGAGCCATCAAATTCTATTCCAAGCTCATCATAGCAATATGAAGTATGAGTTTCATCATCATTAACAACTCTGGCTTCACCAAGTACATCCTTTATCTCGTCATAAGAAAGCGGAAATATCAGATCATTTCCATTAATATTAAATCCATTATCAAAAACATTTATAGTATTCATTGCAACCTCCTTACATATAAAGAAGAACGAACTCATGAATCATGAAAATATACACCATTTCCATTACTCCTGATATAATCTTAATTGTTTTACCGAAATTCCAATTCTGACCCAGGCTACTGCAAGGCCTGCTCATAAAAATCCAGGAATTTCTCACACAAACCTTCATCCAACCTATGGCTCCATTTATAATGATCAAGATTTTTAATGAGATAGTTAGCTTTATCCTCTTTGAAACGCTCTTTATTTTCTTTTGCATTATAATCATAATCAAGGGTTTTGAGCCATTTGTCAAAATCAGCATTTAATTCATCTTCGTAAGTATTGTCAGGATCATTTAAAATACTGTTATGCCCTTTATCTTCAAATCTGATGAAAGTAAAACGAGGATCATCCTTATATTTCTTATAATATTTATCTAATCCGTACTCAATTCCTATCACCTTATCGTCAGCGCTGTGCACTATCATCACCCTAGCATCAGTAGCGTCAAAGCCGTCCATGGCTGTATTTGAAGCGTATTTGCCAAATTTGCAGCGCTCATGGATTGCAATAAAAGGCCTCATCGCGTAAATGATACTTCCCGCCTGATCTTTTCCACCTGATTCAAACATATCTGGCGAGCTGTTAAAACCAGAACATTCAACAACAGCCTTAACTTCCGGATGATATGTAAGAACAGCGCTTACACAGTATCCGCCCCAGCTATGTCCGAAAAGAACGATTGGAAGATCAGAAAGATCGTCACAGGATTCTACAAATGAAATGGCATAACTAAGATCTATCACGCCCTGAGGAACACCACCTAAACTTTTTCCCTCGCTCTTATCCATCGCTGTGGCATCATATGCAAAGACATAATAGCCTTTCTTAGCAAAGTAATCCGCTACATCCATGTAGGAATTATGACCGCCGCCACCAAATCCGTGAGCTATGACCATAACTGCATGCTGATCTTCTCCATTGCTGTATAAATAACCAGCCAGAAGCTGTCCCTTATTAGATGGGAAAGAATACTCTTTACACTCTAATCCCTCAAAATCTTCCACCCGAAGCATCAATGGTTCATAGCTGTCTGCACTGGTATTTAAATTTTCCTCATAGAGCTTAACACAAAAAGCCCACCAGCCTGCTACCATTAAAACTATGATGCTAAGTAGAATAATGAGAATTATCTTCTTTTTGGATTTCTTGGATTTTTTTGGTTTCCTGGATTTTTTATTTTCTTCAAGCATAGATTCATTTTCTTTCATTTTTTACCCCCATAATCCTTAAAGATGATTGATTAGTACATTTTTCATTAACACATCTATTTTAAAACATCAATCTCTACTCCACAACAACTTTAATAAAAAGTGGTTGTTAACATAAAAATGGACCACTGCCCCCGGGACTGTGGTCCATTTTTATGTTAACTTGTGGATTATTCTACACGAAGTCTGTCGATGACGCTTCTTTTGCTGAGTCTATTATGTGCGATAACTGGTATTATCACTATAAGGCCTAACATGATCGGAAGGCAGCAGACTAAAGGTAAGAGGGTAAATCTCCATACAAACATTTCAAGTTCCTTTGCCAAGAATCTTATAACAGTAACACTTAGGATAGATGAGATAACTACTGATACGATCATTGTAAGCAGGAAATATGTAAAGCCTTCCTTCATAAGCTTATGCCTCTGCTGACGTCCTGTCATTCCAACTGCTTCAAGCATCGCGAGTTCTCTGCTTCTTACGATTATAGAGGTTACCATTGTATTAGCAAAATTCATGATACCTATAAGTCCAAGTATAACTGCAAGAACTATCCCCACTATCCCTATTGTATTGCTAAGAGACTTATATTCCTCAGTAACACTTTTCTTAGATCTATAGTCCATGCTTGGATCTTCAGAAGATGTATATTCTGCGATCCATTTTTCAAATGACTCTTCCTTATCATCTTCAACATCAACGAGCATTCTCATAGCCCCTTTATCTCCTTCCATCAAAAGAAATTCATTCTCAGGAAGTATATAATTTAATTCAATAAATTCTGACACTGGATATTTCATAGGAATAGGAATATCTACTATTGCATAAACTTCATACTCTTTAACCGGGGCATTTTCATAACTTGTATATGAAGTTCTGCTTCCTGTTTCGACTGGCTCATCAGTAATCTCGGCATACTTTGGATCATGACTTCTTATCTGTACCTTATCTCCCGGCTCAACAATATTGATAAAAAACTGACCGTCCATAGTCCATCTTGTTGCAAGGACATAGTTTCCGGAATTAAACTTCTCCCAATCAATCTTATCTGAGCCATCGATAGTTTCCACAACACTAAGCTTACCAGTAGCGAATTTTCCCATTCCATATGTATTACCTGCTAAGGTTTTTGACTTTCTATAATCATTCATACAAGCTTCATAATCATAACTTCCGCTTGTATAACAGCTATTGATACAGTCCTTTATTGCTTCTTCCTTAAAGAAGTTATCCTCTAGAATATTCCAGCTCTCATCTGAAAACTCCTGCCAAAATGTAGAAACATATATATTTCCTGTTTCTTTTACACCAGGTTGTTTCTGTACCATTTCCATAAGATCTAAATCTACAGAATCTGTTTCATGAAATGACGCCGCCATATTATCTAAAGATGCATCCTGAATGCTAAAATCACCCACTATATCACTCTTAACAAATTCGTTTACATCGAATCCGCTGACTAATCCTATAACACTGTTAAGAATAACCAGCGCCAGCGATAATGAAAGGATAACTACAGTAATCTTTTTTCCTCTCCTGGCATCATTTCCAGACTCTTCTGTGTATTTAAGAGTTTCTATCGGTGATACCTTCGCCGCCTTTCTGCAAGGTCTTAAAGCGCTTATAACTACTGTAAGATATGAAAATAATGCCGCTCCGATGATAATCCAGATATTTAAATGTACCTCTCCCTTACCAACAGTCATTGTATTCATCTGATCTGAAATAAATGGAAGAACTACTGTGCCTACGCCGATTCCTAGAAGCAGTCCGATAGGAACTCCTATAATAGAGATGACATTTGCTCTCTTCATAACGATCTTCTTAAGCTGTTTTCCTGTTGTTCCTATTGTTTTAAGGAGTCCATATTCCTGCATATCAGAAACGATATTTATATCAAAGATATTATAAATGATAAGATATCCTGCAATAAAAAATGTAACCAGCATCACTCCACATATGATGACCATTGATGGATCAATATCATATCCTGCGTATGCATAATTTATACCATAATCAACATCATTTCTAAGTCCTGTTCTCTCGATCAGATCTACAACATTATCTTCAATGTTAAAACTGTTATTAAAATCAAAGTAAACACTTATAAAACCTGCCGTTTTGTTATCCTCTCTCTCAGGGAAAGTGATGGTCTTTACAGGTGCAACCTTTTCCTGAAGGTCCTTTGAGATAAGTGCAGTTTGAGCTTTTGCAAGCTTATCACCACGATAATAACCACTGAGTGTAAATTCCTGCTGGATTTCTTTATCGTCAATTAAAAGATTTATTTTAAATGTACTTCCGACCTTAGCCTCAACTCCCAGTTTTTCAAGGACAAGATCACTGGTCACAATTTCATTTTCCTTAACAGGAAGACTTCCAACTTCTGGATAACAGAAACATTTCTTTGCATTCAAGGCTTCTGCATAATAAACCTCAGTAGGTAACTTATTTAACTTGTCATCCGATAAATATCCCACCGTAATACAATATGACATATTCTTAGCATATGGGTCGTCCTTTACTTTTTCATACTCACTCTGACTTAAGTTTTTAAATCCCGCATGATAGGTTGTTCCAATCTGTCTCATGGTAGAAATCTGAGTTTCCGCTATTAAACTTCCTCCAACTGTAAAAAGTGATGAAAATAGAAGGGTTGTGAGAATTACCGCTGCTACTAATACTATATATTTCTTTTTATTTGATTTGATTCCGCTAAGAGCAAGCTTCGATACAGCTTTTTTATTTTTTACTTTCTGCATTTTTTTCATTTCCTTTTTCTTTATCTTACAATGTGTCCATCTTCAATTCTTATCGTTCTATCAGCCATTTGCGCTATCTCATCATTATGTGTGATCATAACGATTGTTTGGTTGAACTTCTTACCTGTTGTCTTTAAAAGTCCCAGAACATCCTGACTTGTTTTACTATCCAGATTTCCAGTCGGCTCATCTGCAAGTATTATCGCCGGCTTTGAAGCAAGAGCTCTTGCTATTGCAACTCTCTGCTGTTGTCCTCCGGAAAGCTTAGAAGGGATTCTATCCAACTTATCTTTTAATCCCAAAGTATCAATTACTTTACCCACAAATTCCCTATCTATTTTCTTTCCATCCAGCTGAATCGGAAGAATGATATTGTCATAAACTGAAATGGATGGAACCAGATTAAAACTCTGAAATATAAAACCTATTTTTCTTCTTCTAAATATACAAAGGTTATCGCCTTTTAACTTCGATATATCAGTATCATCAATGATCACATTTCCAGAAGAAGGATTATCAAGTCCCCCAAGCATATGAAGAAGCGTTGATTTTCCACTTCCACTGGTTCCTATGATACAAACAAATTCACCTCTATTTACCTCAAGGGAAACGCCGTCAAGCGCCTTCACCTGAGTCTCTCCCTCGCCATAATATTTCTTTAATTCAGTTGCTTTTAAAATGCACATCTAATTAGCCTCCCGTTAAATACTGATTGTTCCTTTTGGTTTGTAAATACTATATCATAGGATTCTTACCAGATTATTTCTCAATTCTTTCACTTTTGAAATCTTTTAAAAGGTTGACATAAAAATGGACCATAGCCCCCGGGACTATGGTCCATTTTTATGTTAACCTTTTTAGGTACATGACGAGTTCGCCGCCATCTCTTTTATTATTAGGTACTACCTTTATATAACCGTCTTCTTTAGCAAGTATCTCTCTTGTAAGATAAAGCCCGATCCCAACGCCTTCTTCCTGCTGTACTTCACTTCCCCTGTAAAATCTTCCAAAGATCTTGGCCATATCCTCTTCCGAAATACCCGCACCATTATCTATAACATGTATAGCCTGATACATATCATAAGTTTCTGTAAAAACTTTTATCCTGCCTTTTTCCGGCGAATACTTAACTGCGTTATCAATGACATTAGAAAGTGCCTCAGTGGTCCATTTCATATCAAATGATGCTGTAACGTCTTTTGCTCTGATATGTTCTATCTCAATATTCTTCATCTCCACTTTTGCAGCAACTGAAGATATTGCCGCTTCTATCAGCGTATCGACTTCATTATCCTGTCCAACAACTTCAAGAGTTCCACTCTCAAGCCTAGACAGTTTCGTAAGTGAATCAATAAGGAACTGAAGTCTTAAATTTTGCCTGTTTATCAATTCAGCGTAACGCGTTATCTTATCAAGTGATACATTTTCCCCTGATCCTGCCTCCTCTAAAAGCAGCTCGGTATACATCTTAATATTTGTCATTGGCGTCTTAGTCTGGTGAGAAATATCGGATATAAACTCCTCTAACCTGTGACGCTCCTCTTCTAAATTAATATTGGATAAGACTGAGCTTCCCAAAAACTCTTTCCATTTTGACTCCAGCCTGGACAGCCTGGTCTCATCATAACTGTTTTCCACAAATGTACCATTTACGGCAGAATCCAGCATTTCTTCCAATCGTTTTATTGTTTTATTCTCAAACATCTTTGTTTCCTTTAGACTTACTTATCTTCAGCTTTACTCAAACTTATAACCTTGTCCATAAACTGTATTGATATGCTTTTTATTCTTATCCTTATCTATTTTACTTCTCAGGCGGTTGATGGTAACTGAAAGGGCATTCTCATCCACAAAGTCACCATCATTTCCCCAGATCCTATTCATAAGCATTTCCCTGGTAAGTATTCTTCCCTTATTTTCAAGAAAAACCTTTAGCAGCTTCTGCTCATTTAAACTTAAGAATATTTCTTCATCGTCTTTTTTAAATTCAAGCTTCTCGAAGTCAAATGTCATCTCATCCATTTCATAAACAGTCCCTTTTGAAAGAGCCACATTTTTTGAATTAGAATTTCGTCTCGTAAGTGCATTTACTCTTGCACGAAGAACCGCCAGACTAAATGGTTTTGTTATATAATCATCCGCCCCCATTGTGAGTCCCTTAACTTCATCCATTTCAAGATCATTTGCTGTAAGGATAAGCACAGGAACTTCACTTCTTTCTCTCACAAATTTCAGATAATCATAACCTATTCCATCCGGAAGATTAAGATCCAAAATGATAAGCGAAAGCTCAGCCCCGTATCTCTCAAAGCCTGTCATGGCATCATTTATCAGGTATTCTTTATAAAAAACAGCCTCCCCGTCTGAAAGCGTAATCTCTATCCCATCACTTAGTGATCTATCATCTTCTACAATCTGTATGTTCATAAACTTTTTTTCCAATCTTTAATTTAACGTTCTTGTCAAAATGATTATACATTTTTCCTAACGATATTGGAATTATAACAAGAGATTCAATAATCTGTTTTTCTCTTCTTCGAGTGCATCCACGTCTGCACCTTCTGTTATGTTCCATTCATCATTAAGAAAGTCAATCTGGCGCTGAACATATTCATAAGCCTCAGTATATCTTCCTAGAATTTCATATATCAAAGCCTGCGCCTGCAAATGATCCATAAATACATGTTCCTTATCAGCCTTGCCTAATTCCTCGGCTTTTTTATATCTCTTTAGTGCTTCTTCGTATCTTGCATTTTTTGCATATATTCCAGCCACTTCAAAAATAGCATCATAACTGTCAGGATAGTCATTCTCAAGTCTTGATACAATTTCCCATGCATCTTTAGCTCGGTACTCAGCTTAAGTCAAAAAGCTCATCTATAGTTACTCCAAAGAACTCCGAAATCTCTGGAAGTAGTGATATATCAGGGGCACATACATTATTCTCCCATTTAGAAACAGATTGACTGCTTACACCAAGAGCCTCAGCTAACATTTCCTGTGTTGCACTTGCCTTTAAACGAAGGGCTTTAATCTTATTACCAATATTCATTTTACGTATTCTCCTTTTTATATTTTGAAGAAACGAAGCTTCAGTTTCAACTGACAAGGTTCATTTTAAAGCATCAAGCCCTCCCCCACAACAACGTAAATTTAGAGTTTTAACAACCGTCTGTTAAGTTGACATAAAAATGGACCATAGTCCCGGGGGCAGTGGTCCATTTTTATGTCAACTTGTATATTATTTAACTATGCTCTTTATTTTAGAACCTCCAGCTCTGCGATTGATATATAATGTTTCACTAGGAAGTTCTCTGTAGCATTGTTTTCCAGCATATCCATATGTTCCTTGTCCCACGCTGCAAGTGTGTTCCCTGTCATAGACGCGCCAACTCCTCTGCATGCCCTCATTCGTCCATGCCATCCCTCTCTTGAAAATGGAATGTCCACTCTTACTTCCTTCCTGATCTTTAAAGTAAAAAACTCCAGGTACTGCTCCGGAATAAGAACCGGATGAACCTTGTCACCGCAGCCTGTCCAGTCAGGATTATATTTTAAAATGATCTCCTCGCTTTTTCCTGCAATCTCATCCTCGAACGGAAGCCATCCCATGTAAAGGATCAAGAATTTCCCACCCTTTTTCAGCATCTTTGCAAACTGAGGCGCGGTTATATCATGATTAAAATACCAAATGCACTGACATGCAGTTATCACATCAAATGTATCATCCGGAAATGACACTTCCTCGGCTCCTGCCACAAAGAAATCAATATCCATCCCAGATTCATTTGCAAGTATCTTCGCCTGTTTGATCTGATTTTCTGAAACATCAGTAGCAGTCCATTTTGCGCCGTACTTATACATATTTCTTGGCAGAACGCCGGTTCCACTCCCCAGATCCAGGACCTTCTGTCCATCCTTGCAAAGCCCCAGCTCCAAAATCATGTCATAAAACTTCTGTGGATAAATGTCCCTAAATTTTGCATAATCTGCAGAAGTTTTTCCCCAGTCAAATGCCTTTCCCTTATCAATATTTTCAATGATCATAGCAGCTCCCCTTTCTAAATCTTTCTTTGTTTTTCTAAATACTTGCATCCAATGATTATAGAATCCTGACTTCCTCTTATTTTAGTTCCTTCCTGTACACGCGCGCCTCAAATGTTTTGCTTCCATCCATTTTAGAATACTTGCTGTCTTTCCAGTAAGTCATACCAAGCTTTTCCATTACACGCCTGCTCTTATTATTATCAACAGCAAATTCACCTACAATTGCACGCACGCCTTTTTCTTTATCTACATAATCAATAAGTGCACGTATCGCCTCTGGAACCAGACCTTTTCCCCAGTAATCTTTTCTAAGATTATATCCGATCTCCCAGGCATCTATATCCTTTTTATAAAATAGTCCGCCCATTCCGATCATCTCACCTGTTTCTTTTAAAACAAATCCCAGATCAAATTCTTCCGCTCCATCAGTATTTCTTGTTTTAATCCATTCTCTTGTGAAATCTACACTTTCATGGACTGTATAATTCATAAATGTATTTACGTCAGGATCTGATGTCCACTTAAATATTGCCTCCGCATCATCAGTTGTTACTGTTCTAAGAATTAATCTGTCTGTTTCAAGTTCACGCTTCATATTATTGATCTCCTTTACACATTTTTCATTTACCACCAGGTTTATCCATCTTTGAAAACGCCTTACAGTTTTCTCTCAATGCTTCAGGCATTTTACTTAAAGATATTGGCCATAATGATCTCATCCCTATATGTCCCATCCTTCAGCTTGAATGCCCTCGGATTCATTCCGTATTCCTTAAAGCCCATTTTCTCATACATGTGCCTTGCTCTGTCATTATCGCTGTACACGCCAAGTTCAACCTGCTCAAATCCATTTTCCTTTGCCTGCTCCAGCGCAACCTTCATCATAAAGCTTCCAAGCCCCATCCCAGTATAAGCCTCGCGGATTGACATTCCCAGGTAGGCTCGATGAAGATATTTTAAATGCGGCCTTACTAGAGTCACCCCAAGATCACCGATCAGCTCGTCGCCGATAAAAGCACTGACTAAAAAATCCCTGTCACTTTCGGAAATACTGCAAATCCCCGCTCTTATCAGCTGAAGATCAATCTGCCCATCTTCCGGTTCCCTTGCCATAAAATGAGTCTCCCCCGCAGTTGCTTCTCTATGAAGTTTTATCTTCATTGCATCCTCTGGGCCAGCACTCTTAATGGTAACCTCGCAGCCATCAGGTAATATAAATCTTTGTTCTTTAATCTTCATGTCAGAGCCTCCTTGTAAAAAAATAAGCCTCATCAAACATTTCGCTTGATGAGGCTATGTTAACGGTATCATTTAATAAAGCTAAAATATTACTTACAGCTTCCCCTATCCTCATCATGCATATCAAAAACAAACCCCTGAAGGACGTTCACGGATTGTGGTTTTACCATATGCACTGTGACAAGAATAAGATTTCCCATAATGTCTCGCTTTCTGAAAATAATATTTTTTGAGTATAATTAACAGACAACTCATTGTCAATATAAATTTTTTATATTTCCGCCAGTTCTCAATGTCATAACATTATTTGTCATTTCCTACGCGCTGTGTTCATAACATATCATCTCTTCTTATACATTATCAACTCTGGATTTTTTCCTTCTTCCTCATAGGTGCAGATTAAAATGAAATCCATATTAGCAATGACTCCAAAACAAAGCCCATCTACGATCTCTGATTCCAGCTGATTTCCAAGATATGTGACCTGATCATCCAGAAATTTCACATTAAGTCCACTTGGGAGTCTATATTCCAGATTGACATATTTTCCCACAAGAGCATTTAACTTTGTGAGTTTTGGCATACCGTCGATATGAAGTTCATTTATCTCATTTATCAGCTTCTGCTTAAACTCCTCAAACTTTCCGCCATCCCCGAGTTCATCATACCTTTTCCAGTAATCCAAATTAGGCAGAGTCATTTTAAGATACTCTCTCGCCTGCTCCTCTGTGAAATCAGCATTTACCATATGAGGAATGCAAACCTCTATCAGATCATCCAGATTACTGTAGGTGTAAGTTCCATCCGCATAGCACCATTTGCAATAATCCTCATTTATTGATCCGTCCTCATTTCTTCCCATGATTTCATCCTCCAGCGGCATTCCGCAGCACTGGCAAATGAGTTTATGAGGCAGCCCCAACAGCGTGTTGATTGAAACATTATACAGTTTTGAAAGTTGTTTCAATGTTTCTGTATTTGGTACTGTTTCGCCATTTTCCCAACGTGAAACTGCCTGCCTTGTAACGAAGACTTTCTCCGCCAACTCATCCTGCGACAGACCATTTTTAGTCCTAAGGTTATATAAAATACTTTTTGTTTCCATATTGTCCCTCCTGTACATTCCTGATGCTTTTTTGATCTTGATGATTGTCTTTACTGATATTTTTTATCAGCATCTTATGCATTAAATACATTTTAATATGGACGGCGTTTTTTTGCACGCAACCAGCCGTTGCCCCTGTGATTATCCAAGATTTAATTGCCGCCTGAATTCATGGTTAAACATACATATATGGCCAACATTACATACATATATCGGCCGACATTACATACATAAAGGCAGGCGTAAATCATACGCCTGCCTCTTAATTTTCAATAATCTTCTCTTACCAATGGTTCAGAATCGACATATTCATCAGATGTAGCCTTCACTTCAAAAACAGGTTCAACTGACATGCCGGCCAAAGCCATTTCATAGATATCTTTTGTAAATCCATGTTTTTCAATGAAGGGTTTAAACACCCTTTTATGACTTTCAATAAAATCATAGTCAGCAAGTCTGTCAGGGTCATTCATGACTTCATAGAATTTATCCTTATTTTTCAAAATCTCTTTTTCCCAGTAATCACAAATGTATCCGCCCCACACAGATACTATATTCATAAATTCATGAGTATTTCTTGCGACGAAACCACACTCGCCTTCAGTTCCGATATAAGCAATCATTTTGTCATCTATAAGAACCCACAAAGCGCCGCTTCCATCACGGGCAAATGGCTTTAAATTCGTATAACTTGAATCTCCAGGTCCCATCAGATCATCCAGCCAGACCTCATCATCTTCAAAATCCTTAACTGCGTCTTCATCATAGATTTCGATATCACAGTCATAAAAAACATCATTTAATTCCTCGTTGCTGTAAATCTCTCGAAGATACATTTTCAAGTCTTCAGGAAGGTTTGTCTTATCGTATAACATTTTAATCCTCCAATATTTTCATATTGAGTGTGTGCACCCTGCATTTATTTTATTATAAATCGAGCGTGAAACACAACAATAAATGGGATAATTATGATGCTGTGATCTCTATCTGGTTACCTTCAATTGCCACAATGCATGATTCATAGTAACCATCGCCTGTTGTTCTCGGACCGGAAATGACACTATACCCAGCATCACTTATCTTCTGGGTCAGATTATCAACTGCTTCTTTAGATCCAACTGAAAAAGCGATATGGGCATATCCGGTTCTATTCAGATTTTTCACATCATCCAAAAGATCTGGCTTATTCATTATTTCAAGCCTCGCGCCATCATCAAATGAAATAAAGTAAGATCTAAAACCAGTTTTTTTATTATGATATCCATCATTTGAAACACCGCCTAAGAATCTCACAAAGAAATCCCTGGCCGCCTCCAACTTATTTACATACATTGCAATATGTTCTATCTTCATATTCTCCCCTCATTATGGACCATAGTCCCGGAGTATGGACCATAGTCCCGGAGGCTATGGTCCATTTTTATGTTAACCTATAGTATCATTTCCATACCAATTTTTTGGGGCTTAAGACCCATTTTCTCATAGAACTTCATAGCGCCTTTATTGCAGCTCCAAACATTTAAATTGATATTGTAGCAGTCATTTTCTTTTGCAAATTGAACCACAGCCTCATATAAAGTCTTACCAACTGACATTCCTCTACTGCTTTCATCAATACAGATATCATCAATATAAAGGGTTTTAACATCGGTGAAAACAGCGTCATCCTTAAGCTGTTTAAAAACAGTAAATGCATGTCCTAAAACCTGATCAGCTTCATTTACGCATACAAAGACAGGTCTACTGCCATCCTTTAAAATCTCCTCTAACTGCACTTCATTATATTTTGTTGCCGGACCTTTAAATAAATCTGGTCTTCCATTATGATGCACCATATCCACCTGAACCAAAAGGTCCATGATTTTTGGTATATCTTTATTTTCTGCTCTTCTGACTATATTCATTTTTATCTCCTAAACCAAACTCAAATTTCAAAATGAGCCATAGTCCCGGGGGCTATGGTCCATTTTTATGTTAACCTATAAATATCGTACCTCTAATTTACGCTTTTTGCTGTTGCTAAATGACCACGCCTGGGCGCCATCACGGGCTCCTATAATGAAATGTTCCCCAGATGCTTCTACAAAAGCAGTTTCATTTTCCAGTGCAAGTCCATCATACCTGGTATCTGTTATCATGCTATCAAATGTCTCTCGCCCTTCTTCATTATAATGAGGGCAAAAGCAATATGGAAAAAGTCCCAGCATTCCATCCACGATACCATATTTTATTCCTTTCACATCCACGACACTGCACTCCCTCTCATCCACATCCACGACACTGCACTCCCTCTCATCCACATCCGAGAAGCTGTCGCTGTGTCCGGCCATAAACCAGCAAATAGCGCCAGCACTAAGCCCTGTCAAAACAGCAGTATCATTTTCATATATTTCCTTCAATTTTTTATCTAATGAATACTGCTTCCATATTTTAATCATCGTTCTTGTGTCACCACCACCAACATAAATGACATCTGCCCATTCAAGTCTTACATCGATTTCAGCCTGATCAAGCTCTTCTCTCGTTAAAGGCAACTCCCTTACGCTACAATTTAACTTTTCAAATGCAGCCCTTATCCCTTCGAAATACCCTTCTGAATCCATGCTGGCAGTCCCAATAAATAAAACATGGGGAGATTCATTTTGGGAAAGCTTTAAAGCATATAAATTAAGTTTTTCTGTAGTTAGAAGATCTCCGCCGCTGATGGCAACAACTCTTCCCATGATACACCTCCGTAAATTTCACAATATTAAAATGGGGCTTAGTCCCCCAGAGTTTAAGTTTACAAAATTTTGATCTTGCCGCAATTCCGAGTCTTTAAGAAGCTTGTCCGAGGTTGGAGTCCTCTTTAAAAACAGTTCACTCCCACAAATGTCACCTACCAGTTTTCCATTGAAGTATACTAGATATCCTCCCATCATGGACTTTATTACAATGTCCCCGGCTACGGATAAAGCCTCATGAACATATTCATTAAATTCATTCAAAGTGATCAACTCCTTTAAAGCATTATCATTCTTCTACTTCAATTTCCTGATTTTTAAGGACTTCAACTGCCTTTTTCGAGATACATCCCATTGTAATAACTTTCTTTAGATTAGGAAACTGAGAAACTTCCTCCTCTGTAAGTCTTTTTACATCAAATGTATCGTCCTCTCCATCCCAGAAAGGCCATATCTGACTGAACACTTTAAGCCCGCCGTCCCATAACAGCGAGGTAACCATCTCAGCATACCTTGTAGGAATCTCATAGTCTTTGAACCATTTTTTTGCTTCAGGGATTATTTCATAACCCTCATCATCAATATCGATTTCACGCTTAGTATTCTTTTCGGCAAAGTCATAGATGTCAAACTTTGGCTCTAAAACGCCCTGTCTATACATCAGCTCTTCGATGACCATCAGTTTAAATGGAAATGAATCAAACTTTAAAACTGGTTCTTCAGCTTTTTTAAGATCATAAATTGATGTCTTTGGTCTTGGCGCATGATAGATTATTAACACCTGTGTAGAAAGCATTTTTGCCATTTCAGGGTCATCAGCCTCCTCTACCTTATCCGGCAAATATGTATTTATTTCAAATGGCCCCACCCTTTTTACATAAAAAGAATCAAACTCATCTAATTTAAATGCAACCTTAGTGTACTCCTTTTTCCCGATCATAACCTTCCCTGTAAAATAAGGTTTACCAGCATCAGGTCCTGATTCAGGTTGAGCCACATCAATTACAAACTGATCATAATAATCCTGATAATCATTTTCCGAACAGTGGATTCCAAGCGAATCCCAGTAATAATACACATGGTGAAACGTCGTTTCTCCGGCTGTATATTCCTCTTCTTCAATTCGAGGTTCACCTAAAACCTCATCTACCTTTTCTCTTGTAAACGGCGGACTTAACTTTACATCCCCAAACCAAAGCGCTTCTTTATCAATGATAATCTTTTCAACCATACTTCTTCTCCTTTATCAGGTTAACATAAAAGTGGACCACTGCCCCCGGGACTATGGACCATTCTCTTTTTAAATTTATTTTATACTATATTCCATCATTTCATATATCAGCTCTGTTCCTTCAGAGATCTCCTCTGGAAGAAGGGCGCGAGCCACACATTTTTCTTCTCTGTCAGGCTCATTTACATTTTCAAGATATGCATAATCGCCATCTATTCTTTTTACTATATATTCCATCTTCTCAAACATAAGAATCCTCCCTCTAAACGCCTCACTTCTATTCCTCTACTCAACATTTTCCGCATTTTTTTTATAAAATGTATAATGGTATCTATTTTCAAATCCAAGCATAGCATAAAAAGGCATATCTGATATTACAAATGCTCTTTTTGCTCCAAGATTCTTCACTCTGTTAAGCGCTTCATGGATCACAGCCTTAGCTACTCCTTTTCCCCTGTAGCTTGGAATTGTACAGACAGGCTCAACATAAGCATAGTCAGTTTTTTCACTATACCAAAGACCACAGATTGATACCAGATTACCCTCATTATCACAGGCCGCAACTAAAAGATCCTGATTAAAATGTTTCCTCATTCCAGGTGTAAATATTTCTTCTTTTTCAAACTCTGCTTTATCCTCACCATGATCAAACCCTTGCCAGAATAACCATGAAAGCTTATAAATGTCCCTTACCGGATCAACATTTGCAAAGCTTAAGCCCTTTGGCAAAGCAACATCAAAATTCTTTTCCAGATCAAGTTCCATGATATTTTCTGACTGATCAATAGGGACAAAACCTTTTTTTAATAGCATTTCAATCTCTTCAGAATTGTCATCGCAAACCGCCATCGAAAAACCTGAATCATCTTTAAGATTACTTTCACAATAAGCTACCACTTCAGGGTAGAGTTCCTTATACTGAGGAAGCACTCCCGAAAAGCCCTCACCAAAATACATATCGTAAATTGCAGCACCAACTACTCTTCCTTCATCAATCCAAAGCCCGATAGAATTCTTACTCTCCTTGTCAAATTCAGGATGCTCATACATCCACTCAAGCCTGGCCCAGTTCCAATTAATATGGCTGGTATCATTTGCATTTAACTCTATCAAAAAATCGCATAAAGCTTCATAATCATCATCTGTAAAATTCTTAAAAGTCATACTCTTCTCCTCCATGCGTATACTTACAATAAAACAGACCAATCATTTAATGTCACGCCAGGGGCTGTATTCTTGAAACAACATTTTCCATGGAAACAAACAATGTGCTTCCTATCTATACGTTTCATTTTATTCTTCTGTCAATTTTCTAAGTAGTCCTTCACATCCCTCAACTATATCTCGATACGTGAAGTCTGATAGGCATCCATTTTCTATTAAGCTCATCCATTCCTATGATATAGTCAAAGTTTAAGTAATCCTCTTTGGTAAGGATTAATTGATCCGAATTTCTTACATAAAAGGGTAAGTATTTTAAAAAAGTATCTGCAAAATCTTCAAGTTCGGAAGCATAATTATGTAGATACATAATATAAGCATCACCTTTTTTTCCATTAAGCTTTGCCATAAATATTTTTTTTTGCATTTCCATTGGCATAATAAGAAATCAAATCGCCTATTGTCATATTGATGCGCCACCTCAATTCTTAAACACTATATCCAAATTAACAAAAACTATAATTCTATCTCTATTTTCTCTAGTATATTTTTGTTCCGTGCTTACAGATCTTCAAGAATAAAAGGCAACATATAAATCGGATACAACTTCAACATTTCAACATTACCCATATCCTTTTGGGATAGCAGAATTTGTTTTACTACCTGCTTTGAGTACTTCTGGCTAAACTCTGTTATCGATTCATGCTTGCCTATTCCGGATGATTTAACTTCTATCGGAACAATTTTAGTTTTTGATGCAAGCAGAAAATCAACCTCGTAGTAATGGGAACTATTCTCTTTTTCCCAAGTGTGATAATACAATGGTCTGTCCGAAGCTGCTATCACCTGTGCAACGGCATTTTCATATAAGTATCCCAAATCTGCCGGAAGCGAATCACTCAATAACTTTGTATATACATTCTCATCTGTCTCTCCTGATGAATTAAAAATCATAGTGGTAAATAATCCGGTATCTACCAAATAAAGCTTAAATGTATCATTATCCCTGGTCTGCGGAAGCGCAATGCTTGGGTTAAAAACATTGTAACAAGACAATACAGTTTTCGAATCCAAAAGATCATGTAATCGTTCTAAATCCTTATCAATCTTCTTTTTACCTGTTGCCGAAGATATTACATAGCTTCTCTTGTCAGTCGCGAGTTGGGTGGGGACAGAATCATACATTCTCCCGATAAGACCTGTATCATCTATTTTAAAGAAATCATCTTTATAGAGATTTATGATTTCTCTTTTTACCTCATCAATTTCAGTAAAATTCTTCCCTTCTACATATGCTTCTACGGCCTGCGGCATACCACCAACTGCCATATATATCCTAAAATCTCGCATCAATTTTCTATTTAATGAATTACCTACCGGCTTTCCATTCTTATACAATTCCCTTAAAACTGGGTAAGTATCATTCCCAATAGCCCACATAAACTCCTCGTAGTCCATTGGATAAATCGGAATCTTTATTTCCTCTGAAGGAAGAACAATATCCTTGACGTTCTTCTTAATGCTTATCAGTGATCCTGTTTCAATATAGTCATATCTTCCATCCGCCACAAGATACTTAATTGCCTGCCGCACCTTAGGCTGAAGCTGAATTTCATCAAAAATGATTACAGATTCTCTTTTATACAAAGTGATACCGGTTGACGTCTGCAGTCTAAGGAAGAACACATCCAAATCTGAAATATCGTCAAAAGCATCCAAAACATCCTTTTTTACGTTTGCAAAGTCAACTTTTATATATGACCTGTACTCCTGCTTTGCAAATTCCTCAGCTATCGTAGACTTTCCAACACGCCTTGCCCCTTCCAAGAGTACGGAGTATTTGGGAGCTTTCTTTTCTTTCCAGTACATCAGCTTTTCAAACGCTTTTCTCTTAAACATTTTGATCCTCCATAGAACATGTGGTTCCATTTCTTCAATGTTGCAATTGCATTATAATACCGATTCTTCAAAATCGCAATCGTCAGATTCCATTTCTTCAATGTTACTTGCATTAAAAACTACCATTATTTCAATCTTAAATACAAAAAGCACCCATTAATTAGGATGCTTTAGTGTCGGGAGTTCACTTTCAAAGGTGTAAATGGGGTGTAAACTGTTGCCTCTTTTCTGATAAAACACCGTATTTATGCACTTTCCGCGCTCATCTGCATATCTTGGGTACCGAAAATACTTTTTTCCTATTCCCAAGATTCATAAATTTGATTTCTCTTTTTAAATGCCTCTTCTCCACCCTCCATAATGTTCACTATATCGCGATGGGTTTCAGCTGAATCAATCGTTCTGCACTTTATCCCAATCGATCCGTCCTCATGGTATTCAGTCGTTACGACTCTTTCAGCATCTCCCAACACAGGAATGTTAGCGTTATGTGTCGCAAAAATGAATTGCATATCGCTCTTTTCTTTTTTTATAGTTTGAATAAGTTCCTCGTATATTACCTGGTTATCCAAATCATCCTCTGGCTGGTCCACAACAATTACATCACTGTCATGCTGCGTCAGTATAAATAGGATTAATGCGGACGCTCTTTGGCCTAGCGAATGCTTGCTTAAAGGCTTTCCGTGATATGAAATACTGATCACATTTGGGGTATCATCACCCAGCATCTCTTTATAACCTTCTTCAATCTTTTGCGACATCTTTGCATATATCGTATCAGTACAGTATTGTTTTATTACACCACCTTCATTCAAATAGTAATCTTCAACTATGGCTGGCATATCTGAAAACTCCTCACTCATTGCGATCAGCAAATCCTTTTTTTATAGCGGAGCACAACCTATCCTTTGATTTTAAACTTTCTTTTAGCTTTGCTATCTTCTCATTATTTGCAACTAATTTCTTCTGGTCGGAAACATAGCTATCAGCATCTAGTTGTTCATCATTTATTTCACGCTTGATTTCAGCAAATTCATCCTTTAACGAATCAATCTTCAGAATAAGTTTTTCTCTTACTAAGGATATTTTCTCCTTAGATTTTTTTAGAGTATCTATATCCTGCTTGATTGCATCTATACTTGAGTTTGCTTGCGCTATCAATGGGTTTAAATCATCAAATATTTCACTGTTATATTGGGAAACATAGTTATCAATTGAGAGCAATTCACGTCCATCCTTGGAATATGCGCTTTCAAACGACTGAATAAGTTCATCTAGCCATTCAGAAAGAGAATCTATTCTTACTAAATCCGCATTACACGATGTTTGTTTCTTTAATTTTTCATCCAATCCTTTTTCTTGATAAACCTTAAGGCGATGCTGCAAAGTAGCGTTTTCTGATGATAAATCCGCTATCTGACCAGGTATATCCGTTAAAACTATCAACTTTTCTATATCTTCAGTCAGTTTGCTTTGTATAGACTCTTTCTCTTTAATTATATCTTGTACTTTATCGCCAATACTCTTATTAAGAAGGTCATATTCATAGCCCTTGCGCGTTAACGCCAGATCTTTCTGCCCAAAGTACAATGGATTCCTAAGTATTGATTCAACAGGGATACTTAATATTTCGCCGTTTTCATTGTATATTGTTATTTTTTCACCAATTATTCTCTTCAAAGAATAAATTTTTGAAAACCTATTAACAACCCAGCCACATTTCGTCAATGCGAATTTATTCGTCTAGTCACCCATTAAAAATCTCATATTTAAAAAAAATCCTTTCTTAACATACGTTTCTAAATCCGCAGCAAGACATAGGTCCGCAGTTCCTCCCCCCAGATTCTCCAGCTTCTTTATCCTGAAATACCTACATCTGAAATGGTCCCGTCTTCATCAACGCTTATATCAATGCTGTGCCCCCAGAACATTTCTCCGTCAGAATAATACAATGTCATGCTTCCATCAGGAGACACTGCAATTTCTGAAATTTCAATATTTTCAATAAACTTTTCTTTTGTTATCGGCTCATGTTCATCTTCTCTTCCTTCTTCACTTTCAAGCCACTCATTCGCAGAGTCCAGAAGATTTTGAGCGGCATAATCTTTCATCTTCTTATCAAACTCTTCAAAACCATTTAAAGTTTTTAAGAATACCTTATAGGCAGAGTCTGCTTTTTCGCCGTTTTCCTCGTCTGTTTCCAGGAAAGCAGTAAAAATATGTCCGCAGCATTCAATCTCCGCTTCAAACCAAGACATAGACCTATCCAACTCAAGCTTTCCATAAGGCGTGTCTATTTTTACAGGTTTTAAAAGCCTCATTTGTAATTCTATTAGCTTTTCGTTTTGAACATCTTCTTCAAGGATTTTCACAAGCAAATAT
The DNA here is from genome assembly GCA_017420535.1 of Eubacterium sp. Lineage (GTDB taxonomy): Bacteria > Bacillota > Clostridia > Lachnospirales > Lachnospiraceae > Eubacterium_Q. The sequence goes on along the minus strand of JAFOIV010000082.1, from coordinate 14,496 downwards.
CTGTTGTTCATTAATGCACTTTGATACGGTGCCAACTCTTTAGGAAAACACTTTCTAACCAGAAGTCTATATATTCCGAACTGCTTAAAATCATACCCCCAGCCTTTCCTATGCGGATTATTTTCAATAATCCACTCCAATAGCCCTTCTTCACTTACTACTTTACCAGTATTATTATCAATTGAAGCAAGAAAATTCACTGATGGTATGAGCCATTTCTTATCAAAAACAAGTGCACCATTACAACTATCTTTAAGCAAAACTATTATTTCTTTCTCTTCTGTTTCGAACTCATTTTCAAATTTTTCCACTTTAATTCTCCTATAATTTCCGGACAAATAATCCCTATTTCGTCATCACCAGTAAGCTTAAGCCTATCAAAGCCGTCTATTGCAATCCCCGCAATTCATCAAAAGAATAATCTTTATATTTTATCCCTGGAGACAATGCAGAATCAGTGGTTGCTGAAATCTTACGATTCACAGTTCCTGACCCCAGATTTCCTAAAAAAACGTATAGTGATATCTATTCTAAAACTCAGCACTACTTCAACATCTTATCCAATTCGCTCTTGCACTTATTAAGGTACTTTAAGCAATTCTTCGAAGACTTGATAACTTCTTTATCTAAGCTGCAGTTTTCACCTTCTATTTCTCTAATGTTAGATTCAACCTTATGAATTGTTTCCTTCATCTCACTAGATAACTTTTTTATGGAATCTACTAATCCCAGTTTGTCTTTTAATACACATTTACAGAAAACTAGCATCTTTGTAGTTTGTCGAAGCCAGTATTCGCAACTTGTCTGTGTAAGAATTGCTGCCATAGATGTGCTTCCTGCCCCTGCTATACCTAGCAATGCTCCACCACCAGTGATTATCGCAGTTCCGCCAGCCATACCTAAGCCACCAGCTGCAATAGATCCACCACCAACAAATGCTAAACTAGTGCTAGTGAGAGCTGCACCATGCAAACCAGCAACAGCTTCTCCCGCAATTAATGTTGCTATTCCCGGAGCAAATGTTAATGCCAATCCACCAGTAGCTAACGCAGTTACCGTTGTAACACCAACTGCTATTGCAGCATTCTTTGTATTTCCTCTAATTACATTCTTATATTTCTTGAAGCATTGTCTTATTTCATCTATCTCCGCTTGACTAATAATAGTCTGTCTACGAATAAACTGATCATCCACATAGTTATACTTCTCACAGTGAAGCTTTTTAAACTCATTATCCTTTTCTGAACCTAATGGAGAATATGGATTAAACAATACAAGTTCCATCGCCATCAAATAAAACCATCTCATATTATCCGTTGATTGCTCTAATGTATAAAATGTGTCATAAATCAACTTCTCATCTGTCACAAAATACTCTTCAGAATCTATCCCCATACCTTCAAGAATGTGATTTCTCCATGTATGAAGCCATACAGTCTTCTTTTCCTTATCATTTGAACTATCTGTATGTTCAATATCTTTTATAACAACAAGATTTTCCAGCGAATAGAGTGCTCTCGTTTGCGCTTGCGTAAGTGACAACACATCAAATGCATCATTCGACATCATGTCATTTGCAATTTTCTCTTCTTCTGCCCTCTCGTCTACTTTCTTATTTTTCTCTCTTCTTTGAAAAATAATCTTAATATCATCATGCCAATACTTACTGTCTGCTATTACAGCAAAAACAAATCTGCCTATACCTGCAATGCTGACCTCAGTTAACAATGTATGTGCGAAAGGCACTGCATTATTCATATGGTTCTTAAGATTTTTAACAACAATACCCGCTACATTAATCCCAACAAAACAGCTGCTGGATATTAAAACCATCTTGGACACTATTCTATTATTAAATGGAAGCACTTTTTCAGCCTCAATCTTGTTTAAATCCTTGAAAGAAGTAATATTTTTTTCCTTACACTCTTTAATAAGCTGCTTAATAAAATAGAACGTCCTTACGATACATTCATTTACTAAAACAGGTAAGCTTCCAGGTAGACCTTTACTACCTAGTCCTATAACATTCATCAAATCAAACATCTGATCATCACCGTTTTCATCCTGATAATTTGATTTTTCAAATATCTTCAGAATCCACTTTGAATAATCCTTTTCTGCCTCTTCATAGGTATGTGGTAAGTCCTTAAACAGTGGAAGCTTATATAGTTTTTTTAACAAGTTAACAAATTCCTTAGGCAACTTAATATCATCAAGAATATTTTTCTTAGACACAGCAGTATCAAGTGCTAAATCAAAAATCCAATATAAAATGCCATAAACCACTTTCGCTCCAGCATTTTGTCCTATCGTATAATAATCCGGTACTTGTTCTTTGATTATTCCATTGTCACCAAAAGAGTATTTTTTCCCACTGTACTGCGTAAAAATAGAGAATACTAAACCCGCAATCGAAGGATGGCTTGAAAGTTGATTAAAAACATTTGTAACACTACTATTTACTTCATCTTCTAGAGATTCATCAACAAAAGTAACCACACGCTTTTTCAAGAATTCTATAGCGTCTTTAGCATCTTTCTTTTTAAAACCAATTTTCTCTGCAATTTGAACCAAATAATTATCCCACTCTATCTGTTTCCACTCATTTATTTTTTCAAGAGATTCAGAAGATAATTTTAAATGACTCAACGCCCCCGTGATCACACCACTTACAACTGCAATAGCATAGTAAGAATAATCTTTCTCATTTACCTCCGAACTAAAATCAGCATCAATAAAATCATTAGCATCATATGTGCGATCAGATTCATACATACTAACATCTACATCTTCATCCACCTTATATTCAAAAGAATATTTAGATGAATCCACCAACGAATACTTCACGATTGGTGTCGATGTAAATATATATTTTTTCTCTTCATTTTTTTTTAGATTCTGTTGTTTTCTAGGTACAAGCTGATTTATTCCCATATTTTCCTCCTATCCACTTCATCCTATTGTAATCCCTTCACAGTTCCTGACCCCAACGTTTTTATAGCTTCAATAGCTATCTTAATATCTTCCCTATAAAACTCAACCCCATAATCTGTTTTTGCAGGCATAATGAATCCCTCCAAAGAATATTTTTTTGTCCTCAAATATTGTATCAATAGTATCTATACACATCCCTCTGCTTCTCTGTAAAAATCATTTGAAAATGATCCCTATCCTCTTCTCTTTCATCACAAGGAAAGAATCTGTCTGCTCTTTCAAATGACACGCTGACATTTTTATTATTCCTATCAAAAATGTAATCATAAATATACTTCCCCGTAGAAATAGCATTTTTAATGTTAACTCCATGATCAATAAAAATGTGGAAATTCTTATTCTCATTACATTTCATCAGATAAAGAACAGCCCAGCTAAAATAAAGTTTATTTAACATATGATGTCTATATTCTTCCGCTGTGTTAACCCCAGTGATCAAATAATCCCTAGCAGCTTCATCCTGAAGAACAATCTTTATATTACCAATATCTTCATATTCTTTACCGTTAAAAATATTAAACTGGATTCTTTCAAAATAAGATTTTATTTAAAAATCATCGTGCACTTCCTACTATCGTTCTACTGCTCGGCAGCAACACCTTTCCCCTCTGTTGGCACTTCATTTAGGTCAATTAATATTTTTCCAAGTGGTGTAATTAGATATCTTTCATACTTATATTTATTTACTAGATCCCCCCATAAATTACCCGCTCTCTCCATTACCAAGCCGAGAGCCTGTAATCTCTGAATTTGATATACTTCTTCATCCGGGATACTATCAGTATTATCTGTTGCGTTTTTAGCTATAACCCCTAAAACACCATAGTCTACTGGAAACATTCTCTCATTCACTTCTGAAAGTTCTATAAACTTATCCCAGGATATATCACCTCGAATATATGAGATGTAAATTCTTCCTAACATATCTGCCTGTTGTTCTTCTAGCATACGTTCTAACAGAATAATTACTCGCCCCAATTCTTTTTCTACTTTCTTAGGATTACTCTCTAATTGTTTTCGATATAACTGTATTTGTTGCTCAGATAGTTTTCCTTGCTTAAAAGCAACAAGAAATTTAGCTGTTTTTCGAATAAGATAATTTTCTCGAATATTTAATCCTGCTTTGCACAATGAATTAATTGTTTTGATAATTGGAATTTCTTTTATTACACCATCTGGTAACACAGAATCAATTCCTGATTCCGCAATTTCTATTAAAGCATCGCTCATATTATCAGCAATTGGCTTAAATATTGTTTCTTTTAATGACGGTACTAATTCATTTTTCATATTCTTTCCCCTATATATTGGCATGCTGAAAGGTATAACACTTCATAAGCTGTGTTTTTGTTTTATTTGCATCCTTACTAATTTATCCTTTGATGCAATCTCAGATATTATATCTTTTACCAATTTATCCAAAGTAGAATCTTCTTTATAATCTGCTTGTACTATATAATTTACTCTATTATCTTTAAGTAAATTCTTTGCCTGGTCTACCTTCTTCTTTTGATATACAGCAACGGAATAACCACCATTCACTTTAACAAGCTTCATACAAGGGACATCAGTGATTCCATCAGCTATATAAATCATATTTCTAAATGGTACTCTCCTCTCATCTTCCGGTACATAATCATTTAATGTCTTATCATCCGAGAGATCTGAAACGCCCTTATTTATTCTATATAAAAACTGTGTTTTTGTAGTATAATTCACAACATTTTTAGGCCAACAAGCAGTATCATTTTCATCATACATAAATTCACATGCATATACATCTTTAAATTTTTTGTATATACTAGAACCTTCTATTATTTCTTTTAATCCTGAAGAAATAATATAGTGTTCTACTTTAACGCCATTCTTTTTTCCATATTCATCAATGCGATCAAACCATTTGTCCACACCCTCATAGAATTCCAAAGCCTCTCCCAATTTTACAAAATCTTTTCGATGTATGCTCTTAGAATTCTTCCTAGATTCACTTATCATCTGCCACATATAGGCCAATATGCCGTCCATCTGTAATTTTTTAGACAGTGTATTTGAAGCATCCCAAAATTCAGTTTCTGACAATCCCATATTAGGAATAAAAGAATACTCTTGCATATTCTTTGTACATAACGTTTTATCAAAATCATACATTATTGCTACAATGGGTTTCTTAATATTCATTAACGCTCCTCCTATTTTTTATGTCAATTGACAATACCATGCAATTTTAAGATTTTATTATTAAATGTAATTCTTTCTTAAAAATGTCATTCTCTTCTACACATAATTCAATCTTTCTATAAATCATAAGTGCAATAACAATTCCTTAAGCTTTTCCCTTTCTCCGCTACCTGTAGTAGAAAACCTTAAAAGAGGAATATCATATTTTTTCAAAATGGAATTCTTCAATAAGTCTCTTTCCGCCTGTCTTGTGCCTTCTTTATGATATGTATATCCATCAACCTCAATAGCTACGAATATCTTTTTACTTATTTTACTGTAAAGGACAAAATCTATATGAGTAAGTGGATTTGTTGCATACACCTTCTCTTCATCAGTCATTATATTAATGTCTCTCAGAAGGATATTCAAAGGTAAATGGATCAACACGCCAATATCTTCTCTTCCACATTCTTTAATTACATCATTAAGCAACGCAAACATAAGGTTTTCAGAATCGTATTCCGATATTCTTTTGTTATTCTTAAGATATTGCATTCTTGCGTCAGAATAGCTACTGTATAAATAATCAAAAATTGAGTAAACCTTACTTTTTACTACATCACAGTTATTGTACCGGATATATGATATAAGATCGTTTATGTTTCCGTCTATATTATCATTTCCAGAAGCTACAATATACAAATGTTTTTTTGCCCTAGAAACAGCTACATTTATCAAATATGGGTCATCAGAAAAGTCATTCTTTTCATCATCAACAGTAGAAATAATGATTGTATCCATCTCACGCCCTTGGAACTTATGAACCGTATTGACTTCAATATTTGGAATCTCTTGGCTTATAAGAGCCACTTGCTTCTTATATGGTGATATTATTCCCACACCTGATAAATCATCGCCTAATTCTGGTAATATTTCCTGTTTAATAACGTCAATTTGTCGTTGATTAAACTTGTCACGCTTATGATTTCCAGCTACTGTTGTAAAAGCCTTAATAACGTTCTCTTCACCATTATCATGCGTCATTACAATAAGCTCACCAGAATAATATTTTTGATTACAAAAATTTATAATCTTCGGATGACATCGATAATGTTCTCGCAATAACGTCATTGGAATGTTAGGGACAACTTCCAAAATCGACTGCAAAAAACTTTTGGTATACTTGTATCCTTCGGGTATTTCATACTTATTGAAGATGCTTTCAACCTTTTTTCTGGTATTTTTATCAATAACGTTCGGCAACTGTTTAGTATCCCCGACTATAACTGCGTTAAGTGAAGACGACAATGCAAGAACTCCTGTAGCAACATCTACCTGCGATGCCTCATCCATTATTAAATAATCATACTGAACAATATTCAAATTGCTTCCAAGACTTGACTTAGAAGCAAATGTAGTGCTGAGCGTTACTGGATACTCCTCAAGAACCTTTTGAGGATTTTTCCAAAAGTCATCTTCAGAAATAATCCTCCTACTAGTATTTTGCAAATAGCGCTTTGCCAAAACATGTTTCAAATACTGCATTGACTTTGATGTCAATTCGTCTGTATTAACATGCATGCTTTCAACATCGTTCTTAAATTTATCAATCTCTTTATCTATTTCCTCTTTCCGTTTTTCGTAAAATAATGCCTGAAGCGAAGAAATTATTTGATCAGAATCTTGATTAAATATTGTTTTTTCTTTTAAACCATACTTAAAGTATAAAATAATCTTTTGCCAAAACGATACTGATTCATCCTTCTCATATTTATCAAGTACCATCTGCAATAGATGCATAATATCTGATGAACTGACCTTTTTCTTTAGTTTTATGGTGTTCAAAATAGCTTTCCTTTCTTCAATACAATTAACGAAATGCTTTATTTCTACATCAATATCATTTCTTTCTGAAGTAAGTTTAGCTATCTTTTTCTCCAAATCATAAACCATCTTCAATTCCTGTGATAACGAGTGAATTTCTGAAAACAGTTCATTAATATCGCCTTTATACTCCCAATCAGAAAAATCTGGATACTCAGAAATCTGATTTTCTATAAACTGCTTTTTATTATCTTGTTTTCCAAGCATAGCAACGATAAATCCCAGGTTATATTTTGATGATGACAGCTTTTCCTGTACGTTTTCAATAGCAGAATTATTATTTGAAACAACCTGTACTGTTTTACCAGAGACAAGAATATTCGCTATTATATTAAGTATCGTTTGTGTTTTACCTGTTCCCGGTGGTCCCTGTATTACGCTAAGCTGATTACTGATTGCATTTTCAACAGCTGCATACTGACTAGTATTGCAACCAAAAGGAAAAATTGGAACAGTGCTTCTCAATTTATCTGGCCTCTCAGCATTAACATAAGGACTTAACGCATTATTCTCTGAAACAAAATCAACCTTCTCAAACAGTTTCTTTAGAATAAGTTCACCAAAATCATTACGAAGATTATTAATTTCAGATATTTGCTTGAAATACTCCCTTAAGTTTTTACTTTTCTCAGACTTGAAAGCACTCTTAACCAATCGAACTTCTCTGTCGCTATATTCCTTCAACTTCCCGTAATTAAATACCACACGATAGTACTTTCTGTGCCCGCAAAATTCATATAGATTTTTCACCCCAGCAATCAATTGACCGCCTGTTTTTTGAAGTCTATATTCACTTATATCTATTGACGTGCTTTGATAAATTATTTCTACATTATCGTAAGCATAAGTAAATATCTTTCCGCCCGTAAATGTTACATCATACTTTTTAGTTTTGGGATTATATTCACATGACTGGACAGAAAGAGTTTTGGTCACTCCCTTTAGAACAATCATTTCTTTTATATCATTTATCATTGATTATTCCCTCGAACTCCTATTTTTCATTTTCATTCATGTAATCCGTGTAAGGAGAAACAAATCCTATAGCTTTAAATACTGACTCTTTCAATTCTTTCACGAAAACAGCCTTTCCAATTCTAATCATTCTCTCTCCTGCTCTTTCGTTTTGGTTAATTAATATAGCATTATACACTTCACGTATTTTTTCTCTTTCCGAAACTAATGTTTTACCATCTATTTGAGTGTATGACTCATTATCACCTAACAATAAATTTGTCACCCATTTACAATCTTTCGTGGTAAGAATTCTATTAAGCCATTCGCCATTCTTACCTGTTATGAATTCATCATATTCAAACGTATTTGCCATTCTAAGTCCAATAGCTATCGGTACTATTACGAAAAAAGCTATCAAATTTGATGTTCCATCATCATATGACCACCTCTTTTGATTCTCATATTCACCTCCGTCAGTATACTTATATGTTGCCATCTTTGACATCTGCAGGAATCTAAATGTTTCCCTCATTCCAAAGTTCATTTGATTAATCACTTCTTTGCAAACAACTTCCCGCATGTTTGCATTCCAATTCAACCCAAGACTCAAAACATACTTACTCATATCTACCGGCACTAGTTCTAGTCTTATATCAAAGAAACGATCCATGTATCTGCATGCATCAAAATGTTCACCATAAAAATTCCTAACAGTGTTTTCTAATTCTCTAAAATTAACAGAAAATACAAACGTAATAGAATCTAATGCAAAATAATGCTTAATTCTCTCCAGCAATTTAACAGCATAAGTAGGCCTGCACCTGTCTAATTCATCAATAAACACAATTAAACGATTACCATTATTTTGTAAAAGAGCCTTAAAAAACTTATCAATTATCGTATCTAACTCTTCTTTTTCCTTTTGAGCTTCAAATAAATCCTTACCTTTTAGATTATTAATCAAATCACTTACGTTTCGCCCACTTAACGCCTCAGCAACAGATGCTAAAATCGAAGACCAATCCCGTTTATTGCTTATTTTAGCGTTATTATAGTTATCCTTCATAATTTGATAAAGCAATGATAAAATAGGATCTTCCTCATCATCATGTTGCCACGCATCATAGTAAGAAGTAATAATTTGCGAATTATTCTGAAAATCTTGTTGTGAAAAATCACTAACTTTTATTCTTATCTTATCCATTCCATCCTTGGAATATAAAGGACTATCAGGGTTTAAGGAATCCAAAATCATTTTAGTCTGTTTCACATAGAAGGTTTTTCCTGTTCCCCATTTTCCATCAATTCCAAGTGACAATGAACCTTCCATGCTTAGTAATATCTTTGCAAAAGCGCATACATCCTCAAAACGTCCAATACTATCATTTAATAAAGTATCTTTTAAGTTTTCAAATGTTGGTTTTAATTCAAAAGATTTCATCTTATTCCTCCACTAATATTTATTCAATAATATTTGCACAATTTTCCAACAATACTTATATTATGACTCTCTGATTGTCACGAAGTGAAACATTCTTATCAGTTAAAAAACACCTCCTGCCATGTTTTATTATCAGTAAAATTATAAATAATTTTACCATGGAGGCAAAAAAGAATTGCCGCACATTTGCGTCAATTCTTTTTCTTATACAAATTCATATTTTCTTGTAACAAATTAAACATATCTTCTCTTACCTTCTGTGGTGCAACCACTTCAGCAGACTTCAAACCCGCTAGCCATCCAAATAACATAATTGAAGGAACAACTGAAAAAGTAACTAACAGCCTATCTTTAGAATCTTCAGATATAGTAATTCGTTTTCCAAACTGATCTATAAAAGCTCCAATCAAGAATTGAGGAATTCTTACAGTCATTATCTGTTCTTTTCCCGAAAACATTCCCATCCGTCTTGAAACGTATGTATTTGCATTAAAACTTCGGTACTGTGTTTTCCCTTCCCTAGGTGTATCAGACAACTGGATATTATCAAGCTTATCTACTCTGTAATTTCTTTCATTAAATGCATCCCCTGTTTTTTTCACGTCATAACCATATAAATAATATCTATCATTAGCCCATATCAGTGCCCAAGGGTTCATGTTATATCTATGTTCTGATTTTTTTACTAACTTTTTGTTTTTATTCCAAGCCATATAATCAAAGCTTATTTGAACCCCTTTTGTTAAAGCCTCCTGAATTATATTTACATTATAAAGGATTTTCTTATTCTCCGCTTTCGCAATATTAACACCAAGTACACTTCGATCCATTTCTTCAGCTTCATATGTACTCATCGTGCTCTTTAGCTTATCAATCATCTTTGTCGCAATACTTTTTTCGATAAAATTAGATGCATTGATAGAATCAATAATGAGTTTAAACTCTTCTTTTTCTAATAGTCTATTTCCTATAAAATAGCGTGCATTTCTTCCTCTACTAGAAATGATATCTACACCCAATTCATTTTTTAATTGCTTGATATATCTAAGAATACTGTCCTCACTACAATAATGCCCCTCTGATTCCATATAGGTAAGTATATCCTGCATAGAAATTTGATGCTGCTCATCTGTGTTTTTTATTAGTATTTTATATAATGCAAGAACTCTGTTTTTACTAAAATCACTCATAACAGCCTCCACTTTCACTCTAGGTAACTTATTATTATTTTACTCTATATGTAATTTTCAGGTACCCTTTACCTTCTCTCAGAGCTTTTTTATATTCTCACATCTGGATACAACTCCTTTAAATAAGGCAGCAACGCGTCACATATTTTTTTACTCCACTCAGCATGGAATTTTGCCATACGAGTCCAATCAGTTTCATTTGTGATACTAACGCCATTTAATGTATATGAAATAAATGAAGCCTTGATGTTTTCTCCTCTATCCCAATACAACTCGACTCCAAGCTTTCTTTCTATTTCTGATTTATGCTGAACTAATAGATCATATGCCTGCTTATTCAAATCTCTGTTTGACTTTCCCATGTAGAAATCTATTCGCGCCAGGTTATAATTTGCAATACAGCTTACATTAAATCCACTTATTCCAAACCATCCAGATACCCAGTTATCCTTACTAGGATGAACGTTACTAAATGAACCATTATCCCCCTGCTCAGCCTGTATAATAGGCAATGCAAAAGTCCAATAACGTCTTCTTAATTCGAATCTAGCTGCCTCACTTTTAACAGCTTTTTCCTCAGTTTCCTGATCTTTTAAGTAGAAAACTAATGTCTCCGGATTAAGCCCATATAATTTAAAGACTCTTCTTAAAACAGAAATCTTCTGTTGGGTTGATAAACCTGTAAGTAAATAAATTCCTGATGCTATTTCCGAATTAGTATTATATGCATTGGGTTTGGTAGAAACATGCGTTGATAATTCAACATTTGCATCTTCTTCAAAAGCAAGTCTTGTTAAGACTGAAGCATCATCAGAATAAAGCATTTTGAAAACCTTTACATACATATCAGTCCAGCTTTCAGCAGGTTGTTCAGCATTTTTAAATGAAAACCTTGCAATTAAACATCCTGTTAAATCAATATCTTCATCAGCCAACGTAACAGACTCTAGTTGTTTTTCTACAGGCTTATAATCTGTTTTAGGATAAGCCCATATGGTTAACGCTTTTTCAACCATTCTGTCACTTCGCTCTTCAATTTCCTCAAGTGTCCACTTATCCTTCTTTGCAATTTCTATATTCATACGGATTCCACTATTTGAGAATCCATTCTCCGCATCTCTTTTCTCTAAAAAAGTATTATTAGAATATGTGCTATTATATGCAGTTAATGTGAGATTACCTAATCGATGAAGCCATTCCACATGAATCAACTTAAAATCCTGCCCCAAAGCTTCCTCCCAAGCTGGAGTAAGATGTTGAGGCATAATATGTTCTATTGTATATTTTCCTGAATCAATTCTCTGGTATACATCTTTAATCTCATCAGTGCCCCAATTCTCATAGCGCTCAAACAAATATGTCTTATATCGCCCCCGCATCTTATATACTTGTTTTTCTGCAAGGGCCTGACTAAACTCAGTATCCGTTGGAAAACGTCCACTTTCTTTCTTGATGGAAAGAACATACTTCAACTTTTCTACATATGATGCTCCTTCTAACTTAGTAATATCACGATCTAATAAAAGGAATATCTTATTCAATGCATTTGTTGCTACATCGCAGATATTTCTTCTAAACAAATAATTTTCAATTATATTACATATCTGGCGAACATCCTCAATAGATAATTCTTTCTTTTTATAACGATCCAACACCACAAGATAAAATGGTCTACAAACAACCGTCTCTAAATGATTCAGACGCGCTATACTTGCATTCACTACTTCATCTTCAAAGTTAGCATTTAATAACACTGAATAATTCTTTGCATGATATAAAAGATCCTGCAAAAGCTCTTCAGTCTTTAAATGGCCATCTTGCACATATACCTTAAAAACAGGATACACTTTATCAAGTGAAGGAGTTTCAAGTTTTTTCATACTAAGATAATCTCTAACAAATGTACTTACATCTGCATTATTATCGCTTTTTGTCAAAGTCTCAATCTTTGACCAATACTTCTTATAAAATTCTTCTTGCTTTTCTCGCTTCAATCCCATAAGAATATAGTTACGAATTTTATCTCCTTCAGTAAGATCAACTCCTGTAGAGTTTAAACTTTCAAAAATAAGCTGAGGGTTATCTTCTGGATTAACTGTAATATTGATAACCATTAGCTTTTTGATTGCATCATATAATTGATCTACTGATATCTCTTCTTTTTGAATGCGATCATAAAAATATTCATAGTTTAAAGTTATATCAGAATCGCGAATATAGTCCTCTGCATCTTCATCAAATAATTTTGCAAAAGCTTCTAAATCCTTGTTTACGGCCTTTAATTTAATCCTTTTTTCGGCAGGTTCCCACTTGTCTACCAAATATTCCTCATAAACTTTACTTTCCAGCTTTCCATCTGCACTTGTGATTTTTCCATCTTTAAGTACGTTATGCATTGCAAGTAACAACAAGGATATTGTTGTTAAACGCTGTTGTCCATCAATTACAAGGAATTCTTCACTTGCACCATTATAAACACTTACAATACTTCCAAAGAAATGCATCTTCCTGTCATTTGTAATTACACGGATTAAATCATCATATAGCTGACGACAATTATCTTTCTTCCAGGAATAATTTCTTTGATAAACTGGTATAATAAATCGTTTATCAGAACCCTCCAAATACTGTACTAATCTAATTGCCTTTCCATCCATAGTATTCTTCCTTCCTTATACAAAAAACTTGAGTCACCTCAAGTTCAAAGTTTCTGCCCAAGATTTCCAATTTTTTTGCCCCAACATGGTCTATTACTAATAAACTGCATTATCAAAAGTTTGTTCAACGTACGCTTTCCATTCTTTTATTGTCTTCTTTCCCGCCAAAGATGTCGAATCAACATATTTCATTATTAATTTAGCTAACATCTGATGCAATATTTTTAAATCACCACGTTCTTCTGATCGAAAAAAATTCCCATCATGAACAAAATCGTTTCTTAAATCATATTTATCTCTTATCATTACACCAAGATCTTTTTCGAAATCCCAGTTATTTCAACCAATCTTGGCCAAATTATAGATAATCTTAGCTTCTTTTCGTTTTTACCTTCAGTCAGCAATGATTCTGCAGCAGAAAATAATAACATATATGACAATGTTGTATCCTTATAGTTTTCCTCTTGTTCAAGCGATTTTTCGAAAAGCTCCAATGCATTTGCAAACTTCAGGTATAATTCATCAGTATTCTTATCCCAAATAAATATATTAACCAACTTATCAAAAAGGGCTTGTGACTTATTATCCTTTAAAAAGTCTAACCCTTTTACCGCCTCACAAATATCAGCGATATATTTTGAACTATGATTGACATCAAAGCCATCAAGCAACTGATCCACTGCTTCTTTAAATTGATCCGCCATATTTGGATTTGCCACAAGAATTAAATGAAATATAACTGGCTTGTTCTTTTTCTTTTGATCTCCATAAGCATCTATTTCTATTCCAGGCCAGACATTACAAAAGTTATGGACTTTGGCTTTAAACAACCTATATTGCTCCAAATCAAAAGTATTATGATTTGTAATAGCTACTATTTCTACATCCGCATTTTGTATTTTCTCGGCAAATAGCTCTGCGGTAACATTCCGAGTAACCGGATCCCCTTTTTTAATCTTTTTTGTATGACAGTGCAAATCAATTTTCAATGAGAACGATCCTCCTTACAAAATACATATTGAACAATAATTCAATCCATCATAGGCAACCTCAAAACCAAACTCCCTCTTCGCCCTTTCAAATAATACTTTACTCATTTACAGCTTATAGTCTTTGTTGAATAGTACTAATTTACAACAGACCAACTTCCCTTTTTATTAGACCCAATTCTCTCTATCAGCCCCTTTTTCTTTAAACTTACCAGCGTCCGCTC
>JAFOIV010000081.1 GCA_017420535.1 Eubacterium sp. | reverse complement strand
AATTCTTTTCTCTAATTCAGCAACATAAGGAGCAATATGAACAGGTTCATTTTTATAAATACTACAAGCACCAACCTGAACAAAAGTACAAGTATTTGTATTTATATGCTGCTGCAACTTATTCATTTTGATTATTACATCACTAGCTCCAATGGCATATCCCAGTCTCCATCCTGTCATAGCATGAGACTTACTGTAACCATTACAAATAATCAGTCTATCTCTAATTTCATTGTACATACCGAAAGATGTATGATGATATCCTGAATACGTTAATTTTTCATACACTTCATCAGATATAATGTAGGAATCATTCTTAATAGCCAGTTCAATAACAAGCTCCACCTCTTCCTTACTCATTACCATACCTGTTGGATTATTAGGAGTATTAATAAGAATAGCTTTCGTATTCTTATTAAATGCTACTTTAAGCTTTTCTACATCTAATGTAAAATCTTTATTGAGTGTAACATTTACAATTTTAGCTGTAGGCTCGGCCAATTTTACCATTGCGGGATATGAAACATAATAAGGAGAAATAAGTATTATCTCATCCCCTGGTTCAAGAATAGCAGCCAATGAAAAATATACTGCAGATTTAATTCCCGGAGTTACTATTACATCATTCATAGTATATTCTGAATGATATATTTTATTGCAATTCTCAGAAATTAGTTTTCTAAGTTCAGGCCATCCCTGTGTTGCAGAATAATGAGTGAATCCATCCTTCATTGCCTTCATTGTAGCTTCAACAACATAATCTGGAGTTTTAAAGTCAGGCTCTCCAAGACCAAGAGAAATAATTTCTTTACCCTCATCTCTCATTTCACCAGCTGCCTTAGCAAACTTATATGTTAATGATTCTCCAACTTCTTTCTCAAAATGCATTACTTTTCTCACCTTTCACTAATAATATAATTATTTTTTTCAAGTTCTTCTTTTCGTACCTGATCAAATGGCGGAATTCTTTTTTCAGCCACATCAGATCTTTTTATAACTTTAATAATTGTCTGGATAATTATTTTCACATCACAGATAAATGTTATTTTTTGGGCATATTTTATATCTGCCGCCATTCTGTCATCCCACATAAGATAATTACGTCCATTTATCTGGGCATATCCTGTAAGGCCTGGGCGAATAGTGTGTCTTTCTCTTTCATCTAAGTGATAATATGGAAGATACCGTGTAAGTAACGGTCTTGGTCCTACTATAGCCATATCTCCTTTAAGAATATTAAATAATTCAGGCAATTCATCTAACGATGTAGACCGAAGAATTTTACCAAATTTAGTTAATCTTTCTGCATCTGGTAATAATTCACCATTTTCATCTCTTTTATCAGTCATAGTACGAAACTTATATATTTTAAAAATTTTTTCGTTTAACCCCGGTCTTTCTTGAGTAAATAATACTGGAGTTCCCAATTTAATTCTCACTAAAATTGCTGTAAAAATCATTACGGGTGATAAAATAATTATTGCACTTAACGATAAAAAGCAATCTAATGGACGTTTTATAAATCGCTCATAGGGTCCATACGACTTATGTTTAATCATATATAGCTTTCCTCTGCTTTCTTTCAGAATATAAGCTCCTATTAGAGAAAACAACGCTGAATAATATCTATTACTATATCCTGTTTTTCCTCTGTCATCTTATTATCACTAGGCAAACATAAACCTCTTTCGAAATATCCGCACCCGCATCCACCATTCCGGTCTCTTTTATATATGCGTTGCTCCTTGCTCTTCCTGTTCCAGTTGTTGTTATAAACTCATGCATTCTATAAAGAGGTTGCATATGCATCGGTTTCCAAACTGGTCGACCTTCTGTGTTAAAAGCACTTAAGGCTTCAAGTATTTCTGTTGGACAACTCTTTCCTAACTCGGAATTATATATAGCTTTCTTTTCTCCTCTTACCGTCTCACACATAGCATCTTCATCTATAATAAGACAAGAAAGCCAGTAATTTGGTTCTGTATTAGGAAGAAATGGATTCATCTTTACCGGTAAATCCTTAAAACCTTCCTTATATCTTTCATATATTCTCTTTTTATCCGCTATATGTTCTTCTAGATGTGGTAGCTGTCCTCGTACAGCTCCAGCTATAATGTTACTCATACGGTAGTTATATCCTAGCTCTTCATGCTGATACCATGGAGCATCCTCCCTTGATTGAGTTGACCATTTTCTAATCTTGTTGGCATCCTCTTCATCATCACAAAGAAGCATTCCACCAGAGCTTCCTGTTATTATTTTATTTCCATTAAAGGATATAATACTGTAATCACCAAAGTTTCCTGTCTGAACGCCATTTACTGTAGCACCAAAACTCTCTGCCGCATCCTCTACGATAAGTGCTCCATGTTTATCTGCTATTTTTCTTATTTCATCTACTTTTGCTGGAGAACCATAAAGATGAGCTACAACTATAAGTTTAACTTCTGGATACATTTCAAATGCTTTTTCAAGAGCAACTGGATCCATATTCCATGAATCATACTCTGTGTCAATAAATACAGGTTCGCCATTTTCATAGAGAACCCCATTTAAGGTTGCATCAAAAGTCATATCACTACAAAAAACTTTTTTTCCCTTAAGTGAACCATGTCCTACTTTAGGCATTCCATATAGCTTTTCAGCAGCAAGTTTTATAGCAAGATGAAGCGCCGCAGTTCCACAGCTAAGAGCGACAGCACATTTTCTACCAATGTAATCAGCTACTTCTTTTTCAATAACATTTATATTTTCACCCGCAGTAGTTATCCAGTTTTTTTCAAAAGCATCATTTATCCACTTTTGCTCTTCACCATGCATAGTAGGAGAAGCTAGCCAGATTTTCTTTTCAAACGGCTTTATACCATTAAACCTTATATCTTTAGTAAAATCTTTCATATTATTTTTATCCTTACTCTAATAAATGTCAGTTTATTTACTTCTTAATTAAGAGTATATTTTAATCAAAAATAAATTAAGTCTATTCTTCTTTACTTTTCTAATTATAAAGAAAATGATAATGACAAAGTCAAAATCAAAGGAAACTTTCAAATTCCTACTTTGGCCATGTCATTATCTCATTTACACCCTATATGTCCCCACAACCTTTGCAACCTTTTCTTTTATATTCGTCTCATCGTTAACATACGCCATTTTCATTAATCTTGCTAAGTCATTAATTACATGGTCGGCGTCGAATTCCAGAGGTTTGCCTATAAATATCAGCTCGTTGGCAGTCTTTTCAAGTCCTTCTTCTGCCATAAGCTTTTCTTCAAAAAGTTTTTCTCCAGGACGAAGTCCTGTGAATTCAATTTTGATATCTTTATCAGGATCTTTTCCTGATAATTTGATCATGTTTCTGGCAAGATCTACAATCTTAACCGGACTTCCCATATCAAGAACGAAGATCTCCCCGCCTGCCGCATAGGTTCCGGCAAGCATTACAAGACTAACTGCCTCAGGTATAGTCATAAAATAACGGATGATATCAGGATGTGTTACAGTTACCGGTCCTCCTGCAGCAATCTGCTTTTTAAATAATGGGATAACCGAGCCATTGGAACCAAGAACGTTTCCAAAACGTACCGCAACAAACTGTGTTTTAATCTCATCAGCCTTAAGATTCTTTGTAAGGTCATTGATCTCACCTACAGAATCATGAGTAAAAAGCTGTGGGATTTCGTCGGCTTTGCCGGCTTTTATCTTTCTATCGAAGCTCTGGATTACCATCTCACAGAGACGTTTTGAAGCTCCCATGATATTTGTTGGATTTACTGCCTTATCTGTTGAGATAAGAACGAAACGAGAACAGCCATTTACCATAGCGGCGTATGCTGTCTTATAAGTACCGATAACATTGTTTTTTATGGATTCACATGGTGAATCTTCCATAAGAGGTACATGCTTATGAGCAGCTGCATGATAAACAATGTCTGGTTTAAATCTTTCAAATATTTCCATTACTCGTCTTGAATCACGGACAGAGCCGATGATTGTTTCAAGATGAAGTTCTGGGTATTTATCTTTTAATTCTAACTGAATGGAATAGGCATTATTTTCATAAATATCAAAAATAATGAGGCATTTTGGCTCATGCTTTGCCACCTGACGGCAAAGTTCCGATCCGATGGATCCGCCACCGCCTGTTACAAGGACTGTCTTCCCTTTTATGGATTTAAAAACCCCGTTCATATCAGCCTTTATAGGATCTCTTCCAAGAAGATCTTCTACTGATACATCCTGCATGGTCTTTACTGAAATCTGACCTTTAACAAACTGGTAAACACCAGGGATTGACTTTATCTCACAATCTGTGTTCTGACAGATATGGATTATATCTCTCTTGGTTGCTGCATCCATACTTGGGATTGCAATGAATATTTTTTCAATATGATAATCCTCAACTGCTTTAAGGATATCATCTCTTCCGCCCACAATCTTAACACCGTCTATAAAGCGGTTCCATTTGTTCTTATCATCATCGATGATACAGACAACTTTCCCGTCACATCCGGTTCCTTTATTAATATCGCGAAGGATCATCTGCCCTGCTGAACCGGCTCCTACAAGAAGGATTCTTGGATAAGCCTGATTTTTTCTATATGATCTTAATAAACGGATAAATCTGTAAGAATATCTTATACTTGTTGTTATAAAGAACTGAAGGATGCCACCAAATACATAGTAGGCAAGTGGCATTCTATGGAATAAAAATGTTATTCCCACAACATGGATTATTATAGAAATGCTATTTGCATATATAAGTCTTATCAGTTCTTCAAAGCTGGCATATAGCCACATTGAATTATACAGCTTGAAGATCTGAAAGATCACAACAATGACAAATGCATAGAATATAGAGAACGAGGTGAAACTTTTAAGATAAACTGGATCAATATTAGAATATCTGAAATCAAATCTTATAAGAAGCGCAAGAAAATAAGATGCTCCCACAGAAATAACATCAAAAATCACAAGAAACACTGAAACTATCTGCCATTTCTGAAATCTCTTATATTCCTTAATATTGACATTTGCAAGATCTAAATCTTCCTCAAGATTTTCAACCCCCTGATTATCTTTTAGATCTTTTATTTCTAAATCCTTCATAACTTCACTACAGCTCTTGCTGCATCCCCTGTGTAATTTAAATCTTATCTATGACTTCCAGACCGACCATTACTTCAACGCCTCTTCCCAGTAATTCTGTCTCTATAAGAGCTTTTCTCTTATGTCTGTCAATCTTTTTTATTTTAGCTTCCTGTCCCATCAGCGGACCGCTGATTACTCTGATCTCATCTCCTACAATGATTCCACAGGACATATCTACTTCTTCTTTTTCTCCCATTAAGGAAAGTAGAAAATCCTCTTCTTCCTTATATATCGGAATGATCTTATCATCCTGTTTAAGGAACTCGGTAAAATCTACTATTTCTTTTAAATATGGATTTATCTTCTCTGGATCATCTGTAACTACGAATACATATCCGTTAAAAAGCTTTACTTTAGTTGTAAACCACTGCCCTGCCAAGCGTTTTGGCATTAACTTATATGGAATTACAACTTTTTCATAAAGATTTTCCGGCACAAATGCCTCAAACTTTGCTTTTACATCATACTCTTTTCCACTCTGTGTCCAGATGACGTACCATTTCAAATTATTATCTAAGCTCATTTAACTAAACCCTTATAATAAATCAAAAATGTTTCCTGATTTTAGACATAGCTTCGCCATCCGTACTTTTTAGAAAAAATTAAAAACCACGGCTGGGTGTGATATTTTTCGAAAGAAAGCCTTCTTTAATAACTTCTAATAAAAAGCTTTCATTCTTACTATATGAGCCACAATCCTCTGGATTGTGGCTCTATATCACGTCCTATGTCAATGCTATTAACAGGATGCACTATAGACAACCACTGTATATTCACATGTCTTTATAATTACTCAGCGCTTCCATTTCCTACTACAAGGCGAAGCTTTGCAACATTACTCTTATTTCCGTCTGAGTCGATACAGTAATAAGAAATTATATAAGTTCCATTACTTGAAAGATTATAATCGTCATTGTAATGGATGTATCTGAAAAGATCACTCTGAGTGTCTTTATCATCAACTATCTGTTCTACGTAATTAAGTGGTGTAAACTGACCGTCTACATCTACAGAAAGCTCATGAGTTGAAAGCTTAAGAACAGGACTTCCTGTGGATTCCATCTTAGGATCCTCAAATCCGTCTTCCGTAAGTGCTTCAGTTGTTGGGGCTTCTGTGGTAGGTGCTTCAGTTGTTGGAGCCTCTGTTGTTGGAGCTTCTGTTGTAGTAACTTCTTCTGTTACCTGCTCTTCAGGTGCTCCGATATATTTTATCAATTTTGAACCTTTGCCAAGATTATTGGAATTATCATATACCGCATAGGTTACTAAGGCTTCATCACCATTTCCAGTTACTGCTATATCGTAGATTCTAACATTCTTAGAAAGATCTCCATCCTTATTATCATAAGCAGATGCCCCTATAAGAAGATTTTCATAGGAATCTCCTTCTTTATATGTAAGATCTCCGGCAGGTACTGTAACAACAGGCGCTACTCTGTCAGAAAACAGTCTTGAACATACACAGGCTACTCCAAGAGCTATTGTTGATACAAAAAGGAGTGCAGTCGCAGTCTTTCTCATTAGTGTGCTCCTCCTTCTGCTTCTTTGCCGTAATATTTACCATAGTACTTACCGTAGTACTTTCCATAATACTTACTGTAATATCCTTTACCGGTATGTAATGGAACCTTATTTAATATAACACCAAGGATACGGCAGTTTGTCATTTCCAGCTGTTCCTTGATACCCTGAGCCAGCTTATAACTAACTGCATTGTCCATAACTACAAATGCAATTCCATCTGCTACCTGTGATACTACCGCAGCATCTGTTACCGCCCCTATAGGAGGACAGTCGATTATTACATAATCAAATCTTTCTCTTGCTGCATTCACCAAACTCTTAAAAATCTCATTTGAAAGAAGCTCTGATGGGTTTGGTGGAACTGGTCCTGCAACAATCATATATAAGTTATCTATACTTGTTTCATAAAGAACATCCTTAAGTTCCTTAACTCCTGAAAGGTAATGAGAAAGTCCGAAGCTTGCTCCTGTTATCTTATAACGACCAACCATCATGGATTTTCTCATATCCGCGTCGATAAGAAGTACTTTCTTTCCTGACTCTGCAATTGTTCTGCAAAGATTAATTGCAACAGATGTTTTTCCTTCATTTGGCATAGAACTTGTAAGAGCTACAACCTTAACATCCTTACCACAGAATGTAAGATTAGTTCTAAGGCTCTTAAACGCTTCATCCTGGTAGTAGCCAGGTTTCCTTAACTTACCTATTGTGATCCTATTCATCCCGGCTTACCTCCTCTTGGATTTCTTCTTTGTGCTGGAAGCTAAATCTGTATCAAATTCCTCATCATAAGGAATTGATGCAAGAACTGAAAGTCCAAGATATTTTTCAACATCATCTGAACCTTTGATTCTATCATCTGTTAAAAACATAATGATAAATACAGCTGATGAAATAATAAGTCCCAGCATAAAACCAATGATTGAATTTTTAACTTTATTTGGACCTACCGGTTTTTCAGGAAGATTTGCATAATCAACAACATTTACAGCTTCGATATCCATAACCTGCTTGATCTGAACTGCTGCTGCAATCCTGATGGCATTTGAAATATCCTGGGCTCTCGTTGGATTTGTATCTTCAACTGTAATAGTAAGAATTCGTGTATCCTGAGAATTTGCAACTGTAACCCTGCCGGCTAACTGATCAGGTGTAATATTCTTCATATCCGGATAAGTATTCTGGAGATCAAGATCTGCCATAACCTGATTCATAACTGTGCGGCTCTTAATAAGCTGCGCGTAGTCTTTAGTAAGCTGAGTACCTGTCTGCAGATCCGAATATGTTACCTGCTGGGCATCCTGCCTGCTTAATACATATATACTTGTAGATGATCTGAATTTCTGGCTAATAAATTCGGAGCTGAAGAAATACATAAGAAATGCTCCTGTGAGTGATGCCAGTATAATTGTAAGTAGATTGCTTAAAAGAACATGAAACAATTCCATCAAATCAATTTCAACTTCATTTGAATTATTATTCATGATTAATTTTCCCCTTTAATTTTTTCCTTTTAACTAGTCACATTATCAGTCTAAATATTGATCATCAAGAATCTGACGTGGATTTTTCAGTCCAAATACTCATCCGCAAGAATCTGTCTTGGATTTTCAATGAATAATTTATTCATTGTTGCCTCGCCATATTTCTTTTTGATCTTCTTTGCAGCATCCTGAATCTCCATCTGTCTCATACCTGAATCTCTATGAGCATCAGTTCCTACAAAATGGCACAACCCTCTACTTAATAATTCTTTACAAAACTTCTTTACAACTCTGCCTTCCTTACCTGTAATACTACCGGCATTCAGCTGCATATATGCTCCGTCATTGTAAAGATTTTCAACTTTATCTATATCCATAAATAAAGCATCAAATCTGTTAATATGAGCAATTATAGGTATATAGCCATTTGATACTGCTATTCTTACTGCTTCTTTAATATAATCAAAACTTACTGACGTAATAAATTCCATAAGGATATATCTCGAACCGGCCATTGTAGGCACTGCGTGGTTCATAAAATCATTATCTGAAATATCCTTCTTGTAAAAAATCTCTGCTCCAGGATATAAACTCAATCCTGGGAATTTATTCTCAGCAAATTCTTTTACTGTTTTAAAGGCACTAAATAATTCTTCTGGATTCTTCTTCCATGCCTCATAATTATAATGTGGAGTACAAATGATTTCTCTTATTCCTTCACTGTATGCTTTCTCAAGCATATTTAAAGTCATTTCTGCATTCTTAGAACCATCATCTACCCCGTATAGAATGTGGCAATGCATGTCAAAAAGCCCTGTTATATCTTTTCCCATGACATAAATCCCCTTGCATTAAAACAGAGTTTATTATAGTCACTAAAGAGCTTTAAGTCAACCTTATTAAGCTAAAATATACAGAAAAGGTCGTTTATGACCACAAAATATTGAATCAACCATTATTTATGCCTCCATATTTTGCGGGACACCTTATTTTGCAAACGTTTGCGTTTTGTTCAATCCGGATTGGAAGGTGGAAGTTGTGATGCGTACATCTCGCAAGTGTAGCTTGCTCCGTTCCTTGCGAGATATTTTCGCTTGCCTCTCGCAAGCTACGCTTGCTCGATGATGCGGTCTCGCCAAGGTCGCTTATCTGCCAAAGGCAGATTTGTATAATATAAAACACCGGGCCTTTTCACATAAATGTGAAGGCCCGGTGTTTTATATTATACATATGCTTCGCATAAGCAACTTTGGCTCAACTTCGCACAAAGTAAAAAGCTTCGGTTACAATAACCGAAGCTTTTAAGTAGCAGTCCGTACGGGAATCGAACCCATGATTCCGCCGTGAGAGGGCGGCGTCTTAGCCTCTTGACCAACGGACCTTAGCGACTTGTTTATAATACCAAAAGGTTTTAGATAATGCAAGCACTTTTTTTATTTTTTTAAAAAATTTTTTATGTTACCTTAAGAAACCACGTAAAGCCGTGATTTCTCAGGGCAAATTATTCATAAAGTTTCCTGGATTATAGAAATTATCCAGTCTCATATATTTTTATTTTTTCTTATCTGAAACTCTTCACCCAATTAACGAGCGAGTCATGATAAACATTATCAGTAATTGTCTTCTTCATCTCTGGTGTTACAGGGCCATTGTTTCTCATCTTTTCATATATACAATGCTGCAATTCTTCTATTGACATCTCTTCATATGAAACATTTCGAGGAACCAGTGTTTCGATGTCAATCTCTGCCTCTGAATCCTCAGCTATTTCTTCCGTCACAGCCTCCTCTGTTTCCTCAACTGTAACTTCCTCCACAGCCCCCTCGGTTTCCTCTGCTATTTCTTCCGCCACAGCCTCCTCTGTTTCCTCAGCTATTTCATTCTCAACAATCTCTTCCGCTGCTGTCTCGCAAATATGATCCACAGCTGCCTCTGTTGCCTCGCAAATATGATCCACATATGCTGCCACAGCCTCTGAATCCTCCACAAATCTCTTAAAAACAGCTTCCGGCATTAGGATCTGACAGGAGTTGGCCGGAATCTCTATATTAATCCTTCCATTATCAGCTGAAACTGAAACCTCACCAAAGCATCCAAAGTACTTATCAATTCCTTCTGCGTCCACATTAAACCATGCAGGATTATCGTCATTATTAAGCAGAACTATCACATTCTCATTATCAAGTCTTCTTCTATAAGCATACTGTCTATTGGTAAGCAGCAATTCCTTATAGCCGCCGTAAGAAAGAGCCAGGCTTGCCTCTCTCACCTTACCCAGTATCTTTATTCCATGAGTCAGAGGATTTTTCGAAGCTGCATCCTTATAATCCTCTATATTAAGTTCCGGCCTTAAATTCCAGTCAGACCCCTTCTCTTTACGTCCTTCGATTCCAAATTCTGAACCATAATAAATAGAAGGAACCCCCGGAAGTGTATAGCATAAAGCATATATTATCATCTGATGAGCCTTATTATTTACCTTGCTGGCAATACGCTCCACATCATGATTATCCGCAAAGTTGTAAAGACGAAGTCCCAGTGGATTCTGACCTGCCATATCATAATTTCTTCTCTGGGTATGAGCAATCTCAAAGAAGTTATGCTCATTATTTCCTGACCAGAGAGCTTTATTCATGCTGTAGTTGGTCACCGCATGCAAATGTTCCTCATTGACCCATCTTGTATAATCACCATGGATAACTTCACCCATGAGATAAAAGTCTTTCTTAACTTCATTTGCTACCTGTCTTATAGCCTTCATATAATCAAAATCCAGCACATCGGCCGCATCAAGTCTTAAACCGTCTACATCAAATTCCTTAACCCAGTAACAAATAACCTCAGCGATATAGGATTTAACTTCAGGGTTTCTCTGATTCAATTTAACCAGTCCGTCGTCCCCGCCCCAGTTATCATAGGAAAAACCATCATTAAAATAATTATTTCCGTAGAAATTCACATTGCAGAACCAGTCTCTATATTTAGAGCCTTCTCTATTCTCTTTAAGATCCTTAAAGGCAAAGAAATCTCTTCCTACATGATTAAAAACCGCATCAAAAATAACCCGGATCTTATTCTCATGGCATAGAGCCATGAAATCTTTAAGATCCTGGTTATCTCCAAGTCTTGAATCAAGCTTTTTATAATCTGTAGTTTCATATCCATGACCTACTGATTCAAACAAAGGACCAATATAAATAGCATTGCAGTTTAGTTCCTTTATGTGATGTACCCATGGAAAGATATTTCTTAATCTGTGCTCCTTTAAAACGTAATCATTTGTATGAGGGGCTCCTGTAAGTCCCAGTGGATAAATGTGATAAAATCTAGCTTCATCAAACCAAGTCATTTTTAATTCTCCTCATTTCTTCACTCAAGTTCCGGAAGACTTCCTTCCTTAACTCTGTTTTTAATATTGTCCAGTGTATCCGGCTTACTATAATAATAACCCTGAATCCTCTCACATCCAACATTATTTAAGAAATTCTTTTGATCTTCTGTTTCAACTCCTTCAGTAAGAGTATGGATGTTAAGTTCCCGGGCCATTTCAATAACCTGCTTAACTATTATGGAATTCTTGTTTCCCACCTTAAAGTCCTTCATGAATCTCATATCCAGCTTGATAAGGTCAAAATCAAAGTCCTGCAGGAGATTTAAAGATGAATAGCCACTGCCAAAATCGTCCATCCACACCTCAAATCCAGCCTCATGAAATGCATCCACCTGGCCTTTGATATAATCCACATTTTCAGTAAATGCACTTTCGGTGATCTCTATATGAAGCTTATCATGGCCGATATTATGTTTATCTGTCATATCAGTTATAAGCTTCACAATGTCCTTATCATAAAAATCATGCCTTGAGAGATTTACTGATATAGGGAAGCCAAATGACTCTTTTCTCTTCTCAAATTCAGAAAGGGCCATCTCTATAACATAAAGATCATATTTCTTGATAAGTCTGTTATCTTCAAGGATTGGTATATAATCCCCCGGACTTATCATTCCCTTCTCAGGATCCACCCATCGGGACAAAGTCTCCGCCCCGCAGATTTTTCCTGTTTCATGGGAAATTACCGGCTGATAGAACACCTTGATCCAGCCATCCTTAAGAGCTGTATCAAAATTCTTCAGGACATACTTTACCATCTTGCTCTTATATTCAAGACTCTTATCATAATATCTCTCATATTCATCCGTATTGTTTCTGATGGATTCACAGGCTGTCTTTGCATTATCACAGGCCTGATTTATGGATATTCCTTCTTCATAGGTATAAATACCTGCCTTAAGTCCTACAGTACTGTTATTGGCATATTTCTTAACATTATCTGCTATATATCGTAAATTCTTCAATACTTCATCATCAAAACAAAGAACCACAAAATGATCATCTGAAAATCTCGCCACAAGCCTTCCTGGAAAATGTAACTTCAACTGATCTGCCACATATTTAAGCAGCTCGTCTCCTGCTGAAAATCCATTTTGCTCATTGAACACTTTGAAATTCTCAATATTTATGTAGATAAAATCAACTTTTCTTTCTTTATCAATGGTATTATGTATGATACGCTCTGCATCCCTTACAAACATGGTCATATCCAGAGCCCCTGTAAGAGAATCAATCCCAACACCGATATCTCTTCTCTCAGTTCCATCAGACTTTACATCTTCCTCTGGATTATATTCAGCTCCAAGGGATCTGTTCTTACCATGGTTATGGCTTCTTGTATAATAAAGATCTGCTATACGATACATTTTTGAAAGATCATGATTGCTGTTCTTTCCATAAACATAGCCTACAGTAAAGGTAGGATGGAAATTCTGCTGATTTACCACGATATTATTTATCTCTTTTCGCATTTCTTTAAGGACTGCGGCCACACTGCTTATATCCTCATATTCAGTGATCACAAGGAAATTCTCCATAGTCATACGGAATATATTTTCTTCATCAAAATGACGTTTCAATATATCGGAAAATCCTTTGATTATAGCTTCTGAAATGTCATGGCCATACATGTCATTAAAAAATGAATAATCATCTAACCCCACTACTCCAACGGCAATCTGTTCTCCGTCATATTCAGATATCCTTCTCATAAAGGCCTGCCTGTTGGGAAGTCCTGTTGTATAATCTCTCTGGGCGTGATCCTGGGCATTTACCACATATTCAATATTATTAAGCCTTAACTTAAGCATCATCAGATTAACGATGAAACTTCCAATATAAAACTCAAATATATGGAACAGGTCATACATTCTTGTATCTGTATCCTTCTTAAGGAAAACAAGGATGGCAAATGAACCCGACATAACTGTTATATACATGATGACTCTTATAGGGATATCCATTACAAATAACGGGAAAATGATTATGTAAAAAAAGAAAATAAAAGCCTCCTTATTGCCAGGCACAAAGATTGCACCTGTTAACATTGAAGCAACGATAGGAGGCGTAATAAGCAGATACATAAGTGCTACAGCTTTTTCCTTATCAAGCATTTTTACTATAAACCTACGAAATATGGCAATAAGTACGAAATAGAAAAGCTGGCAATAATTTACCACCTTAGTACCCTGTACCATCTTTTCCGGCATACTGTAGTTCTCTTTGATAATAATGATTATCAGACTCATAACAAGCCCGATAAGCACATAATAAGTAAATGTAGACTTGTTTTGTCTAGCTACATCTGCTCTTAATTTATTAAATTTATCTCTTCCATTAAACGATAATAAAGACATTAACCCACCCTTTACATTATATGTCCTTTCACGCCATTAGAAGTATCATTTCTTAACAGCTTTAACGATTCCAAGTATTATAATTGTACAAATAAAATGTATAATTTTTGTGTCCTCCACTTTTTACTTCAAGTAAATAATCCTGTCTTCCTTAAGGGCTTTCTCATACAATGGCTCGATTATTCCTGCCAGCTTCTTCTCTGACTTTTCAATCATTGAAAGAGTCGGCTTTGTAACAGGATGCTTAGCCACAAATATAGTACAGCAGTCTTCATAAGGCTGAATTGATGTTTCATAAGTACCTATCTTCTGAGAGATGTCGATGATCTCCTGCTTATCCATACCGATAAGAGGACGATAAACCGGCATTTCTACCGCATTATCGATTACTCCCAGTGAAAATGTT
>JAFOIV010000012.1 GCA_017420535.1 Eubacterium sp. | reverse complement strand
TATCTCCCATACTCCCATTCCCTAAACCCAGCTGACTTTGCTGACTGGTACACAGGAAGCACTATCTCTTGCAGCCTGTTTCTAAACTTTTCCACGGAAAGCTCTGGAGCGTACAGCCTGCCCTCTACCATTGAAGAATTAAGGTGTTTCTTCTTCACCTTATCGAACTCTTTATGGATTCCCTCATATTGCCACATCAGCTGATAGGACAGGTATTCTATCTCCGACAGCTTCTTAAAATAAATGTCCCATTTAGGGAGATTGTTGCTCTTAGCTGAATTAATACTTCTGGTTGTTGGATGAAGATTCCAGATTTCATCATTTGCAACGTATGACCAAGGGACAAAATGATCTATCGAGATTTCATTTTCCTGAAGCTCGGTGTTTCCGTAAATTTCAAGCACCGGATGTATTGCCATGATCTTCTTCCAGTATTTCTGCACATCCTCCAGCTTTCGCTCCTGCGCAGGATAAAGCTTTTCGATAATGCCGGGAACATTTGGATTCCTCCGCTGAATGTATTCCACCAGGTTATATTTGAGCCAGCCCTTAATGATAACCTGATTTTTTTTGATGTACTGGCTCCATTTTTCATCAAAATGGATCTTAGTTTTCAGTCCGTCCATCTGATCAAATGTGTAAATTAAGTTATTATATCTATTGATTCTTTCAATCAGCAACCTTTCTCCAACCTTCCAATCGTCGGTTTTCATATCAAGAAATGGAGCCTGCAGACGGTAAGGAACATTTCTAGTCAGAGTCCTTTTATATCTTATGACCTCTGAATCCTTACAATTTCTAATAAATTCCAGAAGAACTGCTTTATTTTCTGATGATTTGAAGTTGGAAATCTCCACCAGTCGATTAACTGCAAATTCAAGATTGTCCCTAGGTCCCAAGTTCAAATGATACTCCGCCACCATGTACCAGGCGTCAGCAATCATCTCGTCTATTATCTCCTCATATGAAGCTTCAGTCTGCCCTGCAAGGATTTTCTCAACGATTACCTGAAACCAAAACAACTTGTAGCACTCGCTGGTGTTATCAAAAAGATGCCCAAAATATTCAATTTTTAAATCATCTGATTCTGGTAAAATGAAATTCATAAATTAGCCCCGTGTTTCTATTTTTCCAACTATAACGTTACTATATTCCTTCTTTCTTTCCAACATAGTGTTCCACTATCTCTTTTTGCACTTCTGCAGGATACATCAGCACTTCGTAGGCATTTCCTTTTTCACTTATTTTTTCTACTGAAATAATGCCTTTAGAACCCCCTGTCTCTGTTGCTTGTCTTACCAGCCTTCCATCCGTCAGGACTTCATTTACATATCCTAAATCTGTCAAAAATCTGAAAATATCCGTTCCATGTATCTGCTTAATGTTCTCTGCCGAAGATATTCTTTTTAGCTCATCTCTGATCTCGATTATATTGCGGATATCCTTATATTCAAACTTGTCTATGTCTTCTGGATTTAAGTAAAACTCTTTTTTAGTTTTCCTTGATTTTCTCTTGGTTCCGCCTCCAGAAGCTGCGGTTTTTTCGCTAGCGCTGCTAGTAATTCCCACTCCAGCATCTTTACTATCGCTGCTAGTAATCCCCGCTTCAGCATCCCTGCTATCGCTGATAAATGTCACCGCCCCAGGATTTTCATCCACAAATTCTCTTATTGCCTCAATAAATCTTTCGCCGTATTTACTAAACTTTGCCTCACCTATGCCGGATACATTTAACATTTGAGCTCTGTCAAGCGGAGTTTTTGTCACCATATCGATCAATGTTTTGTCATTAAAAATTATATATGGTGGCAGTCCCTCTTCGCTTGCGATCGTTAAACGAAGCTTGCGAAGCCTTTCAAATAAATCATATCCAGCCTTTGTAAGAACATCAGTTTTTTTGCCGCGTCGTTTTTTCGTAGTTTCATTTTTATTTTCATTTTCGCTTTCACTGCTTTTACGGATCATGATTCGTGTCGCCGGATCCTTAAGCGGCTCAATATTTCCAATGCGTAAAACACTATATTTATCTGCTGTCTGGCAAATGTAACCTTTTAATATCAGCTGATTTATAAGCAGCCTTAAATCCTCTTCGTTACATTTTTCAAGCGCTTTATATGTTTTATATTTAAATGTTTCCAGCTCTCTAATTCTGGCTGTGTTTGCGCCAAGAAGGGTCCCTATGATTATATTTAAGCCAAATCTGCCTTTAGCTTCCCATACACAATTGATGACAGTTTTTGCTTCCTCTGTCATATCGATTTCTTTAAAATCTTTATTACAGTTTCCACAATTGTCGCATGGTTCATTTCGCTTCTCTCCAAAATAATCAAGAATATAATTCCTAAGGCACTCCGACGTTTTGCAATAGCCTTCCATGATCTGAAGTCTTCTTATGTCTCTTTCCATGATAAGATTTATATCTTCATAAGAAACATCGGCAAACTCTTTATGTTCAAGGAGATATTTATTTATTACAATATCCTGAGGTGAAAAAAGCAGAATGCATTGCGCCGCTTCGCCGTCTCTTCCCGCACGGCCGGCCTCCTGATAATAATTCTCCATACTCTGCGGCATATTGTAATGGATTACAAATCTGACGTTTGATTTATCGATTCCCATTCCGAATGCATTTGTGGCAACTATAACCTGCACCCTGTCAAAAATAAAATCATTCTGATTATTCTTTCTATCTTCATTACTCATACCTGCATGATATTTTGCAGCTGAAATGCCACTATACAAAAGTAACTCAAATAGACCATCCACTCTTTTTTTAGTTGCAGCGTAAATGATCCCACTCTCGTTTGGATGACTCTTTATATAATCAAGGACATAAGCATCTTTATTCTTTAGTTTTTTCACATCATAATAAAGGTTTTCACGGTCAAATCCTGTAACAACCACTTTAGGATTCTTTAATTTTAATACGCAGGCTATATCTGTCTTTACTTCCTCTGTAGCTGTCGCTGTAAATGCACTGACGATAGGTCTATTTCTTAAGCTATCAATAAAATCTATTATCTTAAGATAACTTGGTCTAAAGTCCTGTCCCCACTGAGATATACAATGTGCTTCATCCACAGTGACCATTGATATCTCCACATTTTCAACAAAGCTTTTAAATTCGCTACTTTCAAGTCGTTCTGGAGCAACATATAATATTTTAAATTTTCCTTCTTGGGCTAAAGAGTAGACTTTCATTATCTGCGTTTCAGATAATGATGAATTAATGTAACCCGCATGTATCCCCGCTTCATTCAGAGCTTTTACCTGATCCTGCATAAGAGAGATAAGAGGTGATATAACTATAGTGATCCCCGGTAAGATCATGGCCGGCACCTGATAACATATGGATTTTCCTGCCCCGGTAGGCATGATCGCTAGCACTTCATTTCCCGCAAGAATCGCCTCAATTATTTCTTCTTGTCCCGTTTTAAATGATTCATATCCAAAATAAAATTTTAAAACTTCTTTTGCGTTCATTTCTATACCTATCCACACTTACTAAAATAAATACTTGCAAAAGTTCCCTAATTATTTTCCTGTTATTTCACATACTCTGGGTCGATACGTATCATTTCTGTAAGAGCCTTGTTTCTATAATTAAGATCATCACGAAGGGTAAAGCCCTCAGCTTCCCAGAAAGCGTTGCCTGCCTCATTTTTTTTAAATGCAACAAGAAGGACCTTGTTTATTCCTTCATTTTTTAGTGCTTCAAGCGAAAGACTGACCAGCTTCTTTCCTATCCCCATTCGCCTGCAATCCGGTGATACGCAGGCGTGTTGGATAATCCCTCTTCTTCCATCGTGCCCACATAAAATGACACCGACTACATTTCCATCAAGTTCTGCAACGAAAGAAGTATTTGGATTTCGATCAAGGTACTTCTTTATTCCTTCATAGGAATCATCTTTATTGTTTAATCCATTTTGGCATTTGATCCACAGATCATATGCTGGCTTATAATCGTTAATTGTCATAAGTCTGTAATTTAACATGCTTTTATCCCCCATAAAACTTGTTTGTATAGATTATACAAACAAGTTTCAAATATTGTCATGAAGCTATTTTACGGCTCTTAATTCCTCTTTATGTTCCTCGCTTACTCGGTAGCTTTCTATGGCCTTCTGGATTGCTTTTTTATGAACCCAGTCCTCTAATCTATGTTCCTTAAAATACGGAAATGTCTCTTCGTATTGCTTTGCTAAAGCTGTTGCGAAATACCAGGCCTGCATCATTTTAAGATAGTAATCCTCACCCTGTTTTTTGGCCACAAGCTCTAAATATTCCTTCTTAAAATCATCCCCAAGGAATTCATTCATCAGCATGCGAATGCCAAATCTGGCAGTATATACGTGATCTGAGGCGATCCATTTTTTTATATACGGAAGAAGTTTTTCATGATTCTTTTTAAATGACTTTGGGCTTGCCTGGTCCGAAACCGGCCAGCAGTCCACGTAAGGAAGAAATGCCTCTACTGCTTTCACGGCCTCATCAAAATCTTTTATCATCGAAATGATAAAGAAATGGATCAGGTTCTCCTCGTAGTATTTATGAGGAATGCTGCTAAGGAACGCATTCTTCTCTGGGCTTTCAAATATTATCTTTGCAATGCTCCGCAGCACAGGAGTCCTGACTCCGATGATACTTTCCGGCGGAATGTTAGGAACCAGCTTGATCTGGAACTCACGGAATTTTTCGTCTTTTACCTCATTTAACTGCTGATATAGAGTCATTTGATTTTCCCCCTCTCTTCTTCTCTTCATCTTTCTAGTTAACATAAAAGTGTACCACGTTGGTGCCAGGCACTTTGGCTCATTACTGTGTTTTATTCTCCCCAACCTTTGCAGATATCACACCAGCCTTCTGCCTTAGATACAACCTCAAGTTCAGGAAGTGTCAATGCTACAGATGTAAATTCATCTCCCGCTGCAGGATGAACAATCTCAAATCTTTTCATGGAAACATCTAGCCATACAGGTATATTTTCATTTATAGCAAAAGGACATACTCCCCCCGGTTCGTGCCCTATTACTTCATTTACTAATTCTCTTGGTACCATACGCGGCTTGGTATGAAACTGTCCTTTA
Source organism: Eubacterium sp. (assembly GCA_017420535.1). Lineage (GTDB taxonomy): Bacteria > Bacillota > Clostridia > Lachnospirales > Lachnospiraceae > Eubacterium_Q. The sequence continues at coordinate 1,434 of JAFOIV010000012.1, read as the reverse complement.
AACTTTGAACTGTTTACTCTTCCATCCCCCGCCATAACAACGATCACTGGTTTATCATCCACTAAAAATGATAGTGTTTTTGCTATCTCTGCCTCAGAACATCCAATCTGCTCAGCCGCATGTTCCACTGTGTCTATGGTTTCCTTATGAACCGTAATATGCGATTCCAGTTTTTTATCTATTAAATATTTTCTCACCTTTTCCGCTGACATTTTTCCACCTCTTTCCCTTTAAACCGCTGTATATCATACGTTTTCTTTTCGTTACTATTTATTATGCCTGCTGTTTATTACACATGCTATTCTTCTGCTGAACTCTGATCTCAGTCTGCTTGCTACTCTTATTACGCAATTTTCTCTCAGTCTGTACGCTACTCTTATTACGCGCTCTGCTCTTCTGCAGCCAGTTCTTCACTGATTAAGTCCTCAGTAGCTGCCATGGCGTGAAGAGTCATTTCCAGGAGCTTGTCCAGTTCCCATCCCAGCTGATTGGCGCCGCGTTCAATCACTTCTCTGGAGCATCCTGCCGCAAAGCCTTTGCTCTTATATTTTTTCTTAAGGGATTTAAGTTCCATATCTTTTGTGCTCTTTGAAGGTCTCATAAGGGCCGCCGCTCCGATAAGTCCGGTCAGCTCGTCTGTTGCAAATAACACTTTCTCCATCTCACGAGTTGGCTCCACGTCGATGGTTGTGCCGCAGCCCACGGTTATGCCGTAGCCATGTGAGCACACAGCATGAATAATGTCATCGCTGACGCCGCCTTCTTTTAAAAGCTCTGGAGCCTTAAGGCAGTGCTCCTCCGGATAGATTTCAAAATCTATATCATGAAGCAGTCCAACAATTCCCCAGTATTCTGCCTCCTGGCCGTATCCCAACTCCTCAGCGAACCATTTCATAACAGCCTCAACTGTAAGCGCGTGCTGGATATGAAAAGAATCTTTGTTGTATTTCTTTAATAATGTAAATGCTTCTTCTCTAGTAATCATATTTTTCCTTCCCTCTCTTCTTTATTATTTATTTCTTTTCCATGGAATGCATCTATTGACGCTTTTTTTATATTTTTCATACTCTTCACCGTAGAGGTTAGAGAGCCATTTTTCTTCTGTATTTTTTAATACCACGGTAAGAATCAGCCAATCAACGGCAATCCTAAAGATCCAGATCCAGGCATCCTGCAGTATTCCAACTTTAAGTACATATGAGGTCAAACTAAGAACTGCCGCCTTTAGAAATATAATCCCATAAATTAAATACGGTCCTACTCCAAACATTGGTAGCTTCTGGCCTTCCTTTGAATAATTTTTTAATGTATTTCCCATTGTTTAACACACTTTCATTAGTAATCCGATTTTTGTTTTAACTTTATTATAATTGCATAGTATAATGCATACCTCCACGAAATGGAATGGGGCACGGTATTATATTTATCTATAGT
>JAFOIV010000080.1 GCA_017420535.1 Eubacterium sp. | reverse complement strand
TGATGGGGCAAGGGAAGCAGTATCAATGATAGATAATCCTGATGTACGAGTAATTGATGCATCAACAGCACATAGAACAAATGATGACTGGGTATATGGTTATCCTGAACTTTCAAGAGAACAGAGAGAAAAGATAAGAAACGGCAAGAGAGTTGCAAATCCTGGATGTCATGCAACAGGTATCATCAGTACAACAGCTCCCCTTGTAAAGATGGGAATACTTCCTACTGATTATCCACTTAGCTGTTATTCACTTTCAGGCTATTCAGGTGGCGGAAAGAAAATGATAGCTGATTATGAAGCAAAAGATAGAGATGAAAAATATGACGCACCTTGTAATTATGCATTAGGGCTTACTCATAAGCATGTTCCTGAGATAACAAAGATCGCAGGATTAAAGTATGCGCCTGTATTTATGCCGGTTGTAGATGATTATTATAAGGGAATGGCATCCAGTGTAATGCTTCATAACAGACTTCTTAATGGAGTTAAAACACCGGAAGATATCTGCAAAAAGCTTCAGGAATATTATAAGGATGAACATTTTGTAAGAGTCCTTCCATTTGGTGAGCATGATGCAAGAATTTACAGCAATGCACTGGCAGGAACTAACTATCTTGACATAATCGTAGATGGAAATGAAGAACATACATGCCTTATAGCTTTATTTGATAACCTTGGAAAGGGTGCTTCAGGTGCTGCAGTACAGAATATGAATATTATGCTTGGTATTGATGAAAATACAGGACTTGAATAAAAACAGATAATTATGGATCAGAATTTTATGAAGACGAGGAAAATATTTCCTCTTGTTATCGCCATGGCTTGTCCCATGGCGATTTCAATGCTCGTCAATTCTTTATATAACATAATAGATAGCTACTTTGTAGCAAAAATGAGCGAGGATGCAATGACTGCACTCTCGCTTTGTTATCCTGTTCAGAATATAATCACTTCAGTGGGAGTAGGATTCGGTATAGGTATAAATGCTGCAATAGCTTATTACTTAGGAGCGAGGGATAAGGAGACTGCCAATGCAGCAGCTTCTCACGGCCTTATTCACAGCATTTTTCAGGGAATCCTTCTTACATTTATAACTATAGGCATAATGCCATTTTTCCTTAAAACATTCACAGAAAATAATATTATAATTCAATATGCCCTTGATTATTCGAGGATTGCCTTTCTTGGAGCTACTGTCATCACAACACAGATTGCTTTGGAGAAGACTTTTCAGGCTGTGGGGATGATGAAGGTTTCCATGATAGCAATGATGGCGGGATTTATTACCAATATAATTCTTGATCCTATGATGATATTTGGATTCGGACCAATCCCAAAGATGGGGATAAAAGGCGCGGCTCTTGCTACAGTTCTAGGTCAGATTGTAACTCTGCTTATCTATATCCTTATTTTTAACAGCAGGGAAATTGGAGTTAAATTTGATTTTAAGAAAATGGGCGATAGAAAGTTTATAGTAAAACGTCTTTACTCAGTCGGAATTCCAGGGACCCTTAATATGGCCCTTCCTTCTGTCCTTATAACTGCCCTTAATGGAATACTTTCAAATGATACCTATGTGCTTTTATTGGGAAGTTATTATAAGCTTCAGACGTTCCTCTATCTTACTGTAAATGGAATAGTTCAGGGTATCAGACCTATCATAGGTTTTAATTACGGAGCAAAGAAAATGAAGAGAGTTAAGCAGATCTTTTTTACAGCTTTAGGTCTTGCTGCTTTTGTTATGCTTATTGGAACAGTGCTTTGCCATATGATACCGGGAGAATTGATAGGAATATTTGTAAAAACAGAGGAGATAGTTTTTCTTGGAGTAACAACGTTAAAGGTGATAAGTTTAGGCTTTATCATTTCATCTGTTTCCGTCATTGCCTGCGGAACACTTGAAGGGCTTGGAAAAGGCCTGCCTTCGCTGGTTATCTCGGGACTTAGATATATGGTGGTTATGATACCTGCAGCATTTATACTGAATAATCTCTACGGAGTAAATGGTGTTTGGGCGGCATTTCCGGTAACTGAGGTAATTGTGGCAATAATATCTGCTGTGCTCATTATTAAAGTCTTGAATAAAAAAGAAAAGTTCAGAGGAAGATATAATAATGATTATAGTCCTAAGTATAAAGAACCTTATGATATCTATGATAAAGCAAGAGATCATGCCAGAAATATAAAGAAAAATTCAAAATAATAAGCTAAATTGTTCAGAAAAAGTTCACTCTTTCAAGGGGGGGAAGTCATTGACTCAGTAAGAGATTCACCATATACTTATTGTACAAAATGTAATATGGGACTTACTTTGGGTTTCCTGTTTTAAGAGGGAGAGATTTACATGATATCAAAATTTAGCGTAAAAAGACCTTATACTGTATTTGTAGGGGTTATATTAGTTGTCGTATTAGGGATAGTTTCCCTTTCGAAGATGACAGCAGATCTGCTGCCTAATATGACGTTTCCATATGTTATCGTTATGACAACGGATTTTGGAGCAAGTCCTGAAGAGGTTGAGATGAATATCACAGCCCCTTTGGAAGCGACTCTTGCCACCACGTCCAATCTGAAAAATATAAGATCGGTTTCCTATAATAGTTATTCCACTGTAATACTTGAATATGAACAGTCTTCAAATATGGATTCTACCATGATAGAGATCCAGCAAAAGATCGATCAGGTAAAGGGAGGATTTCCGGATACAGCCGGAAACCCGGTACTTATGCAGGTGAATCCTGATATGATCCCTATAATGGTTGCAGCTGTTGGTGTTGAAGATATGGATAAGTCAGAGATAACTGACTATGTAAACAACACTATCAAACCACAGCTTGAATCAGTGGAAGGTGTAGCTTCAGTATCTGTGTCCGGTGGTATAGAGGAAAAGATTGAAGTAACCCTTAATCAGAAAAAAATAGATGAACTTAACAAAAAGATCAGATCCAAAATCGATGATAAATTTACTGAAGCAGAGAAAAAGATAAATGACTCCAAGAAAGAAATAGAAGATGGCAAGGAAGCATTAGAGGATGGGAAAAATGCTTTAGCTTCACAGATCAGTGAAGGTTCAACTATGCTTGATACAAAGAAGGTTGAGCTTTATACTACAGAGTCTGAATTAAAATCTAAGCTTTCTGATCTTAAAATGTCTGTAGCTGCAATAGAATTACTGGTTTCTCAGCTTACAACTATCAATGCCAGCGTGAAAGAGGCACAGGCAAAGATCGATCAGACTGTGGCTCAGATAGAAAATATAGAAGGTATGCTGGAGAATTACGGTATATCTGAAGAGCAGTTTGAATTAATGTCTGGTATGACTATTGCTGAGGCAAAGGAACAGATCCAGAAATTAGAAGAAGAAAAAAAGGCTGCAGAAGAAAAACTTGCAGAGCTTTCATCTTCTCTTTCTAAAAAATTTACAGATGCTTTAAAGCAATTTGACATTGAAATTGGAGATATAAACAACCTTTCAGATGCCATAGTAAAACTTTCGGAACTTGACATTCAGATGAAACTTGGCATTGAGACTATCAATTCTGCACTTGAACAGCTTGAATCCGGAAAAGCAACCCTTGATGATGCCATGCAGACTTTAAATCAGAGTCAGATCCTTGGAACACTTAAGATTAGTGAGGCGGCATCTCAGCTGGCTACAGGAGAAATGGCAATTACTCAGGCTCAGGCAGAGATTGATAAGCAGAAGCAGGCCGCTTATGAACAGGCGGACCTGAATAGTGTTCTTACAAAAGACGTATTAAAACAGCTTATTACTGCACAGAATTTTGAGATGCCGGCAGGTTATATAAATAGTGCTGATGGCAAATATATGGTAAAAGTCGGAGACAGGATAGGAAGCATAGATGAGCTTTCAAATGTGGTTCTTATCGATCTTGGACTTGATGGTATTGACCCAATAAAAATGTCAGATATAGCGGATGTTAAGATGACAGATGATTCAGATTCTGTATATGCATCCATTAATGGTAAGCCGGGAATGCTCCTTACTTTCCAGAAACAGACAGGATATTCCACAGGAAATGTTACTGATGCCATTCAGGAAAAGTTTGAGTCTATTAAAAAAAGTGTGGATGAAAAAGTATCATTTGCAGTACTGATGGATCAGGGCGTTTATATCGATATGATCGTTAAATCCATAATGCAGAATATGATCCTGGGTGGTCTGCTTGCAATAGTTGTGCTCATTCTTTTCTTAAAAGATTTCAGACCAACTGTAATCATTGCCTGTGCAATTCCGCTTTCAGTAATATTTGCCATTGTGCTGATGTATTTTAGTAAGATCACTCTTAATGTCATTTCAATGTCCGGTCTTGCGCTGGGTATAGGAATGCTGGTAGATAACTCCATTGTAGTAATTGAAAATATATATAGACTGCTTAACGAAGGCATGTCTATAAAGAAGGCGGCTGTTTATGGTGCAAAAGAAGTTGCCGGGGCTATTACAGCTTCGACACTTACAACCATATGCGTTTTCGCACCTATTGTATTTACAGAAGGTATCACAAGACAGCTTTTTGTTGATATGGGACTTACCATAGCATTTACTCTTACAGCCAGTCTTATTGTGGCATTAACTTTAGTTCCGGCTATGGCAGCAGGACTTATGAAGAAGTCTAAAGAGAAAAAACATCCATTCTTTGACAGATTTCTTGATAAGTTTGTAGTGATTGTTGATAAGGCTCTTAAACATAAGGCGATTGTGTTGATAACTGTAGTGGCACTGCTGGTATTAAGCGGTTTCTTTGCTCTTAAAAATGGTACCGCTTTTATGCCGGAAATGACTTCGACTCAGGTGACTATCACTCTTAAAGCACCAAATGGTGAAAAGCGTACATTTGAAGAGATGACTGCATATTCCGATACTTTTATTGAGAGGATCTGTGAATATCCGGAGGTTGACACCGTGGGTGCCATGACCGGTGGAAGCAATATGATGAGTGGAATGTCTTTAGGAGGAAGTTCTTCTTCTTCAGGGGATAACAGCATTACAATGTATGCACTCCTTAAGGAAAATAATGGTTCTTCCAATGATGAGATACAGGAAAAGTTTGAAAAGGCAGCAGAGGGGCTGGATTGTGAAGTTGAAATAAATACAGACATGATGGATATGAGTGCTTTATATGGTTCAGGTGTTACAGTTAAGATCCTTGGACGTGATATAGATACTCTCCAGAAGCTGGCATCAGAAGCGGCAGTTATTGTAAAGGGTGTTCCTGGAACAATAAATGTGGATGATGGCCTTTCAAATCTAACCAAGACTCTTACAGTAAGAGTAGATAAGGATAAGGCTGCTAAATATGGCATGACAGTGGCGCAGGTATTCCAGCTGATCTATAAAGAGACAGCTACAGAAACTGCTGCGGCAACAATTAAGACAGAAATAAAGGATTATTCTGTATATCTCAGTTCTGATAAAGATCAGAAATTAGATAAGGATGATCTGAAGGATATAACCTTCACCTATACAGATAAGATTACTCAGAAGTCAGAAGAGATAAAGCTTTCAGAGATAGCAACATTTGAAGAAACAGATGAATTAAGTGCTATTAACAGAGACTCTCAGAATCGCTACATTTCCGTAACTGCGGCAATAGACGAGAATCATAATGTAGGACTTGTGGGAGATGAGATCAGTAAAGCATTAAAGAAGATGAATGTACCGGAAGGTTATAAGATCGAGATGGCAGGTGAGGATCAGGCTATAAATGATGCGATGCAGCAGCTTATGCTCATGCTTCTTTTAGCGGTAATATTTATCTATCTCATCATGGTAGCCCAGTTCCAGAGCCTTCTTTCACCATTCATCATAATGTTTACTATTCCTCTGGCTTTTACAGGAGGACTTATGCTGCTTTGGATCACAGGTTCTGCAATTAGCGTAATTTCTCTGATAGGATTCGTTATGATATCTGGTATCATAGTTAATAATGGTATCGTGCTGGTTGACTATATAAATCAGCTTAGACGAGAAGGTTGGGCCAAGAGAGAGGCTATTATTGAGTCTTCTAAAACCAGACTTCGTCCTGTACTTATGACAGCCCTTACAACAATAATCTCCATGTCTACTATGGCTATCGGAATGGGAATGGGAGCTGAAATGGCTCAGCCTATGGCGGTAGTTGTAGTTGGTGGTATGATATATGGTACACTTCTTACTCTTGTGGTTGTTCCTTGTATCTATGATATCTTTATGAAGGAAAAAGATATGAGAGATGAAGATCTTGATGATGATAGATTTGACAAGCCGAAGGACGAATTGGATGAAGCAGATGCAAAGGAAGAACCGGATAATGCAGATGCAAAGGATGAACCGGATAAAGAAAAAGTTATAATCCAGGATGCCTGGGGAAGAGAAATGAAGTAAGAAGTAAGGAGATAATATGGATACTATTGAGGATATCAGAGGTTCTGCTGGAACTCTTGAAAGAAGAGTGGTAGACCGCCTTATAGAGAAAAAATATCATATAAGTTTTGCCGAATCCTGTACAGCAGGTATGGCAGCGGCTCGGATTGTAAATGTTCCAGATGCTTCAAAGGTTCTGGATGTTAGTTTTATAACTTATGCCAACGAGGCAAAAATGAAATATCTTGGCGTAAGCCAGGAAAATATTGAAAGATATGGCGTAGTCAGCGAAGAGGTGGCAAGAGAGATGGCAAAGGGTGCTGCATCTGCCATGGGTGCTGAAGTAGGAGTTGGAATTTCAGGGATTGCCGGACCTTCTGGTGGGGTACCAGGAAAGCCGGTAGGAACAGTGTGTTTTGGATTTTATATAAATGGAAATATATATAGTTTCACGGAACACTTTGGAAATCCGGGAAGAAATTTTGTAAGGGACGAAAGCGTTACTTTTGTGTACGAAAAGCTTATAGAACTTCTCTAAAGATTGTGCTACACTAAAATCTGCACATGGATTTTAGTTTAACCCGGCTGAAAATATGTGATTTTACTAATAGATGAACGGAGTTTAAGAATAAGAAAAATGAAGTATGATGTTATTATAATTGGTGCAGGCCCAGGAGGAATTTATTCTGCATACGAGCTGATTAAGAAGAATTCTGATTTAAAGATTGCTATCTTTGAAACAGGTAATTCTCTTGAAAAAAGAAAATGTCCTATCGATGGGGTAAAGATCAAGAGCTGCATCAATTGTAAGAGTTGTGCCATTATGAATGGGTTCGGCGGAGCTGGAGCATTTTCAGATGGTAAATATAATATAACAAACCAGTTCGGTGGAAATTTATATGAATTCATCGGAAGAAATAAAGCTATCGAGCTTATGAAATATGTTGATGATATCAATATGAGTCATGGCGGAGAAGGAACAAAGCTTTATTCAACAGCAAATACTGCTATAAAGAGAAGATGTCTTGAAGTAGGACTTCACCTTCTTGATGCACAGGTGCGTCATTTAGGAACAGATATTAACTATGTAGTTCTTGAAAAGCTTTTTGATGAATTAAAGGACAATGTAGAATTCCATTTTAATACACCGGTTGAGAAGGTTCTTATGATCGGTGAAGATGGCGAAGGCTTTAAGATCCTTGCAGGGGGGCAGGAATATGAATGTAAGAAATGTATCATCTCTGCAGGACGTTCTGGTTCCCACTGGATGGAAACAGTCTGCTCAGATCTTAATATTCCTACAAAGTCAAACCGCGTAGATATCGGTGTCAGAGTTGAACTTCCAGCTGAAGTATTTAAGCATCTTACAGATGAATTATATGAAAGTAAGATCGTTTATAGAACCAACAGATACGAGGATCTTGTAAGAACATTCTGTATGAATCCAAGAGGTGTTGTTGTTAATGAGAACACAAATGGTATCATTACTGTTAATGGACACAGCTATGAGGATCCATCCAGATATACAGACAATACTAATTTCGCTCTCCTTGTATCAAAACATTTCTCAGAGCCATTTAAGGATAGTAATGGATATGGTGAGAGTATCGCAAGACTTTCAAATATGATCGGTGGTGGTGTAATCGTTCAGCGTTTTGGAGATCTTGTAAGAGGTAGAAGAAGTACAGAGAAGAGAATTCAGGAGAACTTTGTTGTTCCAACACTTACAGCTACTCCTGGTGACCTTTCACTGGTTATGCCTAAGCGTATCCTTGATGGTATCATTGAAATGATCAATGCACTGGATAAGATCGCTCCAGGTACTGCAAATGATGACACACTTCTTTATGGTGTAGAAGTTAAGTTCTATAACATGGAAGTTTCTATAAATGAGAATCTTGAGACAAGACATCCAGGTCTTTATGTTATAGGTGACTGCAGTGGTGTTACTCACTCTCTTTCACATGCATCAGCAAGTGGTGTTTACGTAGCAAGACACATTTTGGAGAATATTTAACATGAATGGATATAATCCGGAGCTTACAACCCTTTGCTATATAGAAAAAGATGATAAATATCTTATGCTTCACAGAGTAAAGAAGGATCATGATATTAATAAAGATAAATGGATCGGCATAGGAGGACATTTTGAACAGGACGAAAGTCCTGAGGAATGTCTTCTTCGTGAAGCAAGAGAAGAGACAGGACTTATCCTTACATCCTATAAAATGAGAGGTATAGTAACATTTATATCAGGAGATGGATGCACTGAATATATGTCTCTTTATACGGCTGATGCTTTCACTGGAGAGATAGGTGAATGTAATGAAGGCACATTAGAGTGGGTTGATAAAGATAAGGTTTATGACTTAAATATCTGGGAAGGAGATAAGATATTCTTTAGACTGCTTGAAGAAGACAGAGGATTCTTTTCCCTTAAATTAGTTTATGATGGTCATGGAAATCTTATAGAAGCTTCTCTGGATGGCCAGAAGATGGAATTAAATAATTGATTCATATCATAAAAAATGCCGGCAGATAACTGCCGGCTTTTTTAGAAAATTATTTTCTTGAACCTGGTTTTAATGGTATGAGTCGTCCCACTGAATCGTAATAGATTGCGTAATCTTTTCCGAATTCTTTTCTAAGCCAGAGCTCTTCAGTCTTTTTAAGGACTATGGTAAAAGCTATCCAATATATAAATAAAAGGCTATAAAGATAAACATTTCCGTAAAAGAAAAGTACAGCGGCATTTACAAATAAAACTGCTGTATCCATAGGGTTTCTCACATAGGCATAAACCCCATCGGTTATTAAACGGCAGTGGATAACTGCATTTTCAATCTTTGAGTCGTTCTTTGCTTTAGAAAATAAAACATAGGCAAAGAATATCAAAACTGCGCCGAATACTATGTAGACACAACGCTCCCAGGTGCGGGTTGTGATGCCATTTGATAGAAATCCGGTAAGGATACATATAAGTATCGATAAGGCGGTCATAATAAATGAGCCTACTGCCACATAAAATGCTGCAGATCTATAAGGGTATTTCTGTTTTGATGTTGCAACTATAGGATCTAAATTATATATGTCATTTTCTGGTATATCATTATTTGTTTCTTTAATATCTTCCATATTGACTTCCTCATTGTTTTTTATTGCTTGGGATGTTTAAAACAGCTTTATTATACCACAGGTTTAATTGTTTCAACATATTTTGTTTGTAGAATAGAGAAAATTTAAGTATAATAACTATTAGGTGTGACCATTTTTAGGAAACCGCTGATAGAAAAAAGTTAGAAAGAGGTAAAGCTGTATGTCATATATGGCTTTGTATAGAAAATTCCGTCCGGACAGCTTTGATGAAGTTAAGGGACAGGAACATATAGTTACTACACTTCAGAATCAGATAAAGCACGACAGGATAGGGCATGCCTATCTTTTTTGTGGAACCAGAGGTACAGGTAAGACCACCATTGCAAAACTTATGGCAAAGGCTGTTAATTGTGAGAATCCAAAGGATGGAAGTCCTTGTGGGAATTGCCCAAGCTGTAAAGCTATAGCCAATGGATCGGCCCTTAATGTAATAGAGATAGATGCGGCCTCAAATAATGGTGTAGATAACATCAGACAGATAAATGAGTCAGTACAATATTCTCCTTCACAGGGAAAATATCTTGTATATATAATCGATGAAGTGCATATGCTTTCTACAGGTGCATTTAACGCGCTGTTAAAAACCTTAGAAGAGCCGCCTTCATATGTTATCTTTATACTTGCCACAACTGAGGCGCATAAAGTGCCTATAACTATAAAGTCCAGATGTCAGAGATATGATTTCCACAGGATATCTATTGAGACAATCTCCAATAGACTTGCTGATCTTATGGAAAGAGAAGGCATTGCGGCTACGAAGGAAGCTCTTGATTACGTGGCCAGAGCTGCGGATGGTTCCATGAGAGATGCTCTTTCTATATTGGATGAGTGTGTATCATTTAACCTTGGCGAGGAACTTACCTTTGACAGGGTTTTAAAGACCATTGGAGCCGTGGATATAGAAGTTTATGTGGAACTTACCCGGGCCGTAAGAGAAGATGACACAAACAGAGTCATGACTCTTATAAATGATGTGGTATGGCAGGGCAGAGATCTTACTAAATTTGTAGATGATTATATCTGGTTTATGAGGAATATGCTCTTTATAAAGCTTTCTCCGGAAGTGGCAAAGAACCTGGAGCTTACTGAAGAGAATGTTTCCATGCTAAAAGAACTGGGGGAGGATTTTGTTGAAGAAGATATCACCAGATATCTTAATGTTCTACAGGAACTTTCCATTGCAGTCAGAAATTCCACCATTAAGAGGATAACTCTTGAGATGGGTATGATAAAGATGATGAGACCAGAGACTGGAAATGATAACGAGGACATTTTAGCAAGGCTTAACCGACTTGAAAAAAGGTCTGATGAGATGCAGGCAAAGACAGTCACTCTTGCATCGGATCTTAGGAATCTTGAGGAAAATGGCGTTGCGGTAAGAGGCGGTAAAAAGACAGTACAAAATGCGTCTCCTTCGGAAGACATTTTCCAGGGGATGAGTGATGAAGAAAAGTCAGATCTTGTAATGTCAAATCTAAAAGAAGAATTCCCTGGTGTGGAATTTGAAGAGGTTGAAGAGATAGCAAGATCCTGGAAGAAGGATGTTCTTCCAAAATTAAAGAGGCCGGTTAATACCTACCTTGCCAGGGCGACAGTTATCCCACTCCATAAAGCGGAGGGAGAGGATACCTGCGGACTAGGAATCGTTCTGAATTCTGCAAATAAGAATTCAGTTGATTATACATATTTTCATCCAAAGGCTGAGCCGGGAGAAAAACCTAAGGATAATCTTGGCAGGCTGAATGAGGAGATATGCGAGATTTTACAAAAAAATATCAAGTTGCAGCTGGTGGAACAAAAACAGGATGCTGCTGAAAAACGCACATTTGCGGGACTTGATTTAAATAAGATCAACTTCGATGTAGAAGTTGAGGATGATTAATGATCAATTAAGGAGGATATAAATAAATGGCAAAAAGAGGCGGATATGGCGGAATGGGAATGATGCCAGGTAATATGAACAACCTTTTAAAACAGGCTCAGAGAATGCAGAAGCAGATGGAGGAAACTCAGGCTGCTCTTGAAGAAAAGGAATACGAAGCTACATCAGGTGGTGGAGCTGTTAAGGTTAAGATGAATGGTAAGAAGGAGATCACAGAGGTTAAGATCGATCCGGACTGCGTAGATATCGAGGATATTGAAATGCTTGAGGACCTTGTCCTTACAGCTGTTAACCAGGTTATTGAACTTCAGTCAAATGACGAGAAGAGTTCAATGGGACAGATTGCTGGAGGACTCGGAGGAGGACTTCCATTCTAAATGGGTATTTACGGAGATGAAGTAGACCGTCTTATTGAGGAACTGGGAAGACTTCCGGGAATAGGAAGCAGAACAGCTCAAAGACTCGCATTTCATATCATTTCACTTCCGGATGAGAAAGCAGAAGCATTATCTTCAGCAATTGTTGCAGCTAAAAAGAAGATAAGATATTGCAAGACGTGTTTTACTATAACAAATCAGGAAGAATGCCCAATATGCGCTTCAGAGAGGCGTGATCATGGCGTCATTATGGTGGTGGAAACCCCAAGAGATGTGGCGGCTTATGAAAAAACGGGAAAATATGAAGGGGTTTATCATGTGCTTCATGGAGTAATTAATCCAAGCCTTGGTATTGGACCTCAGGATATTAAATTAAAGGAGCTTATGATAAGACTCAGGGGTGATGTTAGAGAACTTATCATTGCGACAAATTCAAGTGTTGAAGGTGAAGCAACAGCAATGTATATATCCAAGATGGTGAAACCGGCAGGCATTAAAGTGAGCAGGATTGCCAGTGGTGTGCCTGTAGGTGGAGATCTTGAAAGTACTGACGAGATCACGCTGCTTCGTGCTCTTGAGGGACGTACAGAGCTCTAGGAATTCAAACTATATAAAGCAGGAGGGATATTAGTATGAAAAGAATTGGTATGCTGACTAGTGGTGGCGATTGCCAGGCGCTTAATGCTACAATGCGTGGCGTTGCCAAAGGACTTGAAAATCTCTTTGGAGAAGTAGAGATTTACGGTTTCCTTGATGGTTATAAAGGCCTCATTTATGGCAATTATAAAAAGATGAAACCTATGGATTTTACCGGTATTCTAAGCAAAGGCGGTACAATCCTTGGAACATCACGTATGCCATTTAAGATGATGGAGCAGCCAACTGATGATGGTGTTGAAAAGATTCCGGCTATGATCAAGAACTATAAGAAGCTTGATCTTGATTGTCTTGTTGTACTAGGTGGAAATGGATCACAGAAAACAGCTAATCTCCTGAGTGAAAAAGGACTGAATGTTATCGGCCTTCCAAAGACTATTGACAATGACCTTTGGGGTACTGATGTAACATTTGGATTTCACAGTGCTGTAGATGTTGCTACACAGTGTATCGATTGCATTTATACAACAGCTGAGTCTCATAGCCGTGTATTTGTTATTGAGATAATGGGACACAAGGTAGGATGGATCACTCTTTATGCTGGAATTGCCGGTGGTGCAGATGTAATCCTTCTTCCTGAAGTACCATATGATATTAAGAAAGTATATAAAGCAATTGACAAGAGAACCAAGCAGGGTAAGAGATTTACTATCATTTGCGTTGCTGAAGGTGCTATATCAAAAGAAGTTGCAAAACTCCCTAAAAAGGAAAGAAAGGAAGTCCTTGCAAAGTCAAAATATCCTTCAGTTGCATATGAGATAGCAGCGAAGATCACAGAGAAATACTCTTCAGATGTAAGAGTAGCCGTTCCAGGCCATACCCAGAGAGGTGGAAGTCCGGATGCATATGACAGATTCATTTCATCAAGATTTGGTGCATGTGCTGCCGAGCTTATAAAGGCTGAGGACTTCGGTAAGCTGGTGGTAATGAGAAATGGTGAAGTAACTGCCATCCCTCTTTCAGAATCTGCTGGTAAGTTGAAATATGTTGAAGTAGATGATCAGGCTATCAAAGAAGCAAAGACTCTTGGCATATGCTTTGGAGATTGATAAATGCGTCTTAGATTTTTAAAGGTCATTTTAGGAGCAGCTCTCTTTTTACTTGTATTCGTGGGAGCTGCTCTCGTGACGAATTATATAAATAACAGAGGAAGAGACAGTGTCTCTGTAGAAATGCCGGGGGAAACACTCCCGGCTGTTTTTAGTGAATTAGCTGATGAAAAGATAAATTATATGCCGGCCTATAAGACGGTACTTAATACCAGTCTTTATAGGGATTCAATCTATCCGCTTTCAGAAGATAAGAGGATTGTTATCCTTGTTCCTAATCGTGGAAAATCCAATGGGGCCATTAATTATGAGCTCCGTGATAACTCTGGAGAGACTCTCATTGAAAAGGGTGAGATGACATATATTGGTGACAGGAATAACTATAACCGCTATGAAGCCTGTATCAGAATGGACCTTAAAGAGGGTGAGGAATATAGCTTTTTAGTTAAGACCAGATATGAAAAGCAGGATCTGTTATTTTATACAAGGGTTATAAGATTAAAGAAAAATGAGCTTTCAGTTCTTATGAATTATGCAGAAGAATTCAGCAAAGCAACATTTACGGCTGATAAGAAGAAGCTTTCTACTGAGCTTGAACAAAAGGCTGATGAATCAGGAAGATCCATTGCAGAAAATTCCGAAGAGGAAGAAGACAGTGATGATGAGTCTTTAAAGATCGCTTCAGGAACCGACGCAGGAAAGGTGAGCGCTGAGGATATTGAAGCTGTGCTTAAGACAACTAATCAGACGGAAGATAGGAATTATCTTGGGGTTGTTTCCTTGGGTTCTACATTTGAAGCGGTAACCTGGGGAGGCCTTAAGCCTGAAAAAGTTGGAGAGACTATAAAGACTGTAAAAGAAGTCAGTGAAAACAGTGCAGTGATTTCCTTTAGCTACGTAGTAACTGCATTTAATTCTGATCAGTCTCAGAATATTTATTACAGTGTGGAAGAAATATATGAGCTTTCATTTGCTGTGGATACAGGTAAGGCAACAATTTCTGATTATCATAGATATATGAACAGAGCCTTCGCTGGAAGTCAGCTGGTTCAGGAGACCAACAGCATCAATCTTGGAGCGGTGGATTCATATAATGCAGAATATATAGCTACAAAAGACTGCGAGAAAATCGGATTTGTGGCGGATGAATGCCTTTGGTATTTTGATTATAACGAAGGATGGATCACTAAAGTATTCGGTCAGGAAACATCGGCGGCATCACCTGCTTCTAGAGGAATGAAGAGATATGACATCATCTGTCTTAAAATGGATGAGGATTATATTGATTTTGCGGTATATGGACGTATTCCTTCAGGTAAGAATGAAGGTTATGAAGGAATTGAGGTGTATAAATACAGCATAAAGGATCATAATCTCTGCAGTTTATTGTTCCTTGAAACTAACCTGTCATATACGGTGCTGAAAAACAGCGTTGGGCGTTTGGCTACCTATAACGAAAATACCGGAGAGTTTTATACTATAATAGGCCAGGATCTGGTGTCATATAACACTGCATCCGGTGAGGTAAAGCATATCACAAAAGAACTTAAAGAAAGTGATATAAAGAGCTCTAAAGATAGAACTGTAGTAGCTTTTCCAAATTCCGGAGATGAGACTAAGATAGCAGAGATATGTCTTATCGATCTTATGGATGGAACTACAACTAAGATAACAGGAGATGGTAAGGTCCTTACTCCTCTTGGCTTTATTGGAAATGACTTTGTTTACGGCATGTCATCTTCAGAAAATGTAACCGTGGGAGCAGACGGAATTGCATCATTTCTTTTTGATTCCATAAGAATCGTAAAGAGAGATGGAAGTCTTGCAAAGAAATATGAAAAGTCTGGAGTTCTTATATCAGATCTTACTTTCCTGAATAATACTATATATCTTAGCCGTGTTGAGAAAAATGACGGAGATATAACAAAACTTGAGGCGGATTATATTTCCTATAAGACGGAGGATAATAACAGGATAATAATCAGCGAACTTAAAAGTACATCTCAGACTTTAAATGAGCTGAATCTTAAGTTCCCGGATTTTATTTATATGTATTCCAATCCTACTGAGCGCGTCACAAAGTATGACAGAAAGGGCGCAGGAAGAACTTCTGTAAGCGGAGATATAAGCAGAGAAATGGTCTATGTCTTCCAGGGCAGAGGAATCCAGATGGAATCGAAATCTATCGGTAGAGCTGTAAGAAAGGTAAATAATAGCGGAGGCTATGTAGTTGATAGCGGTGGAGATATTATTTACCGCCATAAGAAAGGTGCGCTCTATCTTACGGTTGCTGGAAAGTTTGATTATAAGACTGCAGGTTCAGATGCTGAAAGCTTTGCTGCCTGCCTTTATATGGGACTTGCAGCCTCTGGAAATAAAGTTGAGATGAGCGATATCCAGAATGAAACAGATTGGGAAAAAGCCTTTGATACTTTTGGAGGAAGCGCGAGAGGTCTTAACCTTACCGGAGCGGATCTTGATACAGCAGTCCTTTATCTTAGCGAAGGAATCCCATTTGCTACAAAAATAGACGGAAGATATGTTATGGTTGTCAGCTTCAATAATGAGGCCATAAGATATTATGATCCGGTTCAGGGAGAAGAAAAGAGAGTAAATAGAAGCTCGTTTAAGGAAGATGTTGAAAAGGCGGGTAATGAATTTTACCTTTATATGAAATAATATTGGACTTGCTTTAGATTTGTGAAATGCTTGAAAATACGCGGCTTAAGGGATGTGAACACAAAAAATTCACAATTAAATCACAAAAATAACTATACTTTTTCATAATTTTCTAGTATTGTCTAATTGTTCCAATTTTGAAGGAATCTATACCTTCCCCCACATTTTTCATACCTTTTTTTAGGGCCGCCTGTTCTTGGCGGCTCTTCTTATTTGTCCCAACTATGCGGCTGGTTTTGGATATGTTGTGAGATGACGTTGTCATGATAAAAATCATATGTTAATATGTAAAACAATTAAGTTTTAAAGAATACTAGGAAGAAGGAGACTCGTACAATGAAAACACCATTTGTTACAAAAGAACAGATTGAAGACATCGTAAAGAAATACCCTACACCTTTTCATATTTATGATGAAAAGAAGATCAGGGAAAATGCAAAAAAGATGTATGAAGCATTTTCATGGAATAAGGGATTTAAGGAATATTTTGCGGTTAAAGCAACTCCAAACCCAACAATCTTAAAGATTCTTCATGAGTGTGGCTGCGGAACAGATTGCTCATCTATGGCTGAACTTGTAATGTCTGAGAAATGTAATATCATTGGAAATGATATAATGTTTTCATCAAACGATACTCCGGCTGAAGAGTTTGCATATGCTGCAAAGCTTGGGGCAACTATAAATCTTGATGATATAACTCATATCGATATGTTGAAGGAAACATGTGGCATTCCTAAGAGGATTTCCTGCCGTTTCAATCCGGGTGGAAAGTTTGCCATTGCCAATACCATAATGGATAATCCTGGGGATGCTAAATATGGTATGACTCCTGATCAGATCATCGAAGCATATAAGAGACTTAAGAAAGAAGGTGCTGAGGAATTCGGAATGCATGCTTTCCTTGCCAGTAATACAGTTACTAATGATTATTATCCTACTCTTGCAAAAATCCTCTTTGATATGGCTGTAAGGATAAAAGAAGAAGCAGGGGTAAAGCTTTCATTTATCAATCTTTCAGGTGGTATCGGAATACCTTATAAGCCTGATCAGGAAGGAAATGATATCGAAAAGATTGCTGAAGGAGTTCATAAGGTTTATGATGAAGTCCTTGTTCCAGCAGGTATGGGAGATGTGGCTATCTATACTGAGTCAGGAAGATTTATGCTTGCACCATATGGACATCTTGTTACAAAGGCAATCCATGAAAAGCATACTTATAAGGAGTATATTGGAGTTGATGCCTGTGCGGCAAACCTTATGAGACCGGCAATGTATGGAGCATATCACCATATTACTGTACTTGGTAAAGAGGATCAGCCATTAGATCATAAGTATGATATTACAGGTTCTCTTTGTGAGAATAATGATAAGTTTGCTATTGACAGAATGCTTCCAAAGATTGATATGGGAGACTATCTTGTAATCCATGACACAGGAGCTCATGGTTTCTCAATGGGATATAACTACAACGGAAGACTCTGGTCTGCAGAACTTCTTCTTCGTGAAGATGGTTCAGTAATCCAGATCAGACGTCCAGAGACAATAGAAGATTATTTTGCTACACTGGATGATTATTGGAATATTGAATTATAATACAGTGAGTAAAAAAAGAACCGGAGTGCCCTTTTGGGGTGCTCCGGTTTTTTTTTATATGTTGATATTTAAAGGGATTAAACTGTTTCAGGTTCAGGATAATCCTCACCAAATGTATCAACTGTAACTTCTTTCATTACAACTGGCTCAAGTGGGCTGTCCTGCCATCCTGTTGGAGTTGTAGCGATTTTATCAACCACATCCATTCCTTCAATAACCTGACCGAAGGCTGCATACTGTCCGTCGAGATGTGGAGCAGCTTTATGCATGATGAAGAACTGAGATCCTGCTGAATCAGGATTCATAGCGCGGGCCATTGAAAGAACACCAGGCTCATGGTTAAGATCATTTGCAGCAAAACCATTTCCTTTAAATTCTCCTCTGATTGAGTAGCCAGGTCCGCCAGTTCCGATTCCTTCTGGGTCACCGCCCTGGATCATAAAACCTTTGATAATTCTGTGAAATGTAAGGCCGTTATAAAATCCCTTTTTTACAAGAGAGATAAAATTATTAACTGTGTTTGGAGCCTTTTCTGGATACAGCTCAGCCTTAATGATAGAGCTGTCGTTCATTGTAAATGTAACTATTGGATATGCCATTTATTCACCGTTCCTTTTCTTGAAATTGTATATAAAAGATGGTAGTATAATATCATTATATTATAATTACTTCAAGTGTACCCTTTTTAAGGAGGGACGCGGGTTTTACGAGGAAAAAACATTGGTTAAATTTGTCAAATGGATGATTGGAATTGTAGCGGCAATGCTACTTTTTATTGTTGTCGCAACATACATAGGTGACCTTAAGGTGGCCTATAACAATGAACTTACTAACACGGCGACTACTAAGGGAGAAGATGTAACAATTGTCATCCCGGAAGGATCATCATCAAAGGAGATAGCAAAAATTCTTAAGGCCAATGGTCTTATACGATTTGAGAAAGCGTTTCTTGAAAGACTGCAGAATTCAGAATATGCAGGACGTCTTCAGGCAGGAACATATACCCTTAATACAGGCATGAATACCCTTGATATGATGGCTATGATGAGCGTAGCTGTTGACTCTGATACTGTCTTACAGAAGTTAGTAGTGCCGGAGGGATTTAGCGTAGACCAGATAGCGGAGAGATGCGAAGAACAGGATATCTGTTCTGCAAAAGAATTTAAGAATGCATGTCAGTCAGTAACAAAATCTGATTTTGAATTCTTAGGCGATGTTCCGGAAGGAGCGAATGTAAGATACAAGGTTGAGGGTTACCTCTTCCCGGCTACATATGACATTACTAAAGACACAACAGCTGAATCACTTGTAGCTTGGATGTTAGATACATTTAAGGCTAATTACACTGAGGAAATGAGAAATAAAGCAAGCGAGCTTGGTCTTTCATCTTATGATGTGGTTAACCGCGCGGCGATGGTGGAACGTGAATGTAAGTATGAGAAGGAACGTCCAAAAATCGCTGGCGTTATAAATAATCGTCTTAACGAGGACATGAAATTACAGATAGATTCAACAGTCCTTTATCCACTTACTAATGGCTTATATAACAAGTCAGAGGTAACATATGACGATCTTGAAATTGATTCACCATATAATACATATAAATATTCAGGAATGCCGGTTGGACCAATATGTAATCCTGGTCTTTCATGTATAAATGCGGTTCTGAATCCTGAAAGTCATGAGTATTTATACTACCATGTAATTAACGAAGAAACTGGTGAACATGAATTCTATAAGACATATGAAGAGCATATGGATTCTCAGGGGGGGGATGACGCTGGGAATTCTGATTCAGATGAGAGTGAAAGCTCAGACGATTCAGATGACGAATAGATTTCATGAAGACCAAGATAATATAAATTATCAAACAAAGAACGGACACTGTAAATTTAGGAGGTTTTGGTTATGAGAAGCTTTAGCTTTAAAGCAAGAAACATAGGAGATGAGCATTATCTTACCTACACAATGGGGGAAGGAACTGAGGTTGACGAAGACATCCTTAACTATTGCGAGGATAATGAAATAAAAGGGCTTGTAAAGATAATATATGAAGAAGATGAAGACTATGATTATCTTACTTATGATATCACTGGAAAAATCTCTCTTGATAAATTTCAGCAGAAACCTTTAAAAAAGGAGCAGGCTCTTAAGATCATCAGAAATATTGCATTAGGTATCATTGATTGTAAGGAACAGGCTATTAAAATCTCATATCTGTTACTTAACAGAGGTTTCATTTATGTTGATCCACAGACACTTAATGTTCAGTTTATCTGCCTTCCTGTTGAAAGCAATGCATCAGTAGCAACTGAATTCAAGGGATTCATCAGACAGTTCATTGCATCAGGTCAGTATGATATTGAGGAGGATCTCTCATATGTAGGCCAGCTTCTTACATATATCAACGGTGATGGTTTCAATTTAAGAGGTATCATAGGACTTTCTGAAGCTCTTATGGAAGATGCAGGAATCGAATATGAGGCTGAAGATGCAGCAATTGCAACTGGTGAAGGTGAAGAGGTTGTGATCGTTACAGAAGAGCCTTCAGAGAGCGTTGAAAGTGTTATGGATAATCTTGGAGATGGAAGCGCTCCTCTTCCAGAGATTGGCGATGATGAAGAAGAAGACGCTGAAGAAGAGGATGTAGACGTTGCAGATATAGATGCAGCAGATATTCCTATTCCTACTGTAAAAGCTGAGGAGCCTGTTAAAGAGGAACCTGCTGATGAAGCTCCAGTAGAAGAAGATGAAGGAATAGAGCTTGAAGAAGTAAAAGAAGAGCTTGAAGAAGCTGTTAAAAATAATAAATACAGTCTTGTTGCTGATGAAGAATCAGATGAAGAAGAAGAGGAGGATGAACCTGCAGGCATGGCTGCAATGGACGATAATGCCCAGGCAGCTATTGAAGCAAGAATCAAAGCTCTTGTAAATGGTGAGGTTGCATCAAAGAGTGAAGCTAAAGCCAAGGCTGAAAGCGAAGAACTTAAGTCCGATAAACCAGAAATGAAGACAAAGATAAAGATTAATCGTGCAGCTATAGTACAGAGCGCAGCTCAGAGTACAGAGGAAAGCGAAGCTGCTGCGGAAGAAGAAAAGACTTCTGCTGAAGGTGAAGATGAAGTTAATGTATCAGAAGAGGGGGCTGAGACAGAGACTCCTGAAACAACAGAGGCAGATACACCAGAAAAGCCTGTTAAGGTTACAAGTTTAACTGGTAAGGAAGGAGCTATCAAAGTTAATCCTTATCTTGTAAGAGTAACAACAGAAGAAAAGACTATCATCAACAAGGATGTCTTTAAGATTGGTAAAGCTAATCGTGGTGTAGATTATCACATAAGTGGTAACGGAGCTATTTCAAGACAGCATGCGGTTATCACAAAGAAGAAAGATGGCTATTATATCAAAGATAATAAGTCAACAAACCACACATACGTAAACGATAAGAAGCTCGAAGATGGAGAAGAGATCAAACTTCATAAGGATGATATTGTAAGATTCGCAGATGACGAATATACATTTAAATATTAAACTTGCCTAAAAAATTTTTCGAGGGGAAGGTGCGTGCAATGCAAAAGATTAAAATTAATGTAGAAAAAGAAATGAATTCAGTAAAGCTGACATATGTTCTCGAACCAACAGATGTAGTTGATGATAGAGCATTACAGAGATTTAATAAAGATACAGCACCAGGAATAGTGGAATTTAACTATTCAGAGGAAAATGGAATCAGAAAGGTGACTAGTGAAGTTCCTGATTATCCTAAATTAGGAAGTTTCATAAAGAAGAATCTTACTAAAGTTGAAGTGCTTAAGATATTAAAGAACCTTATGGCTTCTTATTCTATCGGAAATCAGGGTATCCCAGTTCATACAGTTATTAAGGATTTAGATTATATTTATATAAATCCTGAAAATTGTGAGACTGTAAGTGTACTCGTGCCTATCAAACAGGAGGGCGCAAATGTATCTGAGGTATCATGTTTCTTAAGAGGATTGATCTCAAGAATGAGATTTGATCAGAATGATAAAGATAATTACGTTGCGCGCATTCTTACAGAGTTAAATGTGGATCAGTTTGAATACGGAAGATTCAATGGTCTGATAGATGTAATGCTTTCAATGGCAGCGACAGTACAGCAGGCAGATAATGTATCTCCGGTTAAGACTGAAGAGAATACGTCACAGCCAGTGAATAATACGACTCAGGGATCGGTTAAGATTAATAGAATGGCAGTTATGATGAACCGTGGAGCACAGGCACAGGATATGTCACAGCCGTCTCAGCCAAATCCAGGAATGGGACAGCCAGCACCACAGGCATTCCAGCCAAATCAGGGAATGGGACAGCCAGCACCACAGGCATTCCAGCCAAATCAGGGAATGGGACAGCCAGCACCACAGGTATTCCAGCCAAATCAGGGAATGGGACAGCCGGCACCACAGGCATTCCATCCAAATTCAGGAATGGGACAGCCAGTGCAGCAGGGAATGCATCCAAATTCAGGAATGGGACAGCCGGCACCACAGGCATTCCATCCAAATTCAGGAATGGGACAGCCGGCACCACAGGCATTCCAGCCAAATT
>JAFOIV010000011.1 GCA_017420535.1 Eubacterium sp. | reverse complement strand
TTATTATGGAGGAAATGTTAATGAGAAAGAAGAGTTTACTCGCACTTACACTTGCAACAGCTATGACAGCAGGTGTGCTCGCAGGATGCGGAAACAAGAATGAGACAACAACAGCAGCTCCTGAAAACAATTCAGAGGTTATGCAAATGTCAAGATAAAAATGTAGGTTTTTTACGAAATATGAATGTATAAAAACCTACATTTTTATTTCGTATTTTTTCATGTATCGTCACTTAAAAACTGCATCTGATCTTTCAATCGATATGATGGTCCGTTTATATTTATCACATGACAGTGGTGTAATAATCGATCGAGTAATGCATTTGTTAAGACAGGTTCCTGAAATATATCAGGCCACTTTGAGAATGGGCTATTGGTTGTTATTATCGTGGAAGTCTTCTCATATCGTTTGGCTATAAGATTAAAAAACAGATTAGCTGAATCCATATCCATTCGTTGATAACCCAGTTCATCTATTATTAGTAGTTTGTAATGACAGAAAAATTTCACCCGGTTTTCCAAACGATTTTCTGAGGCTGCTTTTTTCAACTGATTTATTAAATCTTGAAATGTTATAAAGTATACACAGTTCCTTTTTTTGGCTGCAGCTATTCCGATAGATACTGCTAGGTTTGTTTTTCCAACACCTGGAGCTCCGCAGAATATTACATTTTCGTTATTCTCAAGAAATCTTAGTGTTATTAGATCCATAATCTTTTTCTTATCAAGAGATGGTTGAAAATTGAAATCAAACTCATTTATTTCCTTCAAAAATGGAAAGTGTGCAACCTTTACACAGCCAGTTACTACTTGTTCCTGTCTGAAACTCATTTCTTTTTCTGTCATTTCATACAAAGCATCTAGTGCTGTCTTTGTTCCATCGGCAATCAGATCAAGATAATTATCCAAACAGTCTTTAAAGCTTTGCAGACCGAGTTCTTCAAGGTTATTTATTAGTGCATTATAATTACTCATCATCGTTCTCCTTTGTGCTAAATGGCAAATCAATTCCTGTGGTAAGATCTTTATAAACCGAATCATTTATATCACGTTCGATTTTGAGGTTTGCGTCGTTTTTTTGGGGCTCATTCATAGATTCCACCATCTCAGAAATCATAGTGTCTATTTCTTTTTGGTATTTTAATTCGATTATTTCAAAGCCTTCATCAGTTAGGATTCGTTCGCTCTCAGAATAAGCCATGAAATCATTTACCCAACAATCGAAGTCCAAAGTCTTACAAAGATTGTTTTTTAGAGAATACTTAATGTAAGAAACAAATGTATCCCGATCTCTCACATATGGTAAAACACTATTAACACCTTTAATAAAAGTAAGCTTTTCCTTTGTCGAAAGATGTGCATAGTGATTTATTATCCAGTTGCCATACTCACTTGTGTTTAGATATGCAATCAATGCATCAGCTGACTTGGTTGCCTCAAGCTCATTTATATTTATGGTTCTTGACTCTAGAAGTCCATCCATAAGCTGTAGATTATCATTTACAACTGTATCAAAATCAGAATCTTTGACTTTTCCCTTCATCAGATTGGCATAATGATCAGGTTTATAATTTACAGGCTTTTCATTTAGTTCGTGATAAGTAATAAGTTTTCCGTTATAATAAATATACAGCTTATTATCCAGAACGTTCACTGTAACTTCTTCATCTATAAGCTTAGGATCAACGGAGTATTTCTTACCGTTATACCGGATAAGGCTTTCATTTGAAACAAGATACTTATTTGGTCGTAGGTATTGTTCTATGATTGAAGACTCTGGTAAAGGTTTTAAATACTCCTTTTCCTTATAAAACAGAGCAGTTGGAGACATGTTAGTTTCCTGGCTGATTGTTATATTCATTTCTTTATTTATGTCTTCTATGTCCTGAATTAATTCTTCAAGAGTTTCAAATTCACCTTCATAAGCTCTTATCCAGTCTAAAATTTTGTTTCTGGCTTCTACAGTACCTTTAGTTTCCGGCTTCCTGGTTCCACATAACCTGACTTTAAATCCGAACTCCTTAGCAAGTTGCTTTATAGCGGCCGTCTGTTTCTTTTTACCGTGACTTGTGTCGGCAACAGTGCTCATGTTGTCAAATAAGATAACTTCTGGAATTCCACCAAAATATTTAAAACTGTTGATCAGACATCTGAATACATCATCAGTCTGTTTTTGAATAGATAATTCTGTGTAGCTGTACTTGGAAAACTTAAGGGAATGATGAAATATGTTGATCACAAAGATTTCTCCATATTTAGATGCAATTTTAATATCTTCTTTCCAATCCACTTCTCCCATTTGTCCTATCGGAGTTTCATAACGAGGGTTACCGTCTGAAGATTTAGCAGGCTTTAATTTATTCTTTTTAACATACTCATTAAAGTTCGAATAAGATCCTATGTTTGAAATGCCATATTTCTTAACTAAGAACTCGTAAACACCTCTTACAGTTAGTCTTCGTATAGAAAGCTTATCTATTATTTCATTTCTATACTCATCAAGCTTGCTTCCCTTATTTCGGGTTGAAGGTTTTCCTTGATAGCCCAAGTGATATTTCTTGACGGTTCTCCAATCCATTCCGTATTTTCTTCCAAGAGCAGCATAGTTAGGTTTGATTCCCATGCTGTCCATGATTGATAGGTCTCCTTTTAAATTTTTATTCATAACCGTATCACCTCCCGGGATATGATAACAGTTATGGTTAAAATCAAAAATAAGAATGTAGGTTTTGCGACATCTTTATTTTAGATGAAACCTACATTCTTATTATATATTTTGCAGGTTACATCAGAGGCAACAGGTGATGCAGAAGAGAAGAACACAGATGCATCTACTTATGACGGAAAAACTGTAAAGGTTTGGGTTGCTGATAATATCGTTGGATTCACAGAGCAGCAGATTGCAAAATTCCAGGAAAAGA
>JAFOIV010000079.1 GCA_017420535.1 Eubacterium sp. | reverse complement strand
GTTGTTACAGCGTCAAGTCCGCAGCCAAAGGAGAAGAGCTGGATAAGTTCTAAGTTGTCATTTGCTTTAACGTAACTTGCTGCTTTGTAAAGTCTTGAATGATACATCCACTGGTCTGATACTATAAGAGGACGTTCTACTTTACCTAAATGAGCTATTGAATCCTCTGAAAGTACAGCAATACCATAGGAATTGATAAGTTCAGGGATACCATGGTTGATCTCAGGATCTACATGGTATGGACGACCTGCAAGAACGATTCCTAACTTATTGTTATCCTGAAGAAATTTAAGAGTTTCTTCACCCTTATTTCTTACGTCTTCCTTAACTTTTTCAGCTTCGATATAAGCTGCATCAATGGCAGCACTGATCTCTTCTTTAGTAACGTCTGTATATTTCTTAAACTCACGGAACATTCGTGCTTTAAGGGCTTCTGGATTATCCAGTGCCAGGAAAGGACGAATGTATGTGATTGCCTGTTCTTCAATCTCTTCCATATTGTTCTTGATATTCTCGGAATATGAAGTAACAATAGGGCAGTTATAGTGGTTGTTTGATTCCTTGGTTTCATTCATTTCATAAGGAATACATGGGTAGAATATGGTTTTAATATTCTGCTTAATAAGCCACATAACATGACCGTGACTCATTTTTGCCGGGTAACATTCAGTATCACTTGGAATTGACTCGATTCCCAACTGATAGATCTGCTTTGATGACTTAGGTGAAAGGATTACCCTGTACTTAAGCTTTGTAAGGAAGGTGTACCAGAAAGGATAATTCTCGTACATGTTAAGAACACGTGGAACACCGATAGTTCCGCGGGTTGCTTCTTCCTCTGAAAGTGGCTCGTAACCAAAGATACGATTGAATTTATATTCGTAAAGGTTAGGCATATTTTCAGGGTTTTTCTTCATTCCAAGTCCTCTTTCGCATCTGTTACCAGTTACGAAACGACGATTTCCTGTGAAATTATTGATAGTAAGAAGGCAGTTGTTGGTGCAGAGACCACAGCGGGCCATCTTTGTTGTATATGTAAGTTTGTCAACGTCTTCGCTTGAGAGAGTAGTTGACTCAAATCCTTCTGTATAATTATCTCTTGCAATAAGAGCGGCACCAAATGCACCCATGATACCTGCAATGTCAGGACGTACTGGTTCACGGCCTGATACGATCTCGAAAGCTCTAAGTACGGCATCATTATAAAATGTACCACCCTGAACTACGATATGTTTACCCAGCTGCTTTGGATCAGTGATCTTAATAACCTTAAGAAGAGCGTTCTTAATTACTGAATAAGCAAGACCTGCAGAAATGTCTTCTACTGCAGCACCTTCTTTTTGAGCCTGCTTAACCTTTGAGTTCATGAATACTGTACATCTAGAACCAAGGTCGATAGGAGTCTTTGCAAAAAGAGCGATACGGGCAAAATCCTTTACCTGATAATCCAGTGACTTTGCAAAGGTTTCTATGAATGATCCACATCCTGAAGAACAGGATTCATTTAAGATTACATTATCAACTACGCCGTTTTTTATCTTGATACATTTCATATCCTGACCACCAATGTCAAGGATAGTATCTACTTCAGGATCAAAGAATGAAGCAGCAGTATAGTGGGCGATGGTTTCAACTTCGCCGTAGTCCAGGCCGAAAGCAGACTTAAGGAGTGCTTCACCATATCCGGTAGAGCAGCTTCCTGCAATACGGGCTGTAGAAGGAAGAATAGAGTAGATTTCCTTCATGGCCTTAATTGTTGTATTTACAGGACTTCCATTATTATTTGAATAGAAGTCGTAGAGAAGTTCGCCTCTTTCACCTATAACTGCAAGCTTTGTTGTAGTAGAACCGGCGTCGATACCAAGGAATACATTTCCCTTATAAGTTTTAAGGTCGCCACGCTTTACATGGTATCCGTGCTGGCGTTCTTCAAATTCTTTATATGATTTTTCATCATCAAAAAGAGGATCAAGTCTATTTACAGCAACTTCAATACGAAGTTCTGGTGTTAAACGGGCCTCTAATTCTTTAAGAGTTGTAGTTCTGTTCTCATCAGCATGAAGAGCGGCACCGATGGCTGCAAAGAGATGAGAATTATTAGGAATTATCTTATGTTCTTCATCAAGATTAAGAGTTCTTATAAAACATTCGCGAAGCTGATCTAAGAAATGAAGCGGTCCACCAAGGAAGGCCACATGTCCTTTGATTGGCTTACCGCAAGCAAGTCCGGAAATAGTCTGATTTACAACCGCCTGGAAGATTGATACAGAAAGATTTGGCTTTGTAGCACCTTCATTGATAAGGGGCTGAATATCAGTTTTAGCAAATACACCACAACGGGCAGCGATAGGATAGACTGTGTCATATTCCTTTGCATACTCATTAAGTCCGGTAGCATCTGTCATAAGAAGAGCTGCCATCTGGTCTATAAATGAGCCTGTACCTCCGGCACAGACTGAGTTCATTCTCTGTTCAATTCCGTTTTTTGTGAAATAGATAATCTTTGCATCTTCACCACCAAGCTCGATAGCTACATCTGTCTCTGGAGCTTCAAGTTCAAGTGCACTTGAAACACAGACAACTTCCTGACTGAATGGTACATCGATTACATTAGCAAGAGCGAGTCCCCCTGAACCGGTAATATCAGGAGCTATCTCGCAATCACCAGCGACATTGATTGCATTTTGAAGGAGCTCTTTTAAAGTTTCCTTTATCTTTGCAAAATGTCTCTTGTATTCTGAAAAAATGATCTGGTTGTTTTCATCGAGCAGAGCAACCTTTACTGTTGTGGACCCGATATCAATTCCGAGGTGTCTCATATAAGAATTACCTTTCTCTTAATTGCTTCGTAATAATTTATGCCATACCATAAAAAAATGCTTCTATAATATGGCGCTAACCCTAATATTATATAAGAAATTTTACGCTTTTTCAAGAAAATTGAAATAAGCAGGATGCTTACTTAGTTTTAAGTTTACTTGGTTTTATTGTACAACTTGAGTTTTTTTACCTTTTATATTATCATATCTTATGTATGTCTTTCTCGTTGTCCCTTCCTTGGGCTTCGATCAGGGAATACATTATTTATTTAGGCTAAAAGGGGACAAAATATGAGACTTATAGATAAAATCGAACGAAAACTTTACAGATTTGCCATTCCAAATCTGCCTCTTATTATAGCAATTTGTCTTTCTATTGGATTTGTTCTTGGAATTCTAGCTAATATTTCCGGAAATTTATTTGGAAAAATAAATTATTATTGTCAGATGATACCATATAATATCATTTACGGACATGAATATTGGAGGCTGATCACCTGGATATTTGTCTGTCCGTTTGCTACTTCGGGAATATGGGTGATATTTACACCTATTGCAATTTTCTTTTATTACTATATCGGAGTAAGACTTGAAGCAGTATGGGGTAAGTTCATGCTTAACCTTTACATTTTCGGAACCATAATCTTAATGGATGCAGGTATTGTTGTAGCTGCACTTTTGACTAAGGATTACACAGTTGCACCTCCATTAGCATGTTCCCAATATCTTACCATGTCCATGTATCTTGGATTTGCAGTTGTTGCTCCTAATCTTACTATAATGCTTTATTTCTTGATTCCGGTTAAGATAAAATATCTGGCATTAATAGATATCTTGATCCTTGCTTATGAATATTATAAGTACCAAATTATGACTTTCAGAGCCATGCTGGTTTTTTCAATATTACCTTTTGTGATCCTCTTCTTCGTTAATATGAATCGAAAAGGATATAGTGTAAATCAGATGATCCGTAAGAAGAGTTTTAATAAGCAAATGGGTTATAATAATAAGAAGCTGTTTAATACCCGCCAGATAAAGAGCAAAAGAACAGATAATGTCATTCGTCCGGATTTTGGCAAATTCGCTGGAAGTGGAAAAAGACAGCCTATCCATAGATGTGCTATCTGTGGCAGGACAGAAGAAGATAATCCGTATCTGGAATTCCGTTACTGCTCAAAATGTAACGGCAATTATGAATATTGCTCAGATCATATCTATACACATGAGCATAAACAGTAAGACAGCTTGGCACAGTAGTTATTCTAATGCTAAAAAACTAAAAAAATAATTTAAATAAGGAAATATATTAACATGGAAAATATGGAAAAAGACATAAAGATAGTAGTTACTGACATTAAGGCTGATAGAGATAGAAAGGCAAATATCGTTAAATATCAGGATATACTTGCTACAGCCTTCGGAAATTATGCAACAATAAAGTTATCTCTTAATTTCTTTACTTTAAAAGAAATGGTAAATGATATTGATTCTGAGAGAAAGCCTGAGATTGAAGGCTATATTAAAGATATTGAGACAGCTTTATTAGATACGGTTCTTTCAGGTAAAGAAGTTGGTTGTGAATTAATTGATAAGATTTCAGCTATACGTGACGCAGTTACTAAAAAGATGAAGATCTTTACATCTTATACTGATGCTTTACAGATCTATGATCACATTCTTGATAGAAAGAAACCTCTTCTTACAAATGATCTTGAAGAGTATGTTGATACAGATGCACTTGCAGCAGAAATGTTTAATTTCGTTTTTGCTGATAAGGATAAGGTTATGGTTAATACCAAGATTCAGGAATTTATTGCTGAACTTCCTGTTCGTATGACAAAGCAGAGATTTTATGACATCATGTCTACATCTCTTAATATTTATAAGGGCGGAGAAAAGAGCGCAGTAAGAAGCTTTGCAGATACTCTTTTAGAGGCAGCACTTATTTCAAAACCGGAAGGATTTAATGATCTTTATCCTGATCTTTATAAAGTGTATGAGGAATTATCTCATGCTGATTATAAGGAAATCTCAGCGGCTGAGTTTGAAAGCCTTACAGATAAGATGTATAAAGCATCAGAAGATATAAATGAAGCTGTTACAGATTATCTTATGCTTGAAGAAGTTATAAATGATGCTCTTATCATCCTTTATACCGGAAATAAGCTTAAGAGACAGTATCTTGGTGAGGAATATGAGACAGCAGCAATAATCTTAAAGAAAATCATCGAAGCAGATGACATTTATAAGGCTGCTGAAGAATTTGATCCTCTTTTTGTAAAGCTTGAAGGTGCTCAGGAAAATGCTTATTCAACACTTTCATTTATTGATGGAAAGTTAGATGAGATCTATAAAGATTATAGAGATGAATTTGCTGATGATAAGGACATTACTGATGGATTTTCACTGCTTCTTAAGTGCGATAAACTTACATCAACTTCACTTTTCATTGACTTAGAAGAGGATGTTACTGTTATCTTAGACCCAACAGATGATGAATATCTCGCACAGTTAAAAGAAGAATTATTTGCTGAATTTGATAAGAGATTTGCTGACATTTCCAAGTTTGAAAAGAGAAGTATCATGTCTAAGGTCCTTTCCATGATGCCGGTATTCTTTAATACACAGCAGGAGATAAAGGATTATTTTGAATATGCTCTTTCAGGTTGCGGCGACGATTCAGAACTTACAGCATGTTCAAGGATAATTGAAGGAATAATCTCTGGAAATTAATTTTTAAGAGGGGGATTGTATGGATTTTTCAGCGCGAATATATACGGATATAGTTAGCGATAAAAAATTTAATAAGACATATAATAAGGTAAGACGTCTGTCCCCTATGAAAGACATTTTCCTTGTAACCCTTCCTGTATATGGACACGGACTCTATGAGATCTATAAATATGAGGAAATGTTGCAGCATTATTATAGAACTATCGATGATAAGATATTTGTTATGGGTATTGCAACTTCTAAGGCTAAGGCTGCGGAACTTGTGACCGATATGATAAATGACATGTCTCTTATGAATTTTCCACTAGATTCAAAGGCTTATTATGAATTCTTAAGGAAGACAGAGATTAAAGAAAAAGCTATGGAGAATTTGCAGGGGTAGAAAATGGGTGTGGTACTTTTAATACTTAGGATTCTTCTGGATATAATAATCCTTATCCTGGGACTTGCACTTCTTCTTATGCTTATTGTTATGTTTGTTCCCATACATTACAGGGTTAAGGGAGTAGTTAATGAAGAAGAAAAGTCAGCTGATTTTAAAATCAGATGGCTGATTGCTACCTTTAAGGGTGATTATAAAAAAGAAGAAGGCCTGAAATATAAGGCAAAGGTTTTATTCTTTACTTTACTGGATAGTGAAAAAACGGATGATCCAAAGAAGAAAAAGTCTAAACGAAAAAAGAATAAAGAGAATAAAGAGAATACAGATGAAATAGCTGTTACTAATGAAGAGATTAAGGTTATGGAAGAAATTGGTGAGCCAATACAATCTGCCTTAGATCTTCTGGATGTTACTCAGGATAAGGCGGATGATAATATTCTTACTCAGGATAAGGCAGATGATAGTATTCTTACTCAGGATAATGATCAGCAAAAGACGCCTTTAATCCATAAGGTCTCTGATTTCCTTGATAATATAGGAGATAAGGCTAGAGATTTCCTGGATAAGGTTGGAAACAAGACGCAAAGTCTTGAAAAGAAAGCTGATCATGTGGAACAGTTCCTGTATAAGGATTTTACTCAGCGGACCATACATAGAGGTAAGAAATTCCTTGGAAAAACTCTTAAAGCTGTTAAACCTCGAAAAGGTCATGGATATATTAAGTTTGGTCTTAGTAATGCCGCAGATACAGGCATATGGCTTGGCAGGATTGCCATGTTTTATCCAATCTATGGCAGATGGCTTCAGTTAGAACCGGACTTTTATAATAAGGTATTTAATATGGACTGTGATCTTAAGGGAAGTATTATGATAGGTCCAACAGCTATAAGGTTTTTAATCCTTTATTTAAGGAAGGATACAAAGAGAACTATGAATCTGGCCAAGAAGATTTAATTATTAAATAATTAAAGCATACTTAGATAAAGAAGATAATATAATAATGGAAGGGGATATATATAATGGCAAATGATATCAGAAAAAATGATTTTAATAATACTGTAAATTCACTTTTTAAAGGCATGGATGCATTTCTTACATCTAAGACAGTGGTAGGAGAGCCTATAAATGTAGGAGATACCACAATTATTCCTTTAGTTGATGTGAATTTTGGTGTTGGGGCCGGCGCTTTAGGACAGAATAACTGTGGCGGCGGTATGGGAGGTAAGATGTCTCCTTCATCAGTCATTGTTATTAAGAATGGAGATTTAAAGATCGTTCCGGTAGCAGAAGAGAATGCTCTTTCAAAGGTTATTGGTATGGTACCTCAGGTTACAGATAAGGTTAAGACTATCATTGATAAGAAGAAAAAACCTGAAGCTAAAGCAGAAGCAGAAGCCGTAAATGAAGCGATCGATAATCTTTCAGATGCTGAATTTTAAAGGATTTTTAAAGTTTTTAAAAAAATATAAAATTTTACTTGCAATGGCTTGCTTTTTTTGTTAATATAACTTTTGTTGCGAGCCTGTAAAGGCAAATATATGTAAAGTATAAGGAGGTGCCGAAGCATGGCTAAGTGTTATTTTTGTGAAAAAGCTACTCATTTTGGAAACAATGTGAGTCATTCTCATAGAAGATCTAATAGAATCTGGAACGCTAACATCAAGAGAGTTAAAGCAACAGTTGAAGGAACACCTAAGACTATCTATGTATGCACATCTTGCTTAAGATCAGGTAAGGTAGAAAGAGCATAGTTTGATTCTAGGATCGTACAAAAAAGAAATCAGAGACTTACAGTCTTTGATTTCTTTTTTTTTGTGTTCATTTGGTGTATAATAAACTGGTTCAAAAGATTATATTTCATTAGGATTTAATATAAAGGAGGAAGAGACGTGGCAGGGTTTACAAATGATAACGGCAACATTTCCATTGATACAGAAGTGGTTGCCAGTTTTGCTGGTCATGCGGCCCTTAATTGTTTTGGTATAGTAGGTATGGCTACTATTTCCATGAGAGACGGGCTTGCGAAACTTCTCAAGGGAGAAAGTGTAAGCCGCGGTGTTAATGTTACAGTTAACGAGGAAAATGAGCTTATCATTGAGTTTCATATAATCGTTTCATATGGGGTAAGTATTAAAACAGTAGTTAAGAATCTTAGGGATACAGTTAAGTATCAGGTGGAAGATTATACTAACATGAAGGTTAAGAATATAAATGTGTTCGTTGAAGGGGTAAGAGTAATAGATTAATATTCGGAGGTTTTACTGATTTGACGATAAATATGATAAATGCTGAAAATTTTAAAAAAGCTTTTTTTTCAGGTGCTTACAATCTGAGCAATAGAAAAGAGTATATTAATGAACTGAATGTTTTTCCTGTGCCGGATGGGGACACTGGAACTAATATGACTCTTACTATTATGGCCGCTGTAAATGAGATCAACAATCTAAATGATCCTACTATGGATGCCATTGCCAGTGCGGTTTCATTTGGAGCTCTTAGAGGTGCCAGAGGAAATTCCGGCGTTATCCTTTCTCAGCTTTTCAGAGGATTTAGCAAGGAAGTAAAGGGTAAGGAGAGTCTCAGTGCAATCGATCTTTCAGAAGGTTTTCAGCATGCTGTAGAAACAGCCTACCATGCTGTTATGAAGCCAAAGGAAGGAACTATTCTTACAGTTGCTAAGGGCATGGCTCATAAGGCTAAAGATATAATAACTCTTAATCCTGAGATTGATATTATATCTTTTTTGGATGAAGTTATCGAATATGGAGACAAGGTCCTTCTTAACACTCCTGAATTACTTCCTGTTCTTAAAGAAGCAGGTGTTGTAGATTCAGGTGGAATGGGTCTTATGACTTTCTTTAAGGGAGTTAGTTCATCTCTTAAAGGAGAAGATATCACTTTAAGTGAAAATGATTCTTTAGCAGTTAAAGAATCACAGCCTAAAGTAGAGAAAAATGCCATAGGCAGTGGAAATGATAATATTTCTACAGCAGATATCACCTACGGATATTGTACAGAATATATCATTCTTTTAGACAAGCCTCTTACAGATAAGGAGGTTGAGGACTTTAAGAATTATCTTCTTGAAATAGGTGATTCGGTTGTATGTGTTGCTGATGAAGAATTAGTCAAAGTGCATGTACATACAGATCATCCGGGACTTGCTTTTGAACGCGGCCTTCAGCATGGTCAGCTTACCAGTATGAAAGTTGATAACATGAGAGAAGAACATAGGGAAAGAGTTGTTCTTGCAAGTCAGGTAGAGGAAGCTCGTAAGAATGAAAAATCAACAAATGATTCTGTTGAAGAAGAATATAAAGAATATGGATTTATCCAGGTTGGCGCCGGGGAGGGAATTACAGAGATCTTTAAGGAGCTGGGAACCTCATATGTTATCTCAGGCGGACAGACCATGAATCCAAGTACAGAGGATATTCTTGATGCTATAAATCATGTTAAGGCACGTAATATCTTCGTATTCCCTAATAACAAGAATATCATTCTTGCAGCAAATCAGGCAGCTTCAATCTGTACTGATAAGCAGATCCTGGTGGTTCCTTCAAAGACTATTCCCGAAGGAATAAGCGCTATGATCGCATTTTCAGAGGATTTAGATGCTAAAGAGAATCTTGATGAGATGATAAATACCATGGATCAGGTAAAGTCCGGAGAAGTAACATTTTCTATAAGAGATACATCTATTGATGGAAAGACCATCAGGAAAGATGATATCATGGGTATTTCCGAAGAGGGAATTGAGTCTGTTGGAAATGACATAAAGGAAGTTACAAAAGAACTTATCAAAACTATGGTTGATGATGAGTCAGGTCTTATTACTTTATATTATGGGGATAAGATCGCGGAAGATGAGGCAGAACTCTTAGTTAAAGAGTTAGAAGAAACCTACACTGATTTGGAAGTTGAGCTTCATTTCGGAGGACAGCCTCTGTTTTATTATCTTGTATCTGTTGAATAGTTTTTTAAATGAGGCATGGCACATGCTTTTAAATGATGATATTACTACAATTAAGGGCATAGGGGAAAAGACTGCTGAAGGCTACAGAAAACTGGGGATTTCCACAGTTAAAGACCTTATTTATTATTTTCCCAGGGATTATCAAAGATATGATGATCCTATCCTTATTAAGGATGCCCTTGAAGGTGAAAGAGTAAGCGTAGCAGCTAAAGTTGTTTCATATGTAGATACTAGAAAGGGAGGCAGGCTTAGTATTACCTCCCTTTCCGTTAGCGACTCTTCCGGGTCTCTAAGACTGGTATTTTTTAACAGTCCTTTCCTTAAGAATTGTTTTCATAAGGGAGATGAATTTATATTTGTTGGGACTATTAAGATTAAAGGCAGCATGAGAGTTATGGAAATGCCGGAATACTATCCGGTTTATAAATATAAGTCCATGCTAAAGGCTATGCAGCCGGTTTATTCCCTTACTAAGGGGATTACCAATAATCAGATAAAGAAAAGTCTTACTAATGCCAGAGAAGCTTTTTTAAAGATTGAGGATCATTTTTCTGATGAAATAAGAAATGAATATGGGCTCATATCCAAAAGAAGTGCCATAGAAGAGATTCATTTTCCAGAAAATGAGGAAAAGCTGAAGACTGCTATAAAGCGTCTTGCTTTGGATGAATTCTTCAGTTTCCTTATGGGAGTAAGGGAGATGAGAAAGAATAATCTTTCAATTTCTTCTTCTCATATTATCAGTAATGAGGCAGTCTCTAAATTAGAGGGATTTAAGGCAGGTCTTCCTTTCACCTTAACTGCGGGACAGGAAGGGGCCATAAAGGATGTAAGTCTTGATATGTCTTCCGGAAATGTTATGAACCGCCTGATTGAAGGTGATGTTGGTTCTGGTAAGACGATTGTTGCGGCGGCTTCTTTATTTTTAATTGTTATGTCAGGATATCAGGGGGCTTTAATGGTTCCTACAGAAGTCCTTGCAATGCAGCATTATGAAGACCTTAAGGCTCTGTTTAAGCCTTATAAGATAAGAGTTGAATTACTGACTGGTTCGACTTCCTTAAAGGATAAGCGTAAGATCTACGAGGATCTAAAGGCAGGGCTGATACAGATAATTATTGGTACTCATGCTCTTATTGAAGATAAGACGGAATTTAAAGATCTTGGTCTTGTTATTACTGATGAACAGCATAGATTTGGCGTAAAACAAAGGGAAAGACTTGGAGCAAAGGGCAATTATCCTCATGTTCTTATTATGAGTGCTACTCCGATTCCAAGAACTCTTGCTATGATCCTTTACGCAAATCTTGATATTTCAGTGATAAAAGAACTGCCTAAGGGAAGAAAGAAGATTAAGAATTGTGTTGTAGGTACTGAATACAGAGCTACGGCATATAAATTTATTCAAAATGAAGTAAAACAAGGTCATCAGGCCTATGTCATCTGTCCTATGGTGGAGGAATCTGAAACCATGGACTTAGAAGATGTGGAGAATTATACTGATGAATTAAGAAATGTCTATAAGGGACAGGATATATCAATAGAATATATCCATGGTAAAATGAAGGATGAGGATAAGACCAGGATTCTTCAGGATTTTATAAAGAAAAAGATAGATATACTGGTATCTACTACAGTTATTGAAGTAGGCATCAATAATCCAAATGCCACCGTTATGATGATAGAAAATGCCGAACGTTTTGGCTTAGCTCAGCTGCATCAGCTTAGAGGCCGTGTAGGAAGAGGTTCTTTCCAGAGCTACTGTATATTTATAAACGTAAAGCAGACGAAAGAGTCAAAGGAAAGACTTAAGGTATTAGAAGATTCAAATGATGGGTTTTATATCGCTACAGAAGACCTTAAATTAAGAGGGCCGGGAGACTTCTTTGGAGTAAGGCAGAGTGGTGATATAATGTTTAGATTAGCTGATATTTATAATCATTCAGATATGCTTAGAATGGCTCAGGAGATCGTTCTAAAATATGGGGATGATATAAAGATAAATTATTAAGGTATGAGGGGAATGGAGGTTTTTTAATGGGAGACAATAAGGAAAAAAATGGTACAAATAAAGGACTGGTAACTATAATAATAGGACTGGTTCTTATTATTGCTGCTCTGGTGCTCATTATCGTTTTTGGCAAGGAGAAAAATACCGGAGATAAGAAGGTTGAAGAAGAAAAGAGTACACCATATCAGGTAGTGGATGCTGAATCTACTAAGACAGATGCTGAAGAAAAAGCTAAGACAGACAGTAAAGAACAAAGTAACATCTTTGCAGAACTTACCTTTGACGGAAATGTCTGGGGAGACGAACCTACAACTAATGTAAATATTTCTATCAAAAATCAGTCAGATAAGGATTTAAGTGACTGGGAGATCAGGATCCAGGGCTTTAAAGGGGCTGAGATCCAGGGACAGTGGAATGGCGAATTTACTTTAGAGGATGGAGAGGATGAGCTTATCATCACTTCTACTGGTGAAGAATGGAATAAAACAGTAAAAGCCCATACAGAACTGCAAAATATTGGAGGTACTATTAAATTTGCTTCTAAAAAGCAGTATGAAGACCTTAAAAATGTAAAACCTGTTCTTTATTCTGCAGGAAAAGAAGTTAAGTCTACTAAAAAGGCTGAGGACAGTAAGAAGGATGAAGCCGATAAGACTGCAGAAAAAGCCAAGGTAGAGATTGAGAAAAAAGTAGCACCTGCTGATGTCAGTGGTACTCCGGTAAGCAATCATGGAGCTTTAAAGGTTGATGGATGTGATCTGGTAGATAAGAATGGAGATGCATATCAGTTAAAGGGCGTCAGTACTCATGGTATTGCCTGGTTCCCGGACTATGTAAATAAAGATGCATTTAAGACTCTTAGAGATGAGTGGGGTGCAAATGTTATCCGTCTTGCCATGTACACTGGGGAATCTGGTGGTTATTGTAATGATGGAGATAAAGATAAGCTTAAGGCACTCGTAGATAACGGAGTCGATTATGCTACAGAGCTGGGAATGTACGTGATAATCGACTGGCACATTTTATCTGATAGTAATCCAAATCAGAATAAGGATGAGGCTGTTAAATTCTTTGACCAAATGTCTAAGAAGTATGCGGATTATCCAAATGTGCTCTTTGAGATCTGTAATGAGCCAAATGGCGGTACTCAGTGGTCTGAAATAAAGAAATATGCAGAGGAAGTTATTCCTGTAATTAAGGCCAATAAAGAAGATGCGGTTATCATAGTAGGTACACCAACCTGGTCTCAGGATGTGGATGCAGCAGCAGAGGATCCTATTGAAGGTTATTCAAATATCATGTATACCCTTCATTTCTATGCAGCTACTCATAAGGAGAATATAAGAAGCAAATTAGAGACAGCCCGTTCTAAGGGACTTGCTATCTTTATTACAGAATTCAGTATCTGTGATGCTTCAGGTAATGGCGGCATTGATTACGACTCAGCTGCCGATTGGTTTAATCTTATTAATAAATATAATATTTCCTACTGTGCATGGAATCTGGCCAATAAGAATGAGACTTCATCTTTGATTAAATCTGACTGTTCCAAGCTTTCAGGCTGGTCTGATGATGAATTATCAGATACAGGAAAATGGCTCAAAAACGAAATGAAAGATTAAGATATTATTAAAAATGGCTAAAAATGGCTGTTTTTCACCTTATGTATACAATTTTATGTTGACATAATGTTTTAAATGTTATAAAAATAAACGAGGAGTAAAATATGAGAGTAATAGCAGGTACAAGAAGAAGCCTTCCGCTTAAGAGCATTGAAGGTGATGAAACAAGACCTACAGTAGACAGGTATAAGGAGACACTTTTTAATGTCCTACAGATGGATGTTCCAGGCAGCAGATTCCTCGATTTATTTGCCGGCAGTGGTTCTGTTGGTATTGAGGCATTATCCCGTGGAGCACGTCACTGTGTATTTGTAGAAAATGGTAAAAAACAGATTGATGTTATAAAAGAGAATATTCATTTCACAAAGTTTGAAGATGAATCAGATATATTAAGAGGAGATGCGTTATCTTATTTAAGAAGTCTTCCTAAGGTGGATTTCGATATCATTTTCATGGATCCTCCATATAAGAATGGACTCGAGCATGATGCCCTCCTTATTCTTGATCAGAAAGAATTCAAGAATCCTGATGTTATCATCGTTGTGGAAGCTATCCTTGAAGAGGATATGTCTTATATCGAAGATACACAGTTTGAAATTTATAAAACAAAGGAATACAGAACAAATAAGCATGTATTCTTAAGAAGGAAAGACAGTTAAATTATGGCTACAGCAATTTATCCGGGTAGTTTTGATCCGGTTACAAAAGGACATTTAGATCTTATAGAAAGGGCTTCAAAGCTTTTTGATCACTTAAATGTGTGCATTTTAAACAATTCGTCAAAAAAATGTCCGTTGTTTTCTATAGACGAACGTGTTATCATGTTGAAGGATGCTGTTAAGGATCTGCCAAATGTTTCGGTGGAAACCTATGATGGTTTACTTATTGA
This sequence comes from Eubacterium sp., assembly GCA_017420535.1. Lineage (GTDB taxonomy): Bacteria > Bacillota > Clostridia > Lachnospirales > Lachnospiraceae > Eubacterium_Q. The sequence goes on along the minus strand of JAFOIV010000079.1, from coordinate 17,698 downwards.
ATATGCTAAGAAATGCAATTCAAATATCATCGTTCGTGGTCTTCGCGAGATGACAGATTTTGAGATCGAACTTCAGATGGCTCAGGTCAACAAGGAAGTTTCTGGGAATATCGAGACACTTTTCCTGGCAGCTGATCCAAAATATTCCAATGTAAGTTCGTCTGTAGTAAGAGAATTTGCAAAATTTGGGGTTCCTGTAGGTGGATTTGTACCGGAGAATGTACTTATGAAACTTAAGGAAAAGATGAATATGATGTAATATTATCAGGAGGAAAACGTATTATGGGTAAAAAGGGCGTTGATGAGATGATCCAGGAGATCGAGATGTTTATGGATAACTGTAAATATGCTCCTCTCTCAAACAATAAGATCGTTGTCCCTAAGGATGAAATAGAGAGAATGCTTAATGAACTTAAGCTTAAACTTCCAAGTGAGATTGAAAGATGCAAGAAGATCATGCGTAACAAGGAAGCTATCCTTGCTAATGCAAGAACAAAGTCAGATGCTATCATTTCTGAATCAGTAAATGAAGCTAATCGTCTTGTAGATTCTAATCATATAACAGAGCTTGCAACAGTAAGAGCCAACGAGATCCTTGATTCAGCTCGTGAGCAGGCACAGCAGATCATTGATGATGCAAATGCTGAAGCTACAGAAGTAAGACTTGGTGCAATGAATTATACAAAGCAGAAGCTTTCAGATATGAGAGAATTCTTTGCAGCAACTCTTGAAGCAGATAGAGAAAATTATAAGAACCTTTGCGAATCACTTGAGAATAGCGTATTCACATTAGATTCAAATGTAAGCGAGATCGATGCAAGTATTGGTCTTATCAATGGTAACTCTATTGCAAATAAGCAGCCACAGGCAGTTCCTCAGCCAGTGGATAGAAATGCGTTCCCAGAGTCAAATGATTTTGATGATCAGGATGATTTTGATGTGGATGATGACGGAATTGAAGAAGTTAAGCCAGTTAATGACGACTTCGACGATTTTGATGATGACGATGAGGATGACGATTTCCTCGAGTAATATATAAAAAAGCAGAGATTAATTGTCTCTGCTTTTTTATTATTAATTCTAAACTATCTTTATATTTGAAGATAATTCCGATGGAAGAGTGATACCAAAATTCTTCTTCATGATATAGTTATATAGATCAGTTGATGTAATATCCATATCCCGAAGCACCTTTGCAGAAAAATTTTCTTCTTTTGCCGGGTTAAAATCTGCCCTTTTATTTATGATAGGGATATCTGATGTATCTTTCATAAGCTTTAATAAGGCACTGCTTTCTTTTCTAAAGGAAAGGATAGAAGCATATATAGAATTATCAATATCATCAAAGACCTTTTTATGTTTTGCTCTTGTGATATCAAGGATTAAATGAAGCAGACCTCTTCTTATCCTTGAAAGGGTATAATTCTTTGAAACAAGTGCTTCTATAGTTTCATCAAAAGTCATATATTCTCTTATATTTAAAAGTTTATTATAAAGATCCTTATCAATCTCCACAGGAAGACTATCCTTTATTTCTTCATATGCTTTATTCTTTGATTTTAGTTCTAAAATCTTTATATACAGCATGTCACTTAAAAGGTTATCATTTGATATACAGCTGTTTTCTTTTAAATAACAGAGATATTCAAAGGTTTTATCGGGTACTTTATTTTTAAGGCTGTATATATCATTTTCTTTATTAAGATGGTTTCTTATAGCCTCTGCTGACATAAAACCCCGTGTTTTATCCCTTAAGTCATGATAAGAACCAATACGTTTAATTATCACTGGTTTAATGGATGAATTCATACGATTCAGCTGGATCATATAAGAAAGAGCCAGGATATTATTAGGAGTTAAGAGAATATCACTATATTCTTTACCCATAAGCTTATCTATTGCTTTTTCTCTTGCCTTTGGATAAGAGAGACCGGACTTTAGTTTTTCATTTAAAAGGGTTTTATAATCATCATTTTCATCTGTAAGAAAGGCCGCTAAATGAGTCATTTTAGCTGTATCATCGCATTCAGCACCGAAAACAAGATGAGTTATAGAGTTCAGTGAATTAAGGATGTGGCAGGCCCCAAAGGAAAAATCATCTGCAGAACCGGTGGCAAAAAGAAATGGAAGTTCTATAACACAGTCCACCCCTTCGCTTACAGCTGATTCAGCTCTTTTATATTTATCTAATACGGCAATGCTTCCTCGTTGAAGGAAATTTCCGCTCATAATAGAAAGAGTATAGTCAGCTTTTGTAAGTTCTTTTGCCATTTCGGCATGGTATCTGTGGCCGTTATGAAATGGATTATATTCAGTTATAAGTCCAGCGATTCGAGACATAAAAACTCCTTTAACTGCTCTTTTGGTGTGTAATTTATGACACACATCTTTTTATATAATACAAATATGATTTAAAAAACGTAACTAAAATATATCATATCAAGAGACTTGTGGAAATAAAATAATGCTTATGTTATGATTGAAATGCAGATCATTTCATTTACATTTGAGGTTGACATTTATTTCTGGATAAGATAATATAAGTTACATGAATACCGAACAAATGTTTGATGGAGGAAAGTTGATGGCTACAGAAGATAAGAAGAGAGCTCTTGATGCCGCAGTTGCTCAGATTGAGAAGCAGTACGGCAAAGGTTCTATCATGAAATTAGGTGAAGATACTACTAATATGAATATAGAGGTTGTTCCTACCGGATCCCTCAGTCTTGATATCGCCCTTGGAGTTGGTGGTATGCCTCGTGGACGTATCATTGAGATTTATGGACCAGAATCAAGTGGTAAGACAACCCTTGCATTACATATTGTAGCCGAGGTTCAGAAGCAGGGCGGAATCGCTGGATTCATCGATGCTGAACATGCTCTTGATCCTGTATATGCTAAAAATATTGGCGTTGATATTGATGATCTTTATATCTCACAGCCTGATAATGGAGAACAGGCCCTTGAGATCACAGAGACTATGGTTAGATCAGGCGCCATTGATGTTATTGTTATAGACTCAGTTGCAGCTCTTGTTCCTAAGGCTGAAATTGATGGTGAGATGGGTGACAGTCACGTAGGTCTTCATGCAAGACTTATGTCACAGGCTTTAAGAAAGCTTACAGCTGTTATCGGAAGAACTAACTGTGTTGTTATCTTTATCAATCAGCTTCGTGAGAAGGTTGGTATAATGTTTGGTAATCCTGAGACAACAACAGGTGGTCGCGCTCTTAAATTCTATTCATCAGTTCGTCTTGATGTAAGACGTATTGAAGCTCTTAAGGCTGGCGGTGAGATCGTTGGTAATAGAACAAGAGTTAAAGTTGTAAAGAATAAGGTAGCTCCTCCTTTTAAGGAAGCTGAATTTGATATCATGTTTGGTAAAGGTATATCTAAAGAAGGTGATATCCTTGATCTTGCATCAGACAAGGGCGTTATAGTTAAATCTGGTGCATGGTATTCTTACCTTGGTGAAAAGATTGGTCAGGGCCGTGATAATGCTAAGATCTATCTTGCATCACATCCAGATGTTATGGAAGAGATTGAAAAGAAGGTTAGAATCGAATATGGTGTAGATGAAGATCCTGAAGGTTCTGATAAGGGGGACGAAGAATAATTTAAATGCAAAGCGCTTTTTCTAAAGCGGTGGATCTCTTATCGAGAGCAGAGCAATCTGCTCTCGATATTCGTTTAAAACTAAAAAAGAAGGGTTATAACGAGGAAGAGATTCAGGCCGCTATCGATAAATTGTATGAACTTTCCTATCTTTCTGACAGAAGATATGCTGAAAGTTATATCAGAAGATATTCCGGCAGCAAATCCAGAAGTCTTATTACAAGAGAATTATACATGAAAGATATTCATATAGATGATCTTGATGAAATCTTCGATGAAGTCTATGAATATGAGAATTTAGATGAAGAAAAAATAATTAGATCATTACTTGAACATAATTTTAAAAACGCCGATTTTGCTGATGAAAAGGTAAAAAAACGTGCAATTTCTTTCCTGATTAGACACGGATTCAATTATAGTAGTGCCACTCTTTACTTGACATAATTCCGAAAAATGTATAAGATTAATTTGTTGTACTAAAGCGTGCAACGATAACTTAATAAGGAGGTGCTCCTGTGGGAACTGGTACTATAATCATCTGTGCAATAGTAGCTGTTGTCCTCGTTGTGGTTACTTGGTTTGCTGCGATAGCATATCGTAAAAATATTGCAGAAGCTAAGATTGGTAGGGCAGAGGATAAAGCTAAGAGTATTATAGATGAAGCTGTTAGGGCCGCTGAAGAAAAGCAGCGTGAAGTACTTCTAAATGCTAAAGAGGAAGCTCTTAAGATCAAGAATGAATCTGAGCGAGAAGTAAAAGATCGTAGAACTGAAGTTCAGCGTATGGAGAAGAGAGTACTTTCAAGGGAAGAAAATCTTGACAAGAAGACTGATGCTATTGAAAAGAAAGAGCAGTCACTTGCTTCGCGTGAAGCAAATCTTTCAAGAAGACAGGCTGAACTTGAGGAACTTTCCCAGAAGAGACAGCAGGAATTAGAAAGAATCTCTGGACTCACCTCTGAACAGGCAAAGGAATATTTGCTTAAGACTGTTGAAGACGAAGTAAAGCACGACACAGCAGTCATGATTAAGGAAATGGAATCAAAGGCGAAAGAAGAAGCCGACAAGAAAGCCAAGGAGATAGTTGTATCTGCTATACAGAAATGTTCAGCAGATGTGGTTTCTGAATCAACTATTTCACTGGTACAGCTTCCAAGTGATGAGATGAAGGGAAGAATCATTGGACGTGAGGGAAGAAATATCCGTACTCTTGAAAATCTTACCGGGGTTGATCTTATCATTGATGACACTCCTGAAGCAGTTGTTTTATCAAGTTTTGATCCAGTAAGACGAGAAGTTGCTCGTGTTGCTCTTGAAAAGCTTATCGTTGATGGCCGTATTCATCCAGCTAGAATTGAAGAGATGGTTGAGAAGGCTCAAAAAGAAGTTGAAAACAAGATGCGTGAAGAAGGTGAAGCTGCAGCACTTGAAGTTGGTGTACATGGATTACATCCTGAGATCATCAAACTTCTTGGTAGAATGAAATTCAGAACAAGTTACGGTCAGAACGCATTAAAACATTCTGTAGAAGTAGCTCAGCTGAGTGGAATCATTGCTGGAGAAATCGGTGCAGATGTAAAACTTGCTAAGAGAGCAGGTCTTCTTCATGACATTGGAAAGTCTGTTGACCATGAACTTGAGGGTTCACATGTTACTATTGGTGTTGATATTTGTAGAAAATACAAAGAGAATGCTACAGTTGTTAATGCGGTTGCATCACATCATGGTGATTGCGAACCAGAAACACTTATTGCTTGTATTGTACAGGCTGCAGATACTATTTCAGCTGCAAGACCTGGCGCAAGACGTGAAACTCTTGAGACTTATACAACAAGACTTACAAAACTTGAAGCTATCGCTAATGAATTTAAGGGTGTTGATAAATCCTTTGCTATTCAGGCTGGTAGAGAAATCAGAGTAATGGTTGTTCCTGAACAGGTTAACGATAATGAGATGATCATTCTTGCTAGAGATATTTCTAAGAAGATTGAGGATGAACTTGAATATCCAGGTCAGATCAAAGTTAGTCTTATCAGAGAATCCAGAGTTACTGATTACGCTAAATAATGAAATTAAGTGGAACTTGAAGAAATTCATGTTCCACTTTTTTAAATAAGGGGGATTTATGTCTGATTTAAATTTCAAACGTATCAATAGAATACTTAAATATAAAGCTAATAGAGTTAAAGTCTATGAAGATGAGTATGAAAGACCGGATAAATGTCATGTGTTTTATGACTATGTGGAGAATAAAAATGGTGCCGGGATTCTGCTTATCAATAAGGATGGGGATTTAGTGCTTATTAAGCAATACAGGATCACTTTAGATCGCTGCGATCTAGAGATTGCTGCAGGTTCTCTTGATGAAGGAGAAGATGAAGCAGAGGCAGCTCTTCGTGAGGCAGAAGAAGAGACTGGATATATCCCCCAAAAGATTTTTAAGGTTAATAATATTATAGGTTCTGTAGGACTTTTTAGTGAAAGGACCATGGTTTACATAGGTTATGATCTTAAAGAAGGCACCATAAGAAGAGATCCGGATGAATTTATGGAAGTGGTGACTCTGCCCTTAGACAAGGCTCTCAGGTTGATTAATGAAGGAGAGATATGCGATAGTAAGACCATAATCGCGATTTTTTATTACGCTTTAAATAAAAATGTAATATTTTAATAAAATTTTTTTAATCAATAATTAATAAGTGAAAGTAACAATATTTTGTGGAGGGGGTTATGTAACCCACACAATTTTGTGGAAAACATTCCCGTAAATGGCTATTTACAAGGGCTTTTGCGCCGGTTGACAGAAAAATTTTTGTTGATTTTATGTAAATTTATATTTATACTAAATCTATCTTAACAATAAATAACTTGGTGGGGAATATAATGGAAAATCTAATTGAAGAATATATCTCATATCTAAAAGTTAATAAACATTCAAGTGAAAATACTATCCAGTCTTATAGGAGAGATCTTTATAAGATGAGAGATTATTTTGCTTCAAGAGATATTAAAGATGTAAATATGATCAATTCAACATCACTTAATTCTTATATTTTATTTCTTGAAAGCGCAGGAATGAGTTCAGCAACAGTTTCAAGAAATGTAGCAAGTATAAGATCATTTTTTATATATCTTCTTAGTAACGGAAAAATCAAGAGTAATCCTACTGAGACTATTAAAGCACCAAAAGTAGTTAAGACAGTTCCTGAGACTCTTACCATTGAAGAGGTTGATCTGCTTTTAAGTCAGCCATCAGGAGATTCACCAAAAGCTATCAGAGATAAGGCGATGCTTGAGTTATTATATGCTACAGGCCTTAGAGTAACAGAACTTATCAATCTTAAGACGGAGAATTGCAATATAAATCTCGGGTTTATTGAATGTGTAGATAATGGTAAATCAAGGATAATACCAATGGATGCTGCGGCAAAGAAATCCCTCAGCAGATATTTAGAAGAAGTACATCCAAGAATCTGTAAGGATTCAGACTATCTTTTCACTAATATGAAGGGTGGTTCAATGTCTCGTCAGGGATTCTGGAAATTACTTAAGTCCTATGCAAAGAAAGCTGGAGTAGATAAAGATATTACTCCTCATATCATCAGACATTCATTTGCATCCCATATGGTTAATAATGGTGCTGATCTTAGAGCTGTTCAGGAAATGCTTGGACATTCTGATATTTCAACAACTCAGATCTATCTTAGATCTAAAGAGAGACATTTAAAAGAGGTATATGAGAAGGCTCATCCAAGAGCTAGAGTATAGTATAGAGAGTTATGAGTGGGAAATGCCCTGATACTTGGTATCAGGGCATTTCTTTTTATGTATAGCTGGGATTATTTAATTGATCACTGTTTTTTTGCTGCTTATTTATTCTCAATCACTTCAGGAAGAGTGGTATAACTTTGGATCATAAGTGATGGGTTCTCAATCTTTCTTACGATCATATCCGCTGCTTGAAGGCCCATGTCATAAACGTTGATATCTATAATGGTTGGAGTAGGGTCTATTATGGTTGTATAGGGATAAACATCAAAGGTTAAGAAGAATAAGTCATCTGGTACCTTTAACTTAAGTTCCTGAATGGCTTTTGATGCACCTACTGCCAGAGTATTATTTTCGCAGACTATCGCCTTAGGAGGATTTTCCATGGTAAGAAGTTTCTTTGCGGCATTATAGCCTTCCTGCCAGGTAGAAGAGGTGTAGATCACATATTCTGAAGTGACGCGCCTTCTGTATTTAAGCATTATTGTCTTAAAACCTTTTTCTCTTTCCTTGGATATGAAATCAGTCTTTCTGCCACCGATAAATGAAACCGGCATTACATCATGATTAGCCAGATATTCTGCAGCATATTGTCCTGCCAACATATGATTTGTATCAATCCAACATAATCTGTTGTCAAATTCTGGATGGCCGATAACAATATGAGGGAAGTTGTTATCTATTATTAGATTTGCTATATCCTGATTGATAACTGAACCATGGATTATGATCCCGTCAGCACTTTTTCTTGCGATTATCTCTGAAACTGTTTCCTTAGGATGCATCTCGTCAGATATATCCATCATAGTCATTGAAAATCCCTGTTTAGCCAGATTTGAAAATGTACCACACATGATATCAAACATATGTGGATTAGTGTAAGCTTCTCCTTTGCCGAGAGATGTGAGATAAATGATATTTTTGGTAACCCCTCTGGCGAAACTTACAGCTCTTGAATTAGGAGTGTAATTAAGCTCTTTTATAGCTTGATTTACTTTTTCTTTGGTTGACTGGGAAATTGTTTTCCAATCATTTAATACTTTTGATACTGTTGAAACAGAAACCCCTGCACGCTCTGCTACATCCTTAATAGTAGTAGGCATAGTTATAACCTCCTTGAATTGCAAATATATATAAGAATCAATACCAGCTTTTAAATTCCTGTATGATATTACTCATTATAAAAGTATATTATCATAATTTACTTATTAAAAGTGCACAAAAGAAAGAAAAAAGTGTAGCGGTTTCCTAATGAAAATGGCATAACGGACCTGTTTTTCCTTGAAATTAGGACTTTTCGATATGATAATAAACATGTAAGTGCTACAAATCATAAATAATTATTATAAAGTTTGTAGTTATATGGAAACTATTTTCATAGTTAAAAAGGAGGAATTCAAAATGAAAAAGAAGGTTTTAGGTGTACTGCTTAGTTCAGCTATGGCAGTGACAGCACTTGCAGGTTGCGGTGCCAAGGATGCGGATAAGAAGGATGCGGAAGTTGCTGGAAACGGGAATACTGCAACAAGTGAAGCGGCAGACGCTTCAAATGATGATGCTGTAGCAAAGCTTATCAGTGCAACTAAGGATCCGGTTAATCTTACACTCTGGTGCTCAGAAACAGAAGCTTACCAGAAGGTAATGGCTGAATTAGTAGAAGATTTTAAGAAGAAGTATCCTGATGTAACATTTAATATCACAATCGGTGCTGAGTCAGAAGCTAATTGTAAGGACGATGTTCTTTCTGACGTAGAAGCTGCAGCTGATCTTTTTGTATTTCCAGATGACCAGTTAAGAGATCTTGTTAATGCTGGTGCACTTCAGAGTATTGAGGCTACATATACTTACAATCCAGCTGAAACAAATGCAGCATCAACAGTTGAAGCTGCTTCACAGGATGGAAAGCTTTATGCTTATCCTCTTACAGCATCAAATGGATATTTCCTTTTCTATAATAAGCAGTATTTAACAGAAGAAGATGTTAAGAGCTGGGATTCACTTCTTGCAGCTGCTGAAAAGCAGAACAAGACAGTTGGTATGGAAGTATCAGGTGCCTGGTATTTATACGGTTTCTTTGCAGGTGCAGGCCTTGAGATGAAGCTTGGAGATGACGGAAAGAATATCTGTAACTGGAATTCAACAGATGGAAAATACTCAGGTGCTGATGTTGCAAAGGCTATTACAGAGATCTGTAAGAATAAGGCTATGAAGAGCTGCGTTAATGAAGATGCTCAGGCATTTGCTCTTAACGGAGAAATGATAGCTGATGTAAATGGTACTTGGGCAACTAACGCTTTTATGAAAGCTTATGGTGAAAATTACGCTGCCACAAAACTTCCTACATTTACAGTGAATGGTGATCAGGTTCAGATGGGTTCATTTGCAGGTTACAAGTTCCTTGGTGTAAATGCTTATTCAAAGAATCCAGGTTGGGCTATGCTTCTTGGAGAATTCATCACAAGTGAAGAGAGCCAGACAAAGATTGCTATTGCAACAGGTGAAGGTCCTTCTAATATCAAGGCTGCAGCTTCAGAAGAGATTGCTTCAGCTCCAGCCCTTGCAGCCCTTGCAGCTCAGGCTGATTATGCTGATCTTCAGAGAGTTGGTGACAATTACTGGGCACCAGCAGCTACTCTTGGACAGACACTTGTAGAGGGCAGCTATACAGACGTTCAGAAATTACTTGATGATGCTGTAGCTGGTATCACACAGTAATAATTCTTAAATTTTCTCATTAATATTTCTGCCGGCAGAGATTTAGTATTTCTTTCTCTGTCGGCAGGTTAAAAGGAAGTCATTGTTTTATCTAAAAGGGGAAAAGTATGCCTGTTCAATTTGAAAGAAAAAAATTTATAGATTCATTTTTAAGAGGCGATATCTGGACAAAACTGTCATTTGTAATATTCGGAATAGGATACTTCATTAGAGGACAGTATATAAAAGGGGTATTGCTCCAGCTTATCCAGATATTGTTTTTTGTATTTACATTTGGTTTTTCATTAAATTATATCGCAAAATTATCCACTCTCGGAACAATTCAAAGAGAAGAGATTTTTGATCCTAAAACCCTTACTAAAGTGGTTAATGATTACGACAATTCACTGTTGATCCTTCTTTGCGGGATCATCGGTATTTTATTTATAGTAGCTTATATATTTCTTGCAATAAGTAATGTAAAAGCTAACTTTGAGCTTCAGCAGCTTAAGGAGAACAATAAGCATATCAATTCATTTAAAGAAGATGTTAAGGAACTTTTTAATCATAAGTTCTATAAAACACTTCTTACATTACCAGGACTTGGTATCATTCTTGTAAATGTTATTCCTATAATTTTTCTTATCTGTATCGCATTTACTAATTATGATGGAGATCACCAGCCTCCAACTTACCTGTTTTCCTGGGTTGGATTTACTAATTTCAAGACTTTATTTACAACTACATCAACTGTTTCTTTTGGATATGTATTTGCAAGAGTTCTTGTCTGGACTCTGGTGTGGGCTTTATTTTCAACAGCCACAACTTTCTTCGGAGGAATCATCCTTGCAAAATTTATCAACGATAAGAGAACAAAGTGGCCTAAGTTCTGGAGAACCTGTTTTGTTATAACGATTGCCATCCCTCAGTTTGTAACCTTACTTCTTGTAGGAAAGATGTTTGGTGACTATGGTATTGTAAATGGTATCTGCAACCGCCTTGGTATTACTGAATTTCTTCAGAATATTGGCCTTGTGGGAAAGGGCCTTAGTTATATACCTTTCCTTTCAAAACCGGGCTGGGCGTTTGTTTCGGTTATCCTTATCAATATCTGGGTAGGTGTTCCTTTCCAGATGATATCTGCAACAGGAATCCTTATGAATATTCCTGCTGATCAGCTTGAAAGTGCAAAGATTGATGGGGCATCAGAAAGACAGATCTTCTGGAAGATTACCATGCCTTACATTTTCTTTATTACAGGTCCTAGCCTTATATCATCATTTATTGCGAATATAAATAACTTTAATGTTATCTATCTTTTAACCAGTGATTACGTAACAACAAATATGAATTATGCAAATTCTAATGCCAAGGAAGTGGATCTTCTTATAACATGGCTGTTTACACTGACCAATGATTATTCCAATTATAAGATGGCATCAGTTATCGGTATCTGTGTATTTATCATTTGTGCGAGCCTTACGTTGTTTACTTTCTCAAAGATGGTGGCAGGAGCAAAAGAGGAGGCGTATCAGTAATGACAAAAAAAGTAATAAAACCCATAATAAGACATATAGTTTTAGCTTTTCTTGCCTTTGTATGGCTGATTCCGATTATATGGCTTTTTGTAACCTCTCTTTCAGGGTATAAGGGAATCAATACAATGCATTTCTTCCCGGATGAAATCACCCTGGATAACTTTAAACAGTTGTTCTTCAGACCTGACACAGTTGCTAACTTCCCGGCCTGGTTTAAGAATTCACTTATAATCGGTATTTTTACCTGTGCTGTTTCTACAAGCTTTGTGCTTATGGTGTCATATGCTTTTAGCTGCATGAGATTCCGAGGAAGAAAAGAACTTATGAGCTTTTCTATCATTTTAGGTATGTTCCCAAGTGTCCTTTCCATGATAGCTATATATTTCATTATGAAATTGCTGGGACTTACCAACAGCAGGATCGGACTTATCATGGTTTATTCTGCAGGTTCAGGTCTTGGATACCTTATATGTAAAGGGTTCTTCGATACAATTCCTTTATCTCTTAGAGAGTCGGCTAAATTAGAGGGAGCATCAGAATATAAGATTTTTACCAGGATTGTTATTCCTCTTTCAAAGCCTATCATAGTTTATACAGTTATAAATTCTTTCCTTACACCATGGATGGATTTCCTTATGGCTCGTCTTATGATCAGATCTAAGAATCCTGCTGATTGGACTGTTTCTATGGGACTTTTCAATCTGGTTCAGAGGACTCTTGTAGGGGATTATTTCTCGGTATTCTGCGCAGGTGGCATAATAGTTGCGGTGCCTATATCCGTACTTTTCATGCTTATGCAGAGATTCTATGTTGAAGGCATCACAGGTGGAGCAGTAAAAGGATAATTATGATAAAAGAAGCTATTTTGCATATGCCTTTATCTCAGTATGCATATGCTATCAATGAAAATGAGCTGGTTATTCGAATAAGAACAGCTAAAAATGATATTGATTCAGTTTATTTATATTTTGGTGACAGGGTGGCTTATGTTGAGCCAATCCCTGTTACTGTGGTGAAATTAGAAAGAACAGCTAAAGACGATCTGTTTGATTATTACGAAGCACATATTAATACGGAGTATACCAGGGTCTGCTATTATTTCCTTTTATGTGCCGGAAATGAAAAGCTTTACTATTATTCCAGGGGCTTTGATAAAAAGATGGATGCCCATAGAACAGAGTATTTTCAATTTCCATTTATCAGAAGAGAAGAAGTGATAGATGAACCTGAATGGGTGGCTGATGCGGTAATGTATCACATTTTCCCGGACAGTTTTGCCAGCGGTAAAAGAGAACTTATCAATGTGAAAGAGACCAGGGGGCTTGTTGAAAATAAGCTTGGTGGTACGTTAAGAGGAGTCATTGAAAATCTTGATCATATAAAAGATCTTGGTTGTAATCTTATATATCTTAATCCGATATTCAAGGCAAATTCCTATCATAAATATGATACTATTGATTATTTTGATATTGATCCATTATTTGGAACAAAGGACGATTTTAAGGAATTAGTAGAAAAAATACATGCTAATGGTATGAGGATTATTCTGGATGGTGTATTTAATCATTCAGGACCTGACTTCTTTGCATTTAAAGATGTGATGGAAAATCAGGAAAAGTCTGGATATAAAGATTGGTTTTATGACCTTCATTTTCCTTTGGAATATAAGGATCCGCCTAATTACGAATGCTTTGCCTATGTAAAAGAAATGCCAAAGCTTAATACCGGTAATCCGGAGGTTCGAAAATATATCTGTGACGTTGGAAGATACTGGATTAAAGAGTTTGATATCGACGGATGGCGACTGGATGTGGCAAATGAAGTTGATCATGATACCTGGCGTGCTTTTCGAAAAGCAGTAAAAGAAGAAAAGAAAGATGCATTCCTTATTGCTGAAATCTGGGAAGATGCAGACGTATGGCTTAAAGGAGATCAGTTTGATTCTGCCATGAATTATACATTTACATATCTTTGCAGAGATTTCTTTGCAAAGAATATAATAAGTGCCAGCGTATTTGATGATATGATCCAGAAATCATTTGTAAGATATCCTTGGCCGGTGTCACTTTCTCAGATGAATTTCCTGGATTCTCATGACGTTCCAAGATTTTTATTCTATTGCAATGGTGATAAGAGAAAACTTCAGCTGGCAACATTTTATCTTATGATGGCGCCTGGTATTCCTTCGGTTTTCTACGGGGATGAAGGGCTTATATCCGGCGATACAGAGCCGGAATATAGAGCACCAATGCCTTGGAATGATCTGGATCTGGACTTTAGTGATAAGATCAGAAGCTGGATTAAAACAAGAAAAGATCATCCTGCCTTAAGATATGGAGATTACAAATGTATCAAAACTGATGAGGAAGGTCTCTATATATTCTCAAGAGAATGTAAGGATGATAAAGTCACAGTTATTATCAATAATTCTGCAAAAGACAGGGTTGTTACTCTTACAGAGCAGGAGGGGAAAGAAATAAATGTCCCTTGCTTTGGAGGATTAATAATATAAGTTTCGTTCTTCTACTTGAACGCCCCTTTTAGCCTGGGGGCGTTCATATTTTTTTCAAAATATAAAATGACAGTTTTATTGTTAGAAACAATAGGAAAATGTTATAATATCTCTATAAATGGCGGTTTGTATTGGAAAAAGTGATATGGAGGAGTTTTATGTCAGATATAAACGGGGTAAATGAAGAAAAGCCATTATGGAAAAAACAACTGGAAGATCTGTTTCAGGCCTTTCAGCTTACTGCGGATGACAAATACGTTTTCCTTTCTGATATGGAACATGACTATTCCATATGGTCCAGAAATGCTGTGGATACTTTTGATCTTCCGGGAACACATATGATAAATGCCGGATTAGAATGGGAAAAGAGGATTCATCCTGATGATAGAGATACTTATCATAAAAGTATTGAAATGATCTTTGGCGGAGAGATGAATTTTCATGATATGCAGTACAGGGCGATGGAGAAGAATGGCAGGTATGATATGTGTACTTGTCGTGGTGTTGTTATCCGGGGGGATGATGGTAAGCCTAAGTATTTTGGCGGATGCATAAAAAATCACACACTGGAAAATAAAATTGATCAGTTAACAGGTCTGATGAATAGATCAGGTTTTTTTGAGATGTTATCTGATCATATTAAAAATCATATTGAAGCAACCATTGTTATGTTTGGACCTTCTAAATTCTCTAGAGTAAATTCCCTTTATGGTTATGAGATTGGTAATAGGACCATTTATCAGATGGCTAGAAGATTTGCTGATGAATTTGCGAATTTAGGGGATTATTTCAGACTTGATGGCACACAGTCCATTCTTATTAGCCATAGTATTACTATGGATCAGTTGAAAGAAAAATATGATAAACTTTCTTTATGGATGCAGGAAGGTATTGAAGTTGATGATTATAAAGTGCCCCTTAGATTAAATGGTGCTTTTATAAAGCTGGATCAGTTTAATGTGGATGATAATACTTTATTTGTCTGCTTAAATACAGCTTTCCAGAAATCTAAGCGTGAAGAAAATGGGGCTCTGGTGGATTTTAATGACATTGCTAGTGATAACTCCCAGGAAACTCTTCAAAAGATAAATCGTATACGTATATCTATAATGGATAATTTTAAAGGCTTTGAAATGTTTTATCAGCCTATTGTGGATGCGAAATCTGAGAAGCTTATTGCAGCAGAAGCATTGCTTAGATGGAGGGATGATGAATTTGGCTATGTTCCACCAGATGTATTTATGCCTGTGGTTGAGTTAGATGCCAGATTTTATCTATTAGGACTTTGGATCATAAGAAAATCCTTAACTGACTGTCTGGATTTTGTGAAGAAAAGAAAAGCCTTTTTACTTCATGTTAATATAGCTTATACTCAGCTTCAAAAATCAACTTTTGTACGAGATGTGATAAGAGTTATAGAAGAGGTAGGATATCCTCCTGAAAATCTTTGTCTGGAACTTACAGAAAGATGCAGACTGATAGAAAAGAACAGACTTAAGAATATAGTAGCTCAGCTTAAGAGTTATGGAGTATTATTTGCATTGGATGATTTTGGTACAGGTTATTCTTCGGCAAATCTTATCAGAGATCTGGATCTGGATATTGTTAAGATAGACAGGTCATTTATCAGAGATATCGAAACCAGTGACAAAGAGAATAGAGCTCTTAAATGTTTTGTGGAATATTCAGATATCTACGGGGCAGAAACCTGTGTTGAAGGTATAGAAAATCAATTGATGAGAGAGAAAGCCTTAGGTTGTGCTGCAGTTGCTTTACAGGGGTTCCATTATTCTAAACCGATACCATTTAATAAATTTATAAAATGGGCTAATGATAGAATTTGACGGGATGAGGGGTTTTACCCCTTGTCCTGTTTTATTTTTTCTTTTTCTATGTTATACTTTTATTTGTTTTTTTTATGTTCTAAAGAGTACTAAATAAGGAGAAATAAAGATGGCAGGATCAACTTTTGGCACATTACTTAAGATTTCTACCTGGGGCGAATCTCATGGAGAAGGCATTGGCGTTGTAGTAGATGGATGTCCGGCTGGTATTCCTATTGATGAAGAATATATTCAGTCTTTTCTTGATAGAAGAAAACCCGGACAGTCTAAATTTACCACTATGAGAAATGAAGCTGATAAAGTTAAGATCATGTCAGGGATTTTTGAAGGAAAAACCACAGGTACTCCAATTTCTCTTCAGATATTAAATACATCCCAGATTTCAAAAGATTATAGCAATATTATGGATGTATATCGTCCTGGTCATGCTGATTTTGGATTTGAGTCTAAATTTGGCATAAGAGACTACCGTGGTGGTGGAAGATCATCCGGAAGAGAGACAGCTGCAAGAGTAGCAGCTGGGGCTATTGCTATTAAGATGCTTTCATATTTAGGTATTGATTTTACTACATATGTTAAATCTGTTGGTGATATAGAGATTGATTACTCAAAGTTTGATAAGGAAGAAATAAAGAATAATAAGCTTTATATGCCTGATAAAGAAGCAGCAAAAAAAGCTGAAGCATATCTGGAAAAAATGATTGAAGATAAAGATTCTTCTGGAGCAGTTGTAGAACTTATTTGTAAAGGACTTCCTGTTGGCCTTGGAGAACCGGTTTTTGAAAAGCTGGATTCCAGACTTGCTGAAGCTATATTTTCCATTGGAGCTGTAAAAGGTTTTGAAATAGGAGATGGCTTTAAGGCAGCTGCTAGTAAAGGATCAGAAAATAATGATCCTTTTAGGATAAGAGATGGTAAAGTTGTAAAAGAAACAAACCATTCAGGTGGAGTGCTTGGTGGAATCAGTGATGGAGGTGATCTAGTCCTTCGAGCGGCATTTAAACCAACACCTTCTATATATCAAAAACAGCATACAGTTAATAATAAGAACGAAGAAGTAGATATTGAAATAAAAGGGCGTCATGATCCGATAGTTGCTCCGCGTGCAGTTGTAGTAGTTGAAACTATGACAGCATTGGTTATTGCTGATCTTTTATTACAAAATTGCACATCAAAGATGGAGAATGTGCTTAAAATTTATTCTTGCAATTAAATGCTTCATCTGTTAATATATACAGAGCCTTTACTTAGCAGTTGGACGACTCCGACCGCTGCTCAGTGAATGGATTTAATCTAGTAACAAGGAGGAAAAACAAATGATTACAAAGGAAAAGAAGGCAGAGCTTGCTGCAAAGTTCGGCAAGGGAGCTAACGACACAGGTTGTCCTGAAGTTCAGATCGCTATTCTTACAGCAAGAATCAATGATCTTAACGTTCACTTCGCTTCACATCCAAATGATCATCACTCAAGAAGAGGTCTTCTTAAGATGGTAGGTCAGAGAAGAAATCTGCTTGGATACCTTAAGGATAAGGATATCGAGCGCTACAGAGCAATCATTGCAGAACTTGGTCTTAGAAAATAATAAGATACAAAGTTCAAATTCTTTAAAAAATATCGAAAACACACAAAATATAAAGAGACAGTCAGAAGGCATGCTGACTGTCTTTTTAATTTGTGCTTGGCGTCACACTTTTTTATTAACTTTACTTTTTATTAATTTGATTTTT
>JAFOIV010000078.1 GCA_017420535.1 Eubacterium sp. | reverse complement strand
TCTTGCAGATCCTGAGGATTATTATGTGGAGTATTCACTTTCAAGTGATTGGGGAAGTGGTTTTAATTCATCCATAATGATAAGCAATGTATCTGATAAAGATATTGAAGACTGGATCTTAGAATTTGATTTTGAAAGAGATATAACAAATATCTGGAACGGAACCATTCCTTCGTGTGAAGAAGGCCATTATGTTATTAAGAATAGTGATTATAACAGCATAATATATGCAAATCACAATATTCAGTTTGGCTTTAGTGGATGCAATGGAAGTGCCGACATTGTTCCGACAGATTATAAACTTTATTATTATGATCTTTCTAGGGAAAAAGCAGATAATAAAGAGGAAAAAAATAGTGAGTCAAATGCTTCCCAGGATGAAAATAACAGTAATCCTGTAGAAAATGAAAAGGAAGAAAAGCATTCTGATGATGCAAAGCCTATAGATAACGGACAGACTAGTGATCTAGATAAAGAAGAACAGAATAATCCGGTAGAAGAAATTGATAAAACCAAGGATACAGATAAGGATGGACTTTTTGATTATATCGAACTTCAGATTGGTACAGATGTAGAAAAAACAGATACCGATGGTGACGGACTTTCTGATTATTTTGAAATAATGTCAATGTCATATGATCCAACAAGGATAGATACGGATAATAATGGCATAAATGACGGCGAAGAAGATCTTGATGACGACGGATTATCAAATATAAAAGAACTTGAGATAAATACTGACCCATCTTACCCGGACTCTGATGAAGATGGTTTAAAGGATGGAGAAGAAATAAATACCTATAATACAGATCCATGCAAATATGATACAGATGGAGATTATGTATCAGATGGAAAAGAGATAGAGCTTGGAACAGATCCGCTTATCTATAATGAAAAATTTGAAGTGACAGTAACAGCAGATGATGTGGATACAGTTAAGGCATCGGTAAAGATTTCTTTAAATGGAAAACAGATCAATACTCTTTCGGTTAATAGATTTAATAATGATTTTCTGTTTCCAGAAGATATGCCGGGATATATCGGTGGGGCATATGATTTTAAAGTAGAAGGAGAATTTGACCAGGCTATTCTAAGTTTTGAATTTGATGAAGCATTGCTGGATGAAGAAAACTTTGATCCTGTGATCTTTTATTTTAATGAAGAATGGCAGAGCCTGGAAGAACTAGAAACAAAGGTTGAAGGAAATGTAGCTACAGCTGATACGACGCATTTCTCAAAATACATTCTTCTTAATAGAAATTTTTATAAACCAAGCATATTTGACTGGGTTGATAAATTGACCGACAGTACAAATTTAAACAGAGAAATAGTGTTTTGTATAGATGATTCAGGCTTTATTAAGAATGCAGATCCTGAAAACAGAAGACTTGGAATAGTAGAAAAAATAACAGATGATTCTGATGCAAGAACTAAGATAGGAATTCTAAAATATGATTCAAATGAGATCATGCTTTCAGATGGTTTGGTACATTGTGACGAAAGTGGTAAAGAAACACTTAGAGGATGCTTAAAATTTGATGATTCAAATATGAGCAAAGAGGAAGAAAAGCGTGTGTTTAATTCCAGAGGTGGTGCGTTTTTATATTGTGGAATAGATGAGGCTTTGAAATATTTTAGTGAAGAAAAAGATGATCAGACCGCAAGAACTCTTATTATATTAACTTCTGGAGATGCAGCAGACTGGATAAGCCATAACGGAATGGTAAATACCCTTGGTAGAAGCGGGATAACAACATATGTTGTAAGATTTCTGGAAAATGAAGGAAGTGCAGGAGGCTTTGAAGGGAATGATATGAAATCCCTGGCTGAATGCACTGGAGGAAAGAGTTTTGAACTTAAAAAAGATGATAGTTTGGATGAGATCTATGAAGAATTATTTAAAGGGATAGAAATAGCATTGGATTCTGATAATGATGGAATTCCTGATGCGTATGAAGACGGATTTGTATTATTTAATGGATGCAGCATAAAACTTAATAAGAATAATCCTGATACTGACGGAGATGGACTTTTGGATGGAGAAGAAATAGTACTCGCAATGAATTATATGATGACTGATAATGGTTCTTTGATTACAGTAATAGGAAAAGCATTTTCAGATCCTCGTAAGGTAGACAGTGACGGAGATGGGGAAAGCGATGCTACGGATCCAGATCCTTTAAGTTTCCAACTTAATAAAGAATTATGTGAGAATATTATAAAATTAGATGAACTGGCAAGTGAGTTTCAAGAACAAAATGAAGTAAACGTTTCTTCTATACATCTTAATGTAACACCGGATGTTTGGCTTACATTTATGTATATAAGGTATTTTGATTCTAATTACACTAGTGAAGATTGGGATATGGTTGGAGGAGCGATAGATCATCAATTTATTGATTATGTTAATAACAAAGAACCACAATTATATGAATATTTTAAATCCAATGAAAAATATAATGCTAATAATATTGGTGAAAAGGGGGATGTGTACCACCTGGCAGCAACATTAACAGGTTTAATGTATGTATCAGGCTTTGGAGGTGGACTTAAGTGTGGATTGATGTCAGAGAAGAATATTGATGCATTATGTGGATGGGCCGGAGATTTTCAAACAGCAATGATAGATGCGAGATTTATTCTTGGAGAAAATGCTGATTATGAAAGTTTTAAAACTGTAATGAAAGATTTAATAGGATGTGATGAAAGCATTTATGAAAAATATCCTAAACTGAATGAGAGAAAATATCATTTTCCAATTTATGATGTTTATTCTGATGTTGATGCAGCTAATATATATGAATTACTGCGAGAAGGAAATGCTGACGGAGAAACTCTTTGTCAGGTTTTGGTTAGATATTATGAATATGATTATAAAAATAGGTTTACCAGATTTAAATCAAATAGTTATGACATTATAGATGCAAAACAATTTACGGAAGTGCATTATCTAGATAAATTATATTCGTCAATAAAGGAAACAGATCCGATTTTTTTGCCTGGAAATATATTATTAGGTGAGTGTTTAGTTGTTGTAAAAATAGCAGGGAAAAAGGATGAAATAAAAATAGTCTGGCCATTGTTTAAGATAGATGATGATGATTGGTATGATTTTAATTCTGAAGAATCTCTTGCGGCATATATATCATATAGGGATTATTTGTTAGAGAGGGTAAAAAATGAGTAATAAAGTAAAATTAATAATAAGTGGTATATTATTTATAGTTTTTTGCGTTGCATTATATTCGACATTAAAAAATAAACCTAAAAATAGAAATGTTAAGCAACCAAGAAGTATTACACTAAAACAATGTGAGAATGGAGAGGGGTTTAATGTTTATATTTTAATAAATGGAGAAGTCTATGGGAGAGAATTGATAAAGGTACATTTTTATTATGATGGAAGGTTGATAAAGGCTTTGGATACATATGTATGCAATAAATTCGAACTTATAGATGAGGGATATTTTGAAGTGGAATATTATTATGACTATGTTAAGCTAAATATACTTGATTGTGATGGAAAAATAACAGGAGTATTTAGAGCGTATATCGATACTGAAAAACATTCAGAAAATGATGCATTTAAGGAGAGGGAGTAGTTTATGAAAGAATCAAATAAAAAAATATGCATTATTTTAGGTATTGGGATAGCTATAAGCTTAGCTATCGTGGTTGTGAGTTATGTGAATAAACATTGGTTTAAAGAAAAAGTAAGAGGGGGCAAGTATTTAGTAACGGGAACGGTTGAAGCTCATAATTTCCTTGATGATAATATAATAGGTGTCGAGATTAAGATTAAAGATAGTAAAACCAATAAAACATTGATTGTTTATCGAAAAGTTATGGAAGTATATGCCTCTAGAAATCCTAGAAGTGATAATTATAGTATAGAATGTACAGATGAATATATTGCTATAAGATTGATCAGTGATGATGAGATGGAATATATAAAGGATAAAGAGCATTATAATAATAAAGACAGGCTTTATGAAGGAATGGGCGAGAGGTTCTATTATGAGGATTTAGAAAAAATCAGCAATCAGTGAAAAGTACTGATCCTTATTTGCGATGGAATAATAGCTGCAAAAAACTTCCTCTAAAGGAATGAACGTAAGTGCTGTAAAGAAAAAAACAAACAGCCCCGATAGTATAAAAGATGCGAAAGAATCGTGCCAAAGGGCATGTTTAGCCCGCTGGCGCGATTACTTGAGCATCAATACTATCGGGGCGTCCGTTTGTTTGTCACCTCGAACACTTATAAAGCAGATCTTCCCATCTCTTATCTACCTCTGCCTGGAACTGGGCGATAAGCTCTTCATTTCCCGGCTTAAAGAGATGTTTGAATCTTCCCTGTTCTCTAAGGAAGTCTTCGATAGGAAGCTTCTTCTTTGGCTCGTAATTTAAGATCCATTTACCGTCGATTACTTCGAATAATGGCCAGTAGCAGGTATCCACAGCCAGCTGGCAGATTCTTAAGATGTCAGGAGTGTCATATCTCCAACCACGTGGGCATGGACTCATTACATTAAGGAAGGCAGCTCCCGGAGTATAAATGGCTTTCTCTGACTTTTCATAGAGGTCCTTCATAGCTGGTGTGAAGGTTGACTGAGCAACGTAAGGAATGTTATGGCTGGCAATGATAGATGCCAGATCTTTCCTTGGCTGAAGTTTACCATTTGAAACTTTTCCGGCTGGAGTTGTGGTTGTATCTGCAAATCTAGGAGTTGCAGATGAACGTTGTATTCCTGTATTCATGTAAGCGCCGTTGTCGTAGCAGACATAAACCATGTCATGACCACGTTCCATAGCACCTGAAAGTGACTGGATACCAATATCGTAAGTTCCGCCGTCGCCACCAAAGGTGATGAATTTATATGTTTCATCAATCTTGCCGCGCTTCTTTAAAGCGTTATATGCTGTTTCAACACCAGCAAGAGTTGCACCTGCGCAGGCAAATGCATTATGGATGTAACTGTCTTCATATGCTGTATAAGGATACATGAAAGATGAAACTTCAAGGCATCCGGTAGCATTTCCGATTACTGCATGATCTTCTTCTTTTAATGCTCTGAGCACTGTTCTTACAGTGATTCCGGCACCACATCCGGCACAGAGACGATGACCTGGTGCAAAACGCTCAGGCTTATTCATTACTTCTTTAAAATTGTAAGCCATTTTAGTTATCCTCCCTGCTTCTAAGACCGATATATTTGAATTGTTCTACAGGCTTTTTATTTGCTGTGTAATCCATAAGATCCTGATATACTCTTTCAGCATCTTCAGGTGTGTAATCACGACCTGCAAGACCGTAGAAATAGTTAACTGTGATTGCTTTATTTCCGGCATCAAGGAGGGCAGCTTTAAGTTCTGAACCAAGAGGTCCGCCCTGTCCAGAGAAGCTTTCACATCTGTCTAAGATGGCGATGGCTTTAACGTTCTTTAAAGCTTCTGCCATTTCTTCACCAGGGAATGGTCTAAATACTCTTACCTTAAGAAGTCCGGCTTTGATTCCTTTTTCACGAAGCATATCTACGGCGTCCTTTGTATCTCCGGCAGCTGAACCGATGATAACAATGGCATACTCTGCATCGTCTAATTTGTATTCTTCGAAGAGACCATATTTACGGCCTGAGATTTTCTCATATTCAGCGCAGACATCAAGGATTACCTTTTTAGCTGCGATCATGGCATTACGCTGATTTTTCTTTGTTTCCATATAGAATGGAGAGTTGGCATATGGACCAACAGCCATTGGCATATCCTTATTAAGAAGGAAGTTTTCTGGCTCGTAATCTCCAACGAAATTTCTTACGGTGTCAGTATCAAGAGTTTCAATATTCATAACAGCATGGCTGGTAATGAAACCGTCCTGACAAACCATCATTGGAAGCATTACATCCTTATGCTCTGTTACACGATAAGCCATAACGAAATTGTCATAAGCTTCCTGATTTGTTTCAGCATAGATCTGAAGCCAGCCTGAATCACGAGCACCCATAGTATCTGAGTGGTCGCAGTTGATATTGATAGGACCTGTAAGAGCACGGTTTACAGCACAGAGTACTACAGGAAGTCTGTCTGAAGCTGCAATATATAATTCTTCCCACATAAATGCAAGTCCACAAGATGAAGTTGCAGTGAGGGCTCTGGCACCGGCAGCAGAAGCGCCGATGGTTGCGGACATTGAACTATGCTCTGATTCAACAGGGATAAATTCTGTATCGATTTCTCCATTTGCAATGAAAGTAGAAACCATCTGAGGGATTTCTGTTGATGGAGTGATTGGGAAAGCTGGCATAACGTCTGGATTTACCTGCTTAATTGCAAGTGCTACAGCCTCGTTGCCGGACATTCTGTCTTTTTGTTGAGCCATTTTACAGTCCCTCCTTCATGGTGATTGCCTTGAAACTGCAGACTTTAGAACAGATTCCGCAGCCTTTGCAGTGATCATAATCGATTTCCTGTCTCTTACCGTCCTTAACAGCGATGCAGCTGTCTGGGCACATTGCTGTGCAAAGAAGGCAGTTGACACATTTGTCCCAGTTTGTAACTGGAGTCTGGGTGCGCCATTCACCGGTTTTAAATTCGCGAGAACCACCGCCACCATATATCTGATTACCAAGAGTCATATCTTCATATGGCATCTTGTCATTTATCTTATTTAAATCTGTTGGTTTATTGTTTGCCATTACTGTACCTCCGAAAATGCTCTTTCGAGAGCCTTCATATTACCTTCGATAACTTCAGGTTTCTTAGCAAATTTATGCTTGTAAGAAGCTTCCATCTGACTAAGAAATGTATCTTTGTCCATAATTCCTGCAACCTTAACAATGGCAGCAAGCATTGGTGAATTAGGGAAATATTTGCCAAGAGTCTCCATGGAAATGGCGCGTGCATCGATTGTATAAACTTTTCCTTCGTATCCTTTTAATAAAGAAATAATTTCTTCCTTTGGTCTTGAAGTGTTGATAACGATTGCTCCGTCTTTAGAAAGACCGCGGGTTACATCAACTGAATGAAGAAGAGTCTCATCAACAACAACTACAAAGTCTGGATAATAAATATTTGAATGTGCACGGATCTCAGTATCTCCAAGACGGTTAAATGCTGTGATAGGAGCACCCATTCTTTCTGGGCCATACTCAGGGAAACCCTGAACGTACATTCCTGTATTAAATGCTACGTCGGCAAGGAGAAGTGATGCAGTTTTTGCACCCTGACCACCACGACCGTGCCATCTGATCTCGATATGTTTTCTCATAATCCTATTTCCTTAACTTTATATTTCCAATCGAAAATGTTACTTAATAGTACAATTATCGTCGGATAATGCACAGTAAAGCTTATTATAACACCCGAAAAGTATTTGTAAACATATTTTTTTGCAGGATGGCCGGGTTTGGAAAAAATATTTCGGGATAGGGGTGGGATATGATGAATATTTTATGATTTATAAGGATAATACAATATTGAATAAAAAAAGACAGTAGTATATACTTTATATATGAATTTTTAGGTTAATTCATTATGGGTTATAAATAATATTTTGGAGAATGTATATGGAGACAAATGAAAAGGATGAAGTCGTTTCAGGATCAGAATTAGATCCGAAGGAGCTTCAAAATGATGGGGTTGGTGAAACTTTAGATGAAAACCCAAAGGGTTTAGAGACGGAAGTTGAATCTGAAGAAAAAACATCTGAAGAAAACGAATCTGGAGAAAATTCCGAAGAAAATTTTGAAGAAGAATATGATGATGATGAGCAGACTACTGTTCTTACTGCAGATATGATGGGAATCCCAAATCAGGGAAGCGGTATGCCGGGATCTATGAATCAGCCTATGGCTGGAATGTATGGTCAGCCAGGACCTATGAATCAGCCGAGAGAAGGAATGTATGGTCAGCCAGGGCCTGCGTATCAGTCGGTGCCTGGAATGAACGGCCAGCCATCTCCTGGACCGGGAATGTATAATCAGCCTATGCCAGGAATGTATGGCCAGACAGGGCCTATGAATCAGCCACCGATATCTAATGGATATGTTGGACCAGAAAATATGGGATATTTTCCACAGGGACAGCCTGCGGAATCAAAGACTATGGATCCAATCAGAAAAGCAAAGCTTATCAGAGGATTTAAATTTGTATCCCTTGGTATTTCAGCTGTTGCTGTAGTTACAGTAATAATCTTTCTTATTGTAGCAGTTATCGTTCCTGGAGGAAGTAAATATTCAGGAAGCGCAGCTAAGGGCTACAATGACATTTCATCAGTTACAGATGCAGAACCAGACGAGAAAGCCTATACAGATACGGATGCAGATAATAATACTGATGATGATAAAAAGGAGGATTGATCATGAATAACAAGAAAAATGCATTGCTTGGCGTTGTAGGCATGATCATTACAGTTGTTGCTTTGATCGTCCTGTTTTCAGTATTGGTACCTTTGGCAAACAGAGCCAAGGCGTTTAAGTTAGTTCAGGAAGGCCAGGCCAGAAAAGCAAAACAGTATATAAATGAATTTAATGATAGTCAGAAGGAGAAATTCGAAGGAGATTTAAAAGATTATATAGTTTATGTTACTAATCAGTATATTGATGGAAACATGAGCTATGGTGAAGCAAGAAAAGTTCTTCTTTGTGTAGAGAATCTTAAATCATTTAAGGGAATTACTGCAGATGCATTTGCGAGAATAAATGCGATCGAGCTGGACAGATTTATAAGCAGCAAAGCTAAAGCCTCTAAGGATGGCAATTATGATTATAATGATGTAAAGACAGTAAATGATATTTATAGAGTTTATGATGGTGTAGATGATTATTTCTATACAGATTTTAAGAGTGATTATTCTGAATTAATTGAAAATTATTTAGATGACAAGCTTGAAAAAAAGTATACGTCTTACATTGATGGCAAGATATCATATGAGGAAATGCGAGCTTACACATATATATTAGAAGCTTCAAGGATCCATTCCTCAAAAATCTTAGAGGTTGAGAATAAGCTTTATTATGACAGCCTTTATAATGAAGAATTAAAGATGGCACAGGGATACATCGATGAAAAGGATTATTTTAGTGCCTTAGGTCTTCTTAAGTCAGATATAAACTGGTACGAAAATGATGATTCATTTAAAGGTTATAAGAAAAAGTTCTTAGAACTTTATAATAAAGCTTATGACGAAGGTGAAAAATATTATATAGAAAAAGCTAAGGAATATGCTGCGGCAGGAGATTTTAAGAATCTTAAGAATATTTATAATAATTTAAAGGATTACTATGGAGATGATATAGACGACAAAGAGATCCAGGATATCATCCACCAGCCATGGATGGATGCATATGTTGAATATATGAAGAACTGGGAACAGAATTTGAAAAATGATGTTTCAAAGGGAGTTAAGATCGGAGATTATTTCGATTCATCTACAGTTAAGGTAGATAATTATAAGCCTGATGAAATATGTCTTGCAGATCTTGATGGGGACAATGTTCCGGAACTTATTCTTTCTTATATCAGCGTTGCATATGTTTTTACCTATGACGGATCTAAAGTGGTATTTACCGGTGTGTTCCAGTATTATGGAATAACAGAAGATAACAAGGTGATCATCTCAGGTTCTATTCCCGTAAAGGATGCTGACAGTGCAAAGCTTTATCAGCTGCTTAAGTTTGAAAAGGGCAAATGGACTCAGGAAAAGACTGCTGTTTCGATTAAAAAAGGCGACAAGGTGACATATAAGGTCGACGGAAATGATTCAGATGAAGCAAATTTTAAAAAAGTTTCTGAAGAAATAAATGGCAGTTTAAACAATTATTATTTTAAAAACAGATCAGATATCACAGAGTATGAAAGACTGATCAGAATGTATGGAATAGAATAAAGCATGATAAAACATCTTATATCCTTTAAAATATAGATGTTGGAAAAAAATTTAACATGATTACAAAGAAAAGCTGTGAATATTGTTTTATATTCATAGCTTTTCTTTATTTCTTTGATATGCTATTATGTTAAAAGCTTAATGCAAAAATCAGGAGGAAATAAGATGTTAAAACTTTACGACACAGGTGCATATCTTTTAAATGGCACAGAAATCGTACCAGATAATGGTGACGCTGACGCAGTACTTAAGCAAAAAGGTATCAATGTTTCAAAAGAAGAAGCATTAAAGAATACCATGGCTTATGGAATTTTAGAGAAGCATAATACAGCTGATAATATGGATGATCTTATGATCAAGTTTGATAAAATGACATCCCATGATATCACATTTGTTGGTATTATCCAGACAGCCAGGGCATCAGGACTTACAGAATTCCCTATACCTTATGTACTTACAAACTGCCACAATTCACTTTGTGCCGTAGGTGGAACTATAAATGAAGATGACCATATGTTTGGTCTTTCAGCTGCAAAGAAGTACGGTGGAATCTATGTACCACCTCACCAGGCTGTAATCCATCAGTTTGCTCGTGAAGAGCTTGCAGAATGTGGAGCTATGATCCTTGGTTCAGACAGCCATACAAGATATGGTGCACTTGGTACCATGGCTATTGGAGAAGGTGGCGGAGAACTTGCTAAGCAGCTTCTCGGAAGAACATATGATGTTAAGAGACCTGGCGTTGTAGCTATCTATCTTGACAATGAACCTGTTAAGGGAGTTGGTCCTCAGGACGTAGCTCTTGCTCTTATTGGGGCAACATTTAAAGCAGGTTATGTAAAGAATAAGGTAATGGAATTTGTTGGACCAGGTGTAGATAAACTTTCAGCAGATTACCGTATCGGAATAGATGTAATGACAACAGAAACCACATGCCTTTCATCAATCTGGAAGACAGATGATGAGACAAAGAAGTGGTACGACATTCATTACAGACCAGAAGCATATAAAGAGCTTAATCCAGGAGCTGTTGCTTATTATGACGGCCTTGTATATGTGGATCTTGCAAAGATCAAGCCAATGATCGCAATGCCATTCCACCCAAGTAACGTATATACTATCGAAGAATTAAAGGCTAACCTTTCAGACATCCTTCATGATGTTGAAGAAGCTGGTAAGAAACAGCTTACAGGAAATGTAGACTTTAAGCTTACAGATAAGGTAAGAGATGGAAAGCTTTATGTTGATCAGGGTATCATTGCTGGTTGTGCAGGTGGTGGATATGAAAACATCTGTGATGCAGCAGATATCTTAAAGAATCATTTTATCGGAAATGATGAATTTACACTTTCAGTATATCCTGCAAGTACACCTATCATGATGCAGCTTGCTAAGAATGGCAAGATGGCTGAACTCCTTGAGACAGGTGCTATTGTAAAGACTGCATTCTGCGGACCTTGCTTTGGTGCAGGCGATACTCCAGCTAACAATGCCTTTAGTATCAGACATTCAACCAGAAACTTCCCTAACAGAGAAGGTTCTAAGATCCAGAGCGGACAGATCGCTTCAGTTGCTCTTATGGATGCCAGATCTATTGCGGCTACAGCAGTTAATAAGGGATTCCTTACAGCAGCAACAGAAATTGATTGTGAATATACACATCCATCATATTTCTTTGATAAGAATATCTATGATAACAGAGTTTATAATGGATGGGGCAAAGCAGATAAGAATGCAGAATTAAAGCTTGGACCAAATATCAAGGACTGGCCTGAGATGGTTGCTCTTACAGACAATCTTCTCCTTAAGGTTGCATCAGTTATCACTGATCCAGTTACAACAACAGATGAACTTATTCCTTCAGGTGAAACATCATCATATAGATCAAATCCACTTGGTCTTGCTGAGTTTACACTTTCACGTAAGGATCCAGAATACGTTGGAAGAGCTAAAGCAATTCAGGTAGTTGAGAGAGCTAGAGAAGCGGGAACATGCTTTGGTAAGTCAGATGAAACTATGAAGCCTGTTATGGAAGCTATCAAAGCTAAGTTTGAAGGCGTTAATTGTGAAAATACAGGATACGGAAGCACAATTTATGCGATAAAGCCAGGGGATGGTTCAGCCCGTGAGCAGGCTGCAAGCTGCCAGAAGGTTCTTGGCGGATGGGCAAATATCGCAAAGGAATATGCAACAAAGAGATATCGTTCTAACCTTATCAACTGGGGTATGCTTCCATTTGTACTTGATGAGGATTTTGCCTTTGATAATGATGATTATGTATTCGTTCCTGGTATCAGAGAAGCAGTATTAAATAAGACAGAAGTTATCAAAGCATATGTAGTTAATAAGGATATGAAGGAGCTTTCACTTAAACTTGGAGATCTCACAGATGCAGAAAGAGATATCATAGCAAAAGGCTGCTTAATTAATTATTATCGTGCATAAAATTACTCTTAAAACTCTATAGTTTATATTGTATACTAAAAGAGTCTGAAACAGGTGATTGTTTCAGGCTCTTTGTAAATAGCTGGATAATAATATCCGACAATATAAAAAGGAGGTAGAGTATATGAGCGGTCCGGTACTAGCTGGAACCATCTGGCTTGGGGTATTTGCACTTCTTGTGGTTGCGGAAATGATATCCGTTGGGCTGACTTCTATCTGGTTTGCGATCAGTGCATTGATAAGTTCCATAATTGCATTCTTCGGCGCAGATATATATGCACAGCTTATAAGTTTTATCATTTGCTCTGTTATCTTCTTGGTTGTATTAAGACCATATACAAAAAAGAGGATCAATACACATACAGAATTGACAAATGCTGAAGGTTATGTGGGGCAGACATTCTTAACTATAACTGAAATTGATAATGACAAGAACGTTGGTCAGATTAAGATCGGAGATGTTGAATGGCATGCAGTTTCACAGGATGGTTCTAAAATATCATCAAACACAAAAGTTGTGGTCACTGCCATACAGGGGACTAAACTTATTGTAAAAAAAGCATAAAATATATAAGGTATTGAATTAAGGAGGAAAAATTTTTATGCCAGCACTTATTATCTTACTTATACTCGTTGTAATCGTACTTGCTAGTACGATCAGAGTAGTAAAACAGGCAAATGCCTATGTTATTGAAAGACTTGGTACATATCAGGGAACATGGTCAGTAGGTGTACATTTCTTAATGCCTATCGTTGATAAGGTTGCAAGACGTGTTTCACTTAAGGAGCAGGTAGCAGACTTCCCACCACAGCCAGTTATCACAAAAGATAACGTTACAATGAGAATTGATACAGTTCTTTTCTTCCAGATCGTAGACCCAAAGCTTTACTGCTATGGTGTTGAAAATCCACTGGCTGCTATTGAGAACTTAACAGCTACAACACTTCGTAACATCATTGGTGATCTTGAACTTGACCAGACACTTACATCAAGAGAAACAATCAACACTCAGATGAGAGCTACACTTGATAAGGTTACAGACCCATGGGGAATCAAAGTAACACGTGTAGAATTAAAGAATATCATCCCTCCTGCAGCTATTCAGGAAGCCATGGAGAAGCAGATGAAAGCTGAACGTGAAAGACGTGAGCAGATCATCAGAGCAGAAGGTGAAAAGAAGTCAGCAATCCTTGTATCAGAAGGTCAGAAGGAAGCTAAGATCCTTCGTGCAGAAGCTGATAAGCAGTCAGCAATCCTCGCAGCTGAAGCTAAGAAGCAGGCAGCAATCCTTGCAGCTGAAGCCGATAGAGAAGCAGCAATCCAGAGAGCAAACGGTGAAGCTGAAGCTATCGTAAAGGTACAGCAGGCTACAGCTGATGGTATTAAGGCACTTAATATTTCAGCACCTACAAAAGAAGTTCTTACAATCAAGAGTTATGAGACTCTTGCAAAGGTTGCAAATGGCAGAGCTACAAAGCTTATTGTTCCATCAAACATTGCCGATATCACAAGCCTTGCATCAGCATTAACAGAAACAGTAGCTGCATCAAAGGAAAAGGCTGATGATTCTGAAATAGTTAAAGCAGCACCAGAGGCAGAGGTAGCTGCTCCAGTTGAAAAAAAAGAGGAAGTAACTGAAGAACCTTTCTTTACAGAAACTGATTCAACATTTAAATTTGAATAATGATCAGATATTTAAGGCTCCTACGAGTTAAATCGTAGGGGCTTTTTTGATTTCGTATTTTGTTCACATACAAAAATAAAAAATAAAAATATGATCAAATATAAAAAAATATTGTAAATTTTTTATGATAAATATACGCATTTTACAAAGATCAGACTGGGGAAACTGTTAGACAATCGCTTACTCGTAAAATGAAAACGGTTGCAAAAATGGATCTTCTGTACAAAACAGACAATATGGAAACTTTTATTATATATAAATTTTTTCTTCCCGAAAAATATGTAGTGGATAAATGATAGTAATAATTGTATAATTTGAAGTGGTATTTATATTTTATTTTCGTAAATGTGTCTAAAAAGTGTTTTATCCTTGATGCATTTATGATATAATAGTAGAAACTATTGCTAAAAGGGGTGACATTATATGATTAAAAAGGAAATGATAGCAATGCTCCTTGCAGGGGGCCAGGGCAGCCGTCTTGGTGTACTGACATCTAAGCTTGCTAAACCAGCAGTTGCTTTTGGTGGTAAATACAAGATCATTGATTTCCCTCTCAGTAATTGTATCAATTCAGGGGTTGATACAGTTGGTGTACTTACACAGTACAGACCGCTGAGACTTAATCAGCATATCGGAATAGGTATGCCATGGGATCTTGATCGTAATTTTGGAGGTGTAACTGTTCTTCCACCATATGAAAAGAGTGGAAACAGCCAGTGGTATACTGGAACAGCCAATGCTATTTACCAGAATCTTGAGTATATGGAGTACTATAATCCAGATTATGTACTTATACTTTCAGGTGACCATATATACAAGATGGATTACGAAGTCATGCTCGATTTCCACAAATCATCACATGCAGATGTCACGCTTGCTACTTATCAGGTTCCAATCGAGGAAGCAAGCAGATTTGGTATTGTTATTACAGATGAAAAGGGAATTGTTCAGGAATTTGAAGAAAAGCCTGAAAAACCTCGTAGTAACAAGGCATCAATGGGTATTTACATCTTTAGTTGGCCAGTTCTTAAGAAGGCTCTCCTTGAGATGAAAGATGTACCTTCATGTGATTTTGGAAAGCACATTATTCCTCATATTCATGATGAGGGAAAGAAGATTTGTGCATATGACTTCAAGGGTTATTGGAAGGATGTTGGAACTCTCGGTTCATATTGGGAGGCTAACAGGGATCTGATCGAACTCATTCCTGAATTCAATCTTTATGAAGAATTCTGGAGAATATTTACAAAGAGTGACAATCTTCCACCACAGTACATAGCTGAGGATAGCAAGGTTGTTAAGAGTATCATAGGTGAAGGCTCAGAAATCTATGGTGATGTTGAGAAATCTATCATAGGTTCAGGCGTAATCATTGGTAAGGGTGCCAAGATAAGAAATTCAATCATTATGAATAATGCTCAGATTGGATATGGCACAGAGATAGATAAGGCGATCATTGCAGAAGAAGTAAAGGTCGGCTCAAGAGTAAAGATGGGCGTTGGCGAAGAAAAGCCAAATGATTTCGCTCCACACATTTATTCATTTGGACTTGTCACAGTAGGTGAAAAGTCTGTAATACCTGACGATGTAACAATTGGAAAGAATACAGCAATTATTGGAGAGACCACAGCAGATGAATATCCGGGTGGAATACTTGAAAGTGGTTGCAGCATAATAAAGGCAGGTGAATAAAATGAGAGCGATAGGTATTATTTTAGCAGGTGGCAACAATAATCTCATGGGAAAGCTTTCAAATAAGAGAGCTGTGGCAGCTATGCCAATTGCTGGATGCTATAGAGCAATTGACTTCGCCCTTTCCAATATGACTAATTCTCATATTCAGAAGGTTGCTGTATTTACTCAGTACAATTCAAGAAGCTTAAATGAACATCTTAATTCATCTAAGTGGTGGGATTTTGGTAGAAAACAGGGTGGTCTTTTCGTTTTTACTCCAACAATTACATCAGAAAATAGTTATTGGTATAAAGGAACAGCAGATGCACTTTATCAGAACATCTCATTCCTTAAAAATGCCCATGAACCATATGTAGTTATTGCATCTGGTGATGGAGTTTATAAATTAGATTATAATAAAGTTCTTGAGGCTCATATCGCTAAAGGGGCAGATATTACTGTTGTTACAAAGGATATCTCTCCTGAAGAAGATGATATTAAGAGATTTGGTGTAGTAAGAACAGATGACAAAGGACAGATAAAGGATTTTGAAGAAAAACCTCTTGAAGCCCAGACGCATACTGCTTCTATCGGTGTTTATGTAGTAAGAAGACGTCAGCTTATTGAACTTCTCGAAACAGCTGCAGCAGAGGGACGCACTGATTTCGTAACAGACATTCTTGTAAGATATAGACATTCAAAGAAGATCTTTGCTTATAAGATTGATAAATATTGGAGAAATATTGGTTCAGTTGATTCTTATTACAGAACAAATATGGATTTCCTTAAGCCGGAAGTTAGAAATTATTTCTTCCGTGAGCAGCCAGGAGTATTTAGTAAGGTTGAAGATCTTCCACCAGCTAAATACAATTGTAATGCAAATGTTTCAAACAGCCTTGTATCAAGTGGTTGTATTATTAATGGTAAGGTAGAAAATTCAATTCTCTTTAAGAAGGTTTATATCGGTAACAACTGCGTTATCAAGAATTCAATCATTCTTAACGATGTACATATTGGTGATAATTGCCATATCGAGAATTGTATTGTTGAATCAAGAGATACGATCAAGGCTAATACAATACATGAAGGAAAAGATGGAATTCCAAAGATTGTGATAGAACAGAATTTAAGATATACATTATAATTCACGCTTAAAGAAATTGCGTGGGGACAACATTTAGGAGGGGTTTTAAATGCAGATTACAGATGTTAGAGTTCGAAAGATTACTAAAGAAGGCAAGATGAGAGCGGTGGTTTCCATCACTATCGATAACGAATTTGTTATTCATGATATTAAGGTAATTGAAGGAGACAAGGGATTATTTATCGCAATGCCAAGTCGTAAGTCTTCAGATGGGGAATATCGTGATATAGCTCATCCAATCAATTCTGAGACAAGAGAAGCAATTCAGAACCTGATCATAACAAGATATGAACAGAGCGCTGGAGAAGAAGTCTAAACATTAGGATAAAGTAATTTAGTCAACAAGCACGGCTTTTGTCCGTGTTTGTTGACTTTTTTATATGTATTAGAATAAAATGACATAGGTATCATTTGGTTAAACAGCTTTTGGAAACGATTAAAAAGCTGTTTTTAATTTGTACCATGTATAATCAGTATGGATAAAAATTCATTTAATGAAAGGAATATATATATGCTTAAGACAGTTATACTTGCTGCAGGTAAAGGAACACGTATGGAATCAGATCTTCCAAAGGTTCTTCATAAGGTTTGTAATAAATCAATGGTAAAACATGTAATTGATAACGCAAGACAG
Source organism: Eubacterium sp. (assembly GCA_017420535.1). GTDB lineage: Bacteria > Bacillota > Clostridia > Lachnospirales > Lachnospiraceae > Eubacterium_Q. Next base: position 73,411 of record JAFOIV010000078.1, on the reverse strand, counting down.
GCAGGAGCAACAGATATCTGTGTTATCGTTGGATATAAAGGTGATCTCGTAAGAGAAGAGATAAAGGATGAAAATGTTACTATTGTTGAGCAGAGTGAGCAGCTTGGAACAGGTCATGCTGTTAAGTGTGCTGCTGATTTTATCGGAAACGATGGAGACACTCTTATCCTTTGTGGAGATACACCACTTATAAAGGGTGAGACTCTTAAAAAACTTTATGATACACATAAGGAAGAAGGAAACGGTGTAACTGTACTTTCTGCCATTTTAGATGATCCAAAGGGATATGGCAGGATTATAAGAGATGATAGTGGCGATTTTATTAAGATCACAGAAGATAAGGATTGTACAGATAAGGAAAGACTCACCAAGGAGATCAATTCCGGTATGTATGTATTTAATTCAGCTGATCTTAGCCGCAGCCTTGCTCTTCTTAAAAATGATAATGCACAGGGAGAGTACTATCTTACAGATACTATTTATATAATCAAGGATGCAGGAAAGAAAGTAAATGCTACTCCAGTGAAGGATACTGATGAGATCCTGGGAGTTAATACTAAGGCTCAGCTGGGAATTGCTGAAGAAATAATGAGCAGGAGATAATAATGAAAATTATAGTGGGACTTGGAAATCCTGGAACCAAATACGAAGGCACAAGACATAATACCGGCTTTTCGGTTATCTATGCCTTAAAGGATAGATATAATATAAAAATGGATAAGAAAGAGTGTAAGGCTGTGACAGGCCGTGGAATTATCGGTGGTGAGAAAGTTATTCTTGCTATGCCTCAGACCTATATGAATCTTTCGGGGGAAGCTGTACAGGAGCTGCTGCATTTTTATAAGGTGGATCCATCGGATCTCATTATCATTTATGATGACATTGATCTGGATATAGGAAAGCTCAGACTCCGCGGCAAGGGAAGTGCCGGTGGACATAATGGTATTAAGAGTATCATCGGATGTATAGGAACTGATACATTTGACAGGATAAGAGTTGGAGTAGGTCATAAGCCTGAAGGCTGGGATTTGGCAGATTATGTGCTGGGAAGACCTGCAAAAGATGAGTTGGAAGACGTAAGAGCTTCTGTTGACAGAGCTGCAGATGCCTGCGAAAAGATAATTACAGATAACATCAATGTGGCAATGAATATTTATAATTAAGATTATTTGGTGCAGAAAGATTAGGTGAGATATGGACGCATTTCTTAAGCCTTTAAGGGAAAATGAAAATTTTATAAATATAGAAAAAGCTGTTCTTAAAGGTAATACTCCGGTAAATGTCTGGGGTATAACAAGGGGCGCACGTCCTCTTCTTATGGAGGGTCTTAGGGGCGATGCAAGATTTGCGGTAGTTGTAACCTATGATGATAGCAGGGCAGAGAAATTATATTCTGATTATAGATTCTATGATAAGAATGTTTATATCTATCCTGCGAAGGATGCGCTTTTTTATTATGCTGATGTTCACGGAAATGTTACAGCAAGAAAAAGACTTGAGATAGTTAAGAGGATAATCAATAGGGAAAGATCCGTTATCATTCTTACTATCGATGCGCTTATGGATAAGATCCCGGACATTAAGGAGATCAGGGTCAATTCATTTAAGTTAAAGAAGGATGAGGCTTATAATTTTAAAGAATTAAGAGAGAGACTTTCCTCACTGGGATATGAAGAGGTTCCTGTTGTTGAGGGACCTGGAGATTATTCGGTTCGTGGAGGCCTTATAGATATTTTCCCTCTTACAGAGGATTGTCCTTATCGTATTGAATTCTGGGATGATACCATTGATTCTATAAGAAGTTTTGAAGTAGATTCACAGCGTTCTATAGAAGAAGTAAATGACTTAGAGATAACACCTGCCAGTGAGTATGTTCTTAAGCCTGATGTAATAAGAGAAGGCCTTCTTAAAATGGAAGCAGAATATAAGAAGACTGCTGAAACATTTAAGAAGACATTTCATTCAGAGCAATATGGCAGGATAACAAAGACCTTTAATCAGATAAAGGAAGAACTTGCCGAACTGTCATCAGTAACAGGAATTGACAGTATGGTAGGGTATTTTTATAAGAAACTGGTATCTTTTATTGATTATTTCCCGGAGGATACTCTGTTTTTTATAGATGAGGCTGATAGAACTGGTGAGAGAGCCAGAGCTTATTCAAATGAATTCAGTATGTCTATGCAGGGAAGACTTGAGGGGGGATATATCCTTCCGGGTCAGGCGGATGTACTTTATGACTATAAGCAGATCCTTGCAGAATTGTCCCTTAAGAGAACAGTTATACTTTCGGATTTTATAAAGAAAGATCCATTTTTTAATGAAAAGGAACAGATACCCTTTGAGACAAGGGATATACCGCCTTTTAATAACAGCGTGGATGAGCTGATCAAGGATATTAACAGGTGGAGATCTCTGGATAAGAAGGTGATAATAGTATCTCCTTCAAAGACCAGAGGTAACAGATTTGTTGAGAATTTAATGAGGGAAGATATCCCGGCATTTTTCTCAGTCAGTCAGACGAGACAGCTTAAAAATCGTGAAGTAATGATAACTACTGGAAGTCTTGAGGAAGGATATGAGATCCTTGATGAAGGCTTTATTGTTATCAGCGAGAGTGAGATCTTTACTAATAATAAAGACAAGAAGAAAAAGAAGATACCAAAATACAGTGGACAAAGTATAGCAGATCTGGATGAGATAAATGTAGGAGACTATGTTGTCCATGAAAGACATGGTATCGGAATATATCGTGGTATTGAGAAAGTTGAAACAGAAGGCAGATTAAAGGATTATATAACCATTGATTATGCCAATAACGGTAAGCTTTTTATCCCTGTTGACCAGCTTTCCATGATAGGTAAATTTTCCAGTAAAAATGCTGCTAAGCCAAGACTTAATAAGCTTGGGGGTGGAGACTGGGAAAAAACAAGAAGCAGAGTTAAGAGTCATGTGGATGACATAGCTGAGGAACTGATTAATCTTTATGCTGCCCGCAGAATGAAGAAGGGACATGTTTATTCTGAGGATACAGTGTGGCAGACAGAGTTTGAGGAACTTTTCCCTTATGATGAGACAGATGACCAGTTAAAAGCTATAGAGGATACAAAGAAGGATATGGAATCAGATAAGATCATGGACAGACTTATCTGTGGCGATGTAGGCTTTGGAAAGACCGAAGTGGCAATACGTGCTGCATTTAAAGCGGTTCAGGATAATATGCAGGTTGCATATCTCGTGCCTACTACACTTCTTTGTCAGCAGCATTTTGAAAATTTCCTTCAGAGAATGAGGAACTATCCTGTAAATGTAAGGATGCTTTCAAGATTCTGTACTCCTAAGGAAATTAAAGAAACTTTGGAAGGACTTCAGGATGGAACTGTAGATATAGTTATAGGAACTCACAGACTTCTTTCAAAGGACGTAAAATATAAGAGACTGGGACTTCTTATAATAGATGAGGAACAGCGATTTGGTGTTAAACATAAGGAGAAGATAAAGGAATTAAAGAACAATGTAGACGTTCTTACCCTTACTGCGACACCTATACCAAGAACTCTTCATATGAGCCTGGTGGGGATCAGAGATATGAGTCTCTTAGAAGAGGCTCCGGTTGAAAGACGCCCTATCCAGACCTATGTTATGGAGTATGATAAGGAAATAGTTAAAGAAGCTGTAAAAAGAGAGATCGCCCGTGGCGGACAGGTTTATTATGTTTATAATCGAGTAGATGATATAGATATGATAACAAATGAATTAAGGTCTTTTCTTCCTGATGTTAATATTGAATATGCCCATGGAAAGATGCATGAAAGAGAACTTGAAACCATCATGCATTCATTTATTGATAAAGAGATAGATGTTCTTGTTTCAACTACAATAATTGAGACAGGACTTGATATAAGAAATGCCAATACCATCATTATCCATAATGCAGAGAATTTTGGACTTTCACAGCTGTATCAGCTTCGTGGACGTGTAGGAAGATCAGACAGAAGTGCCTATGCATTTTTAATGTATAGGAAGGATAAGATGATAAAGGAAGTGGCGGAGAAGAGACTTAAAGCAATCAGAGAGTTTACAGATCTTGGTTCAGGTTATAAAATATCTCTGAAAGATTTAGAGATCCGCGGCGCAGGTAATGTGCTGGGAAGTACTCAGTCTGGACATATGGAAGAGATCGGATATGATCTTTATGTAAAGATGCTCAATACGGCCATAAGGGCTAAAATGGGCGAAAAGGTTGAGGAAGAATTCGAGACTGGAGTTGACCTGCCGGTAGATGCCTTTATCCAGGATGATTATGTTAAGAATGAATTCCTTAAGTTAGAGATTTATAAGAGAATCTCTAAGATTGAAGATGAAGAAGATGCAGATCTTATCATCGAGGAATTAAAGGATAGATTTGGAGAACTTCCTAAGACCCTCACTAGACTTATCAATGTATCTCTTATCAGGGCAAAGGCTCATAAAGCTAACATGACGGATATAAAGTATATTGATGATGAAGTGCGTTTTATCATTAAAAATGGTACAGAGGTTAAGTCTGACAGGATCCCTAGGTTTATTAAGAAGTATAAAGGTAAGATGCGCCTTATAATTGCAAAACAGTCTGGTTTTGCTCTTCGAATGTCTAAACTTATACAGGATGAAATGCTTGAAAATATAAGCGCTGCAATAGATGATATCTATGACAGCCTTATGGTAGGTAAAAAGGATATAGACGTATCAGAAGAACAAAAAGAGACAAAAAAAGAGCCTGATATAAAGACTATGTCAAGGGCGGAGCAGATAAGAGCTGCAGCAAGAGAGAAGAATAAAAAAGGAAACAGTAAGAAATGAAGATAATATCAAGGAAGGATAGTAATAGATCATTTAGGTTTATTTCGATTATCCTCGTAATCGTATTATGTGCATCATTTTTGTTAACGGGTTGTGGAAGCGAGGGCTTATTAAATGATTCAGATTCAGTGCTTACATTTAATAAGAAAAGCATACCAATAGGTGAAGTTTATGTTTATTCAAAAGCTGTTATAGAGGAATATGAGAAGACCTATGGCAGTGATATATGGAGCATGAAAATAAACTCAGATACAGATGCTATGGATATGGAAGAGCTTACTAGAAGAGATATTATTGATAATATCGTTAAGGTAAAGGTTTTATGCATTCAGTCAAAGAACTTAGGGGTAAGTCTCACACCGGAAGAGGAAATGAAGGCTGATAATGAGGCTACTGAATTCTGGAAAAATCTTACTGATGATCAGAAAGAATCCATGAGCCTTACTAAAGATATTGTCAGTACCGTGATCCAGGAAAATGCTCTGGCTAAAAAGACTTATGATAAGGTAGTTGAGGACGCGTCCATTGAGATAAGTGATGAGGAAGCAAGAGAAACAGTTATCTATGATATGTTTTTTGACTGCTATTCATTAGATTCAAACGGGGACGTGGTTCCATTAAATGATGAGAATAAAGAAATAATGAGAAAGAAAGCTGTTCAGGCTTATGACACACTGATAAGTCCTGTGGATTCTTCTGGAGAAAAAAATATAGAAGCTCTTTCAAATTATTATGGTCTTAAGTATTCAAGGTATTACACACTGACACCTCAGGAAATGGATGAAAAGTATGGTGAAAAGATAAGTGCCATGATCTATTCCTTAGATGATGACACATACAGTCTTGTTACTGAATCAGAATATGGATATCATATCTTTTATGTAAAAGCTTTAACAGACAGAAAAGCAACAGATGAAAGAAAGATAGAATTAAAAGAAAAAAAGCAAAAAGAGTATTTTGATGCGCTTTATAAGAACTGGCTTAGAAGTATCGATGACGGATATGATTATGACGTATCAGTTAATAAAAAGCTTTTTGATGATATAAAGTTTTAATAAAAAAACATCTGCCTTGATTTAAAGGCAGATGTTTTTTTAGGGCTTATTTTTTACCCCAGTTTTTTCTTATGATCTTATGAGTTGAATTCTTAGGGAATTCTTCTTCACGAAGTCTGATCTCAGTCATATGTTTATAAGCTGGACGTGGATGATTGATCTTCTTTATCAGCTTATCAAAATATGTAGCATTTCCCATGAACCCTTCTTCAGGGAAGATCTCAACAACGATCTTTCCATTTTCTTCATAAACGAGACATTCGTTAACTCCTGCATCAAGCTGCACGTCAGCTTCAAGTTCTTCAGGAGAAATATTTTCACCGGTATTAAGGATGATAAGGTTTTTCTTACGGCCTGTAAGATGGATGAAGCCTTCCTCATCAACATATCCTAAGTCGCCTGAATGATACCAGCCGTCTTCTGTGATGGCTTCTTTAGTGATCTCAGGATCTTTATAATAACCCTTCATTAAGAATGGACCACGGATAAGAAGTTCTTCATCTTCAGCTGTCTTAAATTCAGCTTCAGGTATTCCAAGGCCTACAGTTCCATCCTTATGATGAAAGTTTCTGTTAACAGATACAACAGGTGAACATTCTGTCATACCATAACCATTTAAGATCTCGATACCCCAGCTTCTGAATTCCTTAACATAGAAAGGATCCAGACTTGCGCCGCCGCAGATGATATACTTAAGGTTCTTTCCAAATGGAGTAAGGACTGATGCGAAGAATTTTTCACGCATATCAAGTCCTGTCTTAAGCATCTGATCACTGAGGGCCATAGCAGCCTTTAATTTAGCTGTAGATTTCTGCTTATCAGCTGCGCGCCAGATCTGCTTATGGAACGCTTCAACAAAAAGTGGTACTAAGAACATTGTATGTGGCTTCTCTGTAACAAGAGCCTTTGAAACAGTTCTCAGGTTTTTGTTGATAAATGTTTCCTGTCCATAGTAATAAACCATGAATACGCCAACGATAAGGCCGAAGGCATGATGGAAAGGAAGAACAGCGATGGTATTTCCTTCAAGAGCAAAGTTCTTTACTGTAAGTGTAAGTTCGCTGCCGATGTTTGAATTTGTAAGAACAGCCCCCTTACTCTGACCGCTTGTGCCAGAAGTAAAGATGATAACTGAATCAGCTTCAGGCTTTAATTCAGCGCTGAAATAGTCTTTATTGCCTTTGTTTATAAGCTCCTGTCCTTCTGCGATAAGAGTTGGAAGTTCGCTCATAAGATAAACGGAACTCTGGTCCATTTCCTTTACCAGGTCCTTCTTTGCATCATCGATTATTATCGCATCTACATCAGCTTTCTTTATTATTCTCATTACTTCAGCAGCAGAAAGATCCTTATCGATAGGAACAACTACGTTGCCGCCGTTTGTAACTGAAAGGAATGAAATGATCCATTTGTATGAGTTATCACCTAGTACTGCTATATGATACTGTTTTTCTGCAGGTTTAAAGCCCTGTGAGTAAAGCCAGGTTCCCAGGCAGTTTACTTCTTTAGCAACCTGTGAGAAAGATTTCTTTACCTTAGTATCTGAATCATTGTTATAAGAAAATGCAATTGAATCAGGGCTAAGTTCTTCTCGCATAGCCACTAAATCTTTGAAATCTTTTACTGGCTGGAGCAAGTCGTATAAGTCGTATTTTTTGTTTTTAATCTTCATTAAATAACTCCCTTAAATTCCCTTCTATTGTCCTATAGTTTTTCAACGTTTTCTATTATAGCAAATAAAATTACAAAAATCATTATTTGTTGTATAATCTAGTTAAATACGTAAATAAAAAGGGAAATAAAATCTATAAAAATATCAGATTCTAAGTGAGAAGGAGGATGAAAAGTGGGAAATGAAGATAATAAGTCAGTTATCAAACTGATAGGTTTAGTGGGAGCACTTTTAGTTGTGCTGTTATTTGTGGTTATCTGGAATGTAGTGGATGAGAAAAAGAGAAAAGAAGAAAGGCTTGCTGCAACAGAGATCACAACAGAAGGAAATCTAAAAGAAATAAAATCCGAAAAGAAAAATGAAAAACATAAATATACTGTGGATGAGATAGAATCACAGATAAAACCTGCAGGAGACCTTATCGTAGAGGAATATCACTATAAGGATGCGGGAGTATATGAGGACTATAAGACTTTTTTTGGAGCCAGGGTTCCTCTTACTACAGATAAGCAGGTATTTACCTATAAGGGAACTGCAAAAGTGGGATATGATTTTGAAAAGATTGAATATGAGATCGATAATGAAAATAAGGAAATAACAGTTAAACTTCCTGAATTGGAGATCCTTTCAAATGAGATAGATCATTCATCTTTTCAGATTGTTGATTCAAAGGATTCCATTTTCAATTCTCAGGATTTCAGTGATTTTAATGCTTTAGAAGAAGAACTGATAAATGAAAAAAATGCCGAGGTACTTAATGATGAAAATCTAAAGGCAGATGCAGAAAGAAAAGCAAAGGAAATAATAATATCATTTTTAAAACAGAATCCGGAACTTAGTGAATACAATATGGAAATTACCATGATCACTGGGAAATAGATAGTTGCCTTACTAAAAAACTATGGAATTAAAAGATGATGGAGGATAGAAAATGAAAGTAGAAAGTCAAAAAAAGATTCTTATTATAGCAGCATTATTTCTTGTAGCACTTATATCATTTCTGGGATTGGGAAGACATTTCTCGAATCCGGATACATTTAAAGCTAGTACCAAGTCTCTTGATGAAAAGAAATTAAATGTCATGTCTTTATCTGCAGCCACAACGGCAGCTTCAGTGGCCATCACTGTTATCCCGGGGGACACAGCAACTCCTATTGCAGAAAAGCTGGCGGATTTCAGTGGTTATTTTATTCTGATCTTTTGTGTGATCTATGCAGAGAAATTCCTTCTGGCTATCGGAGGTGCACTTGCCTTTAAGATCATGATCCCTATAGGATGTCTTATCCTTATAGCAGGATTATTGTTTCCTAATATTAAAGATACCTGTAACGGACTGGCAAAAAAGATAATCATCTTCGGAGGATTTATATTCTTCCTTGTGCCAACCAGTGTATGGCTTTCTAACACCGTTGAAGCCTCATACAGGGCTTCTATCGATAATACCGTAAAAGAGGCTACAAACAGCGCAAATGAGGTTACAGATGTGGCTGATGATGAGGACAGTTCAGCCTGGGAAAAATTTATAAGTTCAGTTTCAGGTGGAATTGATGGACTTATGGAAAAATTCAAATCTGTAATGAATAGAATGGCTGATGCTATTGCAGTTTATCTTGTAACTACATTTTTAATCCCTGTGCTTGTGGTGGTATTCTTTGTATGGGTGATAAAGATGATATTTGGAGTTAATTTTAAGATCCCGACTATAAAGGGAAGCAATGTGATAAAGAAGGTAAAAAATGAGAGAGATTAAAAATGTTATCATTACCGGTCCCACCGGTGCTATCGGAATGGCACTTATCCAGGAGCTTCTTTCGAGAGATATTAATGTGACCTGCGTTGTAAATCCGGATTCTAAAAGGATAGACAGGATAAAAGAAAATGACAGAGTCGCTATGATAAAGTGTGACTTAAAAGATATAAAGAGTCTTTCAAAAGTACTGGATAAGGAAAGAAGAGAGGGACATAGTTTTCCTGACAGATATGATGTGTTCTATCATTTTGCCTGGATGAATACCTTTGGACAGGGAAGAGATGATATTCCTTCCCAGATGGAAAATGTAAGATACACAATGGATGCCATGGATGCAGCTAAAGATCTGGGAGTCCGGCTTTTTATAGGGGCGGGATCCCAGGCTGAATATGGAAGAAGTAATGAAGCCTTAAGAGCTGATACTCCTGCATTTCCTGAGAATGGATATGGCGTTGCAAAACTTGCTGCGGGGCAGTTTGGAAAGATAAGAGCAAAACAGCTGGGAATGGAATTTATCTGGACTAGGATTCTTAGTGTATATGGACCTTATGACGGGGGCGGGACTCTGGTTCAGAGTATGATATCAAAACTTAAAATTGGGGAAGTGCCTGAAACCACAAAGGGAGAGCAGATCTGGGACTACCTTTATTCCAAGGATGCGGCAAGAGCATTTTATCTTATCGCCCGTAAGGGTAAAAATGAAAAAACTTATGTTATAGGTTCAGGAGAGGGAAGACCTCTTAGAAGCTATATCGAAGATATAAGAGATGTGGTTTGCCCTGGAGCTTTTATTGATTTTGGAGCAATACCTTATTCCGAAAAACAGGTAATGCACCTCACTGCGGATATTACAGAATTAAAAGAAGATACAGGTTTTATTCCTGAGATGAAATTTAAAGAAGGAATAAAGAGCATGATGTAATAAAAAAGCCCTTTGCCACTAAGGCGAAGGACTTTTTTCTTGGCAGAGTGTTTTTAATAGTGATATCAGTCTTCCCAAGGACGGATGCGGTATTTAACCCCCAGGTCATCGCAGATCTTCTGACATTTTTCTTCATCCTCATGAGAGATAGTTGTGGCTACTGTTGTGAAGGTAACAGATGGAACATGTTTTACTGCCTCCTTTGCAAAGTCCAGCATTGCCTGAAATGAATCAGGGCCGAATTTTGGCCTTACTATCTCATAGTATTTATCTGCATCAGGAGTATTAAGAGATATGGAAATGGCATCAATACGGCCTTTAAGATCAGGACAGATATTACGGCCATTAACTAAGTTGCCAAGTCCATTGGTGTTAAGTCTGACAGGCAGGTTGTATTCAGCTTTTACATATTCTGCAACTTTTAAAAGAGTATCTAAAGCTTCAGTTGGTTCGCCAAAACCGCAGAAGACTACCTCTTTAAATTCAGACATATTCTTTTTCTTAAAAGCTTCCACAACTTCTTCAAAAGAAGGCTCGTGATCAAGCCAGAGAGAGTCGGATTCTCCAACCTTATCCCTGTTCTGTCTTAAACAGAAAGTGCAGGCGCAAGGACATTTGTTAGTGAGATTAACATAGAGACCGTTATGAACCTTATAGAGGATCTCTTCTTTTCTTTCAATGCTTTTTTCCATATATTTTCCTTTCATCCATATTATTTATTATATGGTTTTAACTTATCAATAACTTCTTCAAATGCTACTCCGTCAGTATTTGGAATGCCCATTTCAATGGATTTTTCGATGCAGAGCTTAACGAAACGGGAAGCACGTTTTACTGACTGGATAAATGGTACATGGTTTACTGCATCTGCTGCAATGATAGCAGAGAATACATCACCGGTGCCGTTCCTTTCTGTGCCCACTTTAGCCTGTCTGGTGTATAGGATCTCATCAGTGGAAGTTGGGTCATAAACTGCATTTGCAACAAATTCTCCCTGGGATATTCCGGTGATAACTATCTTTCCGGGACCAAGACGGGTAAGCTTTGACATAAGGAGAGCAATCTCTTTCTTGCTCCATTTACCTTCGTGGTATGGCACGTCGCATAAAAAGCAGGCTTCCGTAAGGTTTGGAGTGATTATTTCCGCATGACCTATAAGGCGTTTCATAGCCCTTGACATTTCCGGAGTATAATTAGCATAGAGATGACCATGGTCTCCCATAACAGGGTCGATTATTATGATCGGAGCCCCTTCATCAAATTCCTTTATAAAATCAGAGATCATATCGATCTGCTGAGCAGATCCTAAAAATCCGGAAGTGATGGCAGAGAAGCGAAGACCGATCTTTTTCCATTCTGCAGTATATTCTTTAAAATGTTTCGTATAATCATCTATAAAAAAGCTCTTAAATCCGGTCTGGTTGCTTAATACTGCTGTTGGAACGGCACAGCACTGGATGTGAAGTTTTGAGATGATAGGAAGCTGGACTGCTACAGAACATCTTCCGAAACCAGTAACATCGTTTATTACGGCGATCTTCTTCTGACGATTATGATCTATATATTCATTAGACTGACTCATGTTATTAACCTCATATTAGTAATCAATCCCTTTTCTTATCAAGGAATTCAGGATTTTACTTTTGACACTTATGTCACATTATAAAATAAAACTGACATTATATATATTGTCAGTTTGGACAAAAAATATAATGTCAGTTTAGCTTTTAAGTATATCAGTAAAGTTTTACATCTTCCGTTACATCTTCTAATCTAAAGGTTGTAAGTACATTCTGATCAAGATTTGGATGCTGGACTATTCTTGAGGCCTGACGTTCGATGCATCTTTCAAAATAGTTTCTTACAGTTCTTGCATTACCAAAGGTATCGTCATTGTCTTTATTAAAAAAGAGATTTTCCAGATATTTGGTAACATATTCATTTGCTTCTCCATTTAAACAGAAGTCATGTTCCTCACAGAAATGATCAAATATAAGTTTAAGTTCTGCCGGGTTATAATCAGTAAATTCAATGAATTTACTAAAGCGGGATTTAAGTCCGGGATTTGATTCTACAAAAGCTTTCATAGGCTCTGTATATCCAGCGGCTATTACTATAAAGTCGCTTCGATCATCTTCCATACGTTTAAGTAAAGTATCTATTGCTTCAGGTCCAAAGTCCTCACTAGTAGAGGCATTGGTTAAGGCATAAGCTTCGTCGATAAAGAGTACTCCACCTATGGCAGTATTGATTATCTCAGTAGTCTTTTCAGCAGTTCCGCCTACAAAACCTGCAACTAATCCGCTTCGGTCGGTTTCCACAAAGGTACCCTTTGATACAACTCCAAGAGCCTGATAGATCTTTGAAAGAAGACGGGCTACAGTTGTTTTACCGGTTCCAGGATTACCTGAAAATACAAGATGATAAGAAATATCAGGGACCTTAAGACCCATTTTCTTTCTGATGGAAGATATCTTAACCAGATTAACCTGTTTCAGGATTTCTTCTTTTACATTGGTAAGACCTATGAGTGAATTTAACTCATTCATATATTCTTCCAGCTTTTCTTCGTCTGTCTTGCCTTTGCTGTTATCGGCAGAGCTGCCGTTAAGAAGACTTCCGTTATCCTTATATTTATCATCTGATGTATTGGATATGACAACATTTCCGGAGAGACGGTTATCTTGATTTGGCTCTGAGTCATTTGACATAGAGTAGGAATTTCTTCCGCTGGAGTGATCTACATCATATTGATTTACATATTCACTCATCATGGTGACATATTTTGAAAGCTTTTCTGCTTCTGATTCATTAATGCCGTTATAAGCAAGAAAAGCACAGCCAACATTGTTAAATACGTTGATGTAATGTCTTGCTACTGACATTTTATAACCAACTTTTTCCGCTTCAGGAAGCAGATCATTCTTTACAAAATAAACCAGGGAAGGAGGAATCTTATTTTCAAAATTAGTTCCTATGATCCTGTCTACTCTAAGCCTCTGAAAATTCTTGGCGGTAATAGATATCCCGAGATAAGTATTAAGAAAATCAATTTCATAATCTTCTTCATCACTAGTGGTTTTTGTAAATATATATCCGCAGAAATTGATTAGATCATCTTTTACAAGAAATCTGAGAGGTACTGGAGAATTCTTTGGAAATACATTTGAACTGCTTTGGATTGTAGAAGCAAAAAAATATAATTTTTCTAACAATGGATTAATATCTATATTAAGCATTTAGAGTCCTCATAATTTAAATCAATCAAATATCTGTTTGATACTGTCGTAGTGAAGGAAGATCTTTTCTTTCCCTAAAGCCTTGATCTCTTCTGAAGTAGCAAGTTTATAATCAAGAACTTCCTTTTCCTGGAAAGATATATCTTTCTCATTGAAATCTAAAATGAATTTATATACATCAACAAAATAATTATCACCCTCATCAGGATTGATACGCTGATATGTGAAAGAAAGGCCGCCTTCTGCCTTTGAAACATCAAGTCCTGTTTCTTCTTTTATCTCGCGGCATACAGCCTCATAAGATGTTTCTCCTGCCTGTGCGCCACCACCGGATACTTCCCAATGACCAGGAGCCCAGGCTTTAGTCATAACGCGTTGAGTGATAAGGTATTTTCCTTCTTTATTTTGAACAACTCCGAGAACTGTAAGATGGAAATCGCCCGGTTTCATGTGCCAGTCGTTTCTTTCCATTGTTCTGCCGGTTGGTTTTTTATCTTTATCATAGATATCCCACAATTCCATGTGACAATTCTCCTTTAGTATAGTAAAATAAAATGGATTACGCGTAAAGATTAACACAAAAACGCTAAAAATTAAAGACCGAGTTTAGTAAGAGAGGTAGCTATGAAGTACGGACTAATATTTGATATGGATGGAACTCTTTGGGATTCAGCACAGGGAGTGGCCAGTAGCTGGACAGAGGTTGTAGCAAGAGAAACAGAACTAGACAGAGTAATAACCAAGGAAGATATTCAGGCGGTTATGGGTCTTAATATGGATAAGATAGCAGATATAATGTTCCCGGAATTTTCTAAAGAAAAGAGAAAAGCACTGCTTAAAAAGTGCGGGGACAATGAAAATGATTATCTGAGAGAACATGGTGGCATCCTCTATCCGGATCTTTTAGAGACTATGATAGAATTAAAAAAGAAGTGTCACCTTTATATAGTAAGTAATTGTCAAAGTGGATATATAGAGGCATTTCTCGAGCATTATCATTTTGAAGAATTGTTTGATGACATACTTTGTTATGGGGATAATGATCAGGATAAGGCTTTCAATATCCGCAAGATGGTTGAAGATAATGGCCTTGATAAGGCTTATTATATCGGCGATATTCAGGCGGATTATGATTCAAGTACAGCTGCGGGGGTACCATTTATTTATGCTTCTTATGGATTTGGTAAGATGGAACAGCCTACAGAATCAATAAGTGGTTTAAAAGACCTCCCTCAGTTGGTGGACAGGCTGTTCTTTGGGGGAAAAGATGAGGAAAGCAGCAACATTATATGATTATATAAAATGGCGCGGAGATCTAACATTCAGACAGGATGAGTTTAATGAGAGAGATGCGGCTGTATTGTCGCAGCTTGTCTATACGGATTTCAGCAAATTCAGCAGCTTAAATGAAGATAGGGACTATATCACATTTAAGGATATTGGAGAAAAGATAAAGTCTCATACAGAATTCCTGATAGTTAATGGGGATTATATCCAGAGAAAGGAAGAATATGACGAATTCCTTCTTGCGGCTTGTGATACAGATAGATACGGGAATATCAAGATAAGAAAGTATGTAGATATTACAGTGTTAGAACAAAATATCCAGTTTGCAGCGGCGACTTTCGAACTGGATAATGGTTTAAAAGTTATTACATTTCGTGGAACAGATGATTCGGTTGTAGGTTGGAAAGAAGACTTCATGTTAAGCTATGAAACCACCGGATCACAATTAGCAGCAGGAGAATATATAAATGCAAGGCTTAAGGATGAGATAGATGAAGAATTCTATATCTGCGGCCATTCTAAAGGGGCCAATCTTGCAGTTTATGCAGCTGCTGTATTAAAGGATGAAGAAATAAAAAGACTTAAGCATATATATATGTTTGATGGGCCTGGAATATGCGAGCCTGTGTTAAATGAGGCGCAGATTCTGGAGGCAAATGATATCCTTAAGGATAAGGAAGATCCAGAGGAAAAAATAAAAGAGATTTATAGCCGTCTTGATGATAAAACTACCAGGATAAGTCCTGAGAGCTGTTTTATAGGAAAGATATTTGAGGCGAAATTTACAGATACAAGGCTGGTTAAGAGTACAGCCAAGGGGCTGGGACAGCACAGTCTTGTAACCTGGTGTATGGATTATCATGATTTTTTATATGCTGAAAAATTCGAAAGAGGGTCAGTGTGGGCTGGCAAGATATTCGATGAATGGATGAAGGATCAGGATATGGAGAAGAGAAAGATTTTTGTTGAAGAAATCTTTGGGGCATTTGAAGAGGCTGGGATAGAAAGGTTTAGTGACATACTTAAACATGGATTCAGCAGTATTAAAAAAATAGCTGGTGCTGCTTCCGGTATCTCAGGCACAACAAAGAAGATGGCCATGGACCTTCCTAAAACAGGGATAAATGATATAGGAAAGTCCAACAAAAAGAAGATAGACAAGCTTCAGGAAAAGGTGGAAGGTAAGATTTCCCATCTGCCTGAACTTTCTATAAAGAGTAAAAACTATATTACTTTAAGTGATAAATAATATAGTTTTGGGGTTAATGTTTTTATAATAGGAGGGTTACAATATGGATCCAAAAACAATGTACAAACTTACTTATGGTCTTTTTGTTTTAACTGCAAAAGAAGGGGATAAGGATAATGGATGTATCATAAATACAGCCATACAGGTTACTTCTCAGCCAAACAGGATTAGTATTGCAGTTAATAAATCAAATTATACTCATGATATGATCGTGAGAACCAAGGAATTCAATGTTTCTATCATTTCCGAGAAAGCAGGATTTGATCTTTTTAAACATTGGGGATTCCAGAGTGGAAGAGATGTGGACAAAGCTATTGGAGTAGAACTTAGCAGATCCAGTAATGGAATAAGTTATATTACCAATGGCTGTAATGCATATCTTTCAGGTAAAGTGATCGATATAGTAGATCTTGGAACGCATTCATTATTTATAGCAGATGTTACTGATGGAGAAGTCCTTGCAGGGGATGAGTCATGCACTTATGGTTATTATCAGTCAAACATCAAGGTTTCTCCTGACAAGGCTAAGGAGATAAAGAAAGGCTGGATATGTACTGTCTGTGGATATATATACGAAGGAGAGGTTCTTCCGGAAGACTTTATATGTCCTATATGTAAACATCCGGCTTCGGATTTTAAGCCTTTATAAAGTAGGGAAAAATAAAGGGGAATTTTATGATATCAACGGCAAAACGCCGCGAGATCAAACTCGAAGCAAAGAAGAATCTTAAAAGAAATTATATACTTAATATTGCGGTAATGTTCGTCATATTAATACTTATTAATGGCGGATATCAGTTTTATTCTGGAAGACTGGCGGATTTCAGAAGAATAAAGGAAGAAAAGTCGGTGATCCTGATGCTGGGAGATGATAGTAATGGAATCTCAACAGTATCAGGTGAAGTATCGGCTTTAGATCAGCTGGACCTTCTGGTAAGTGGGATAAGGGGTACTTATAGTTATATCAACGGTCAGGATAAGGCTCTTAATTATACTGAAATTCTTGGAGAATTCTTAGGAAATATATTTAACATGAATTCCATTAAAGATCCTTCAAAGATACAGACTAAATCAGAGAAATATTCTGCAGGCTTTGCATCAGTATTTGTTAATTCAATACTGGGAAGTCAATCCTTTATCTTTGGTTTTATGAATGGAATAAACCAGCTGGTATTTAATGGAAAGATAGGAAGTTCCATCATAATATTTATATTTGTGATCATTTCCTTCCTTTCATTTGTTTATATAAAAAATGTTATCGCAGTTGGAAAGAACCGGTATTTTCTTGAACAAAGAAGATATTCAGGTACAAAACCTAAAGAGATATTATTCACCTATAAGAATAAAAGACTTCTTAATGTAAGTCATGTAATGTTTATAAGATATTTAAGACAGATCCTTTGGGACTTAACCATTGTAGGAGGTATCATTAAATGTTATGAATACAGGCTGATACCTTATATCCTGGCGGAGAATCCAAAGATCAAAAAGAAAGAAGCCTTCGAGTTATCAAAGAAAATGATGAAAAACGAGAAGTGGAATGTGTTTGTTTTAGATGTAACATTTTTCCCCTGGTTTGTTTTATCATTCTGTACATTCAATATTGTGGGGCTGTTCTTTGCTAATTCATATTTTGAATGTGTAAATGCAGAGCTTTATATGACACTTAGAAGAAAGGCTAAAAAACAGCTTCCTGAGCATCTTGGGACACTTCTTAATGATGACGCTCTTGATATAAAATATGTAGTTCAAGAGGAGCATCCGTCCGGGGATGAAGTATTTGATATTAAAGTTCCTCATGTGGAAAATCTAAAGAGAGATTATAGAAGAAAATACAGCTTCCTTTCGATCGTGGAATTATTCTTTACTTATTCTCTTGTAGGATGGGTTTGGGAATTTATATTCTACCTGGCTATGACAGGAGAATTTGTTAACAGAGGAACTATGCATGGACCTTGGCTTCCTATATATGGCTGTGGAGGTCTGCTGATCATGGTCTTCTTAAGACCTTTGAGAGAGAAGCCGGGCTGGCTGTTTGTTGGCGCCATGGCTCTTTGCGGAAGCCTGGAATATTTTGCTTCCTGGATACTGGAAGTATTATTTGATAAAAAATGGTGGGATTATGCTGGTTACTTTATGAATCTGAATGGTCGTATCTGCCTTGAAGGAGTACTTTTATTTGGATTTGCGGGATTTGCATTTACCTATGTTATATCACCATGGCTTGATGACCAGTATTTAAAAATGAGCACTAAATATAGAAAGGTGCTTTGTACAGTCCTTCTTATACTCTTTGTTTTGGATCTCATTTGGTCGGTGGTTTCTCCAAATGCAGGTTCAGGAGTAACAGGCGGATTTGTATAAAAACATATAATGTTTTGGAGGCAGTTATTTGGAAGTACCAGTTAGAAAAATGTATATATCCGATCTTCATTTTGGACATGCTATCTTAAATGATGCCATGGACAACAGGGGCTTTGCTTCAGTGGATGAAATGAACGAATATATGATAAAAAAATGGAACGAAAAGGTTTCGGATATAGATGAGGTTTATGTTTTAGGGGACTTTTCTGTGATATTTGCAAAAAAGACCAATGAAATACTGGATAGACTAAAAGGAAAGATTTATCTGATAAGAGGAAACCATGATAAGTTTCTTATGGATAAGAAATGTAATATAAAAAGATTTGAGTGGATAAAATCCTATGCAGAGATCGAAGATAACGGAAGAAGTGTTATCCTTTCCCACTATCCTGTATTTTGTTATAACGGTCAGTACAGACGTGATAAGCAGGGAAATCCTACTGCATATATGTTATATGGACATGTGCATAATACCACTGATGAAAAGCTTATTAACAGTTTTATAATGACCACAAGAAAAGAGAGGGTGAAGACCATGCAGGGAGACTTTATGAATATTCCTTGTAATATGATCAACTGCTTTGCCATGTTTTCAGATTATATGCCTCTTACTCTTGATGAATGGATCGACGTAGATAGAGAAAGAAGAAAGAAATGCAGCGAATCTATGCAGCTATAGATTTAAAATCTTTCTATGCATCTGTTGAATGCGTTGAGAGGGGACTAGATCCTCTTAAGACTAATTTAGTAGTTGCGGATGAAAGCAGAACGGATAAGACTATCTGCCTTGCTGTTTCCCCATCCCTTAAAGCCTATGGGATACCGGGAAGAGCAAGGCTTTTTGAAGTTAAGGCTAAATTAAGAGAATATGAGGCTCGTACAAAAGAAAAGGTTGAGTTTATAATAGCGAGGCCGCAGATGTATCACTATCTTAAAAAGTCTGCAGAGATCTACAGCATATATATGAAATATATCGCGCCGGAAGATGTGGTGGTCTATAGCGTAGATGAGGTATTTATGGATGTTACAGATTATCTGAATACCTATGGTAAGACTGCCCATGAACTGGTGATGGATATTATCCATGATGTGTTAAAGACCACCGGGATCACTGCTACTGCAGGAATAGGAACCAATCTATATCTTGCAAAGATCGCCATGGATATTAAAGCGAAACATATGAAGGCAGATAAAGATGGAGTAAGGATTGCGGAGCTGGATGAGGAAAGTTTTAAAAGAGAAATGTGGGGGCATGAACCCCTTACAGATTTCTGGAGAACCGGACCTGGAACTGCAAGAAGACTTAAAGAATATGGAATGAACACCATGGGAGATGTGGCAAGACGTGCTTTAAGTAATGAGGAGATATTCTACAGACTCTTTGGAATAGATGCAGAAATCCTTATAGATCATGCTTTTGGAATAGAGCCCGTTACTATAAAAGAGATAAAGGCTTATAAGCCAATGTCTTCTTCTCTTTCGGAAGGACAGGTGCTTTCAGAACCATATACATTTGAAAAAGCGAGAGTTATCATTGATGAAATGGCAGAGATCATGGCCTTAAGACTAGTAGAGAAAGGTCTTGTGACAGATTCTGTGACCATTCAGATCGGCTATGATAAAGAAGCGGTGGAAAGAGGGTATAGTGGAGATGTGGTTTCTGACAGATATGGAAGAGTAATACCGAAAAATGCTCATGGAACCATAAAACTCGGTAATTATACCAGTTCTACTAAAGTGATAATAGATCATGTTCTTCAATTATATGATAGGATAGTGGATAAAAAGCTGACAGTACGAAGGATGTATATAAATGCCAATGATGTAAGAAGAGAGGAAGATACATTCTATCAGTTAGGATTATTTGAAGATAAAGAAAAACATGATAAAGAAAAGAAAATGCAGAAAGCTATTGTATCCATTAAATCAAAATATGGAAAGAATGCACTCCTTAGGGGAACGAATCTTTTGGAGGGGGCAACTGCAGTTGAAAGAAACAGGGAAATTGGAGGCCATAAAGCTTGATTAAAAATGTGGTTGCGAGGAGAGAAGATTGTTAGGTGTTTTTATTAAAAAAGAATTGATGGAAATATTAAGGCTGAAAAAAACACTAATTAATGTTTGTTTTGCAGCCTTTTATTTAGTGGGAATAAATTGTTGCGCACTTCTTCCTGGACAAAAGGGGCAACTTTTTGGTATGAACCTTAATTTGTCAGAGTGTATTAAAGCTGTTGGAGTAAATGGAATTTTTGTAATCTGTGAATTAATCTATCAGATTACAACGGAGGAAACAGCATATGGAACATTGGATATTATGAGAATAAGTCCATTATCGGGGCACAAACTAATTATACTAAAAACCTTTATCCCGACCATAATTATGGGGATACTTTCGATTTTAAGTATAGTTATTAATAATATTACAGTTCGATATATTGAACAGGGCTTATATATATACAAGCTTAATGATCCTTTATATTGGGGAATAGTTTCTTTCGCGATTGTTTCAATGTCGTTTTTCTCATTTGGAAGATCAATTGACAGAATTACTACGGAACCAGATATGGTTGCCATAGGATTTGGATTTTTATATTTTTTTATAATATATTATGTCCATGAGAGACCTGTAATTTGTTTTTTAATTTCTATATTACTTACTCTTGGAGCGTACTTATTTACATATCGCAGAATAACTAAAAAGCGATTATTAATACATAAGAAAAAGAAGAATATACTAGTAAGCACAGACTCAAAATTTAATACATTTCTTAGTCGAGAATTAATTCGATTAAGAGGGAATAAACATGCATTAATAATTATGGTTGCATTGCTATTTAGTGAAATAATTGCAATTACAAGTGATTTTGGAAAGTTGAAATTTGTATTTCTGATACTGCTTTCCATTGAGATGCCATTTTTTTTAGAAACAAATGTACAGATTCCTTCAATGGCGATAGAGATTGAAGAAAAAATGGACGAGATACTGATGATTCAGGGTGTAAGCCGCAAAAATAATTATTGGTATTCAACTATTCTTGCGATATTACTAAATGTGTTAACTGCAATGATAAAAATGATTTTATATACTATTTTATCATTTGTAGGTATTAAGGTGGTTTGGTGGATGATACCATTTATGCTTATGACAGGATTAAGTGTAAGTGTTATTAGTTGGCTGTTATTTTCAAAGAAAAGAATTGATTTAGAAGAAATATTGGTGATTAGAAAATGGACAATAATACTTTCAATTTTTGTAAGTGTTTTGTGGTTATTAGTATTTCTAATTTGTTTTGCTAAGGTGAAATTATGGTAGAAATAAAGAATCTTTCATTTGGTTATAATTTGGACGAAAGAATTATTAATGACTTAAATTATTATTTCAAACGTAATAATTCTTATATTATTTATGGAGAAAATGGATGTGGAAAAACAACACTTATAAAAATTATATTAGGTTTGATTAAACCGGATGAGGGGGAGATAATAAAAGAAAAAGGGATTAGTATATCATATCTCCCAGATTACAATGGACTTTATCAAAAAATGACTATGAAGAATAATATCAGATTCAGACTGGGGTTATATAAAATACGTTTTGAAAACGTAAAAGAAGAATACGAAAGACTGATTAGATATTTCAATATCAAAAAATATGAATATATATTAGTTGAAGACTTGTCACTGGGAACTCAGAAAAAAGTAGCAATTGTAGCAGCTCTTTTAGTTAATGCTGACCTTTTGATATTAGATGAACCTACGGGTGGATTAGACTTAGAATCAAAAGACAAATTAATTCATCTATTGAATGGACAAAATAATAAATGTATTATATCTGTTTCCCATGATGACGATTATATAAAGGGAGTTTCAAAAGAAGATAATATTTTATATATGGAATAGTGAAAATGAAGTTTGATTACAGTGATATTATTAATAAAATGAGACCGGAACATAATGGAGATGATTTCTCTATCAGGCATCCGAAGATGAGTATTCAGGATAGAGCGAAAATATTTGCTTCATTTGATGCATTAAGAGGATTCGATGAAGAAATAGATAAAGAAAATGTTCTTTATGCTCCTTATATCTATCTTTCTGAGGATGAAAAACAGCTTTTAGATCAGGTGATACTTATCATTGATGAAAGAATAGAAAAAAAGGAAGAAGTGAGAGGACGTATCACTTATTTTATAGCCGACGGGCGAAGTAAGGATACGGGGACAGTAATGGAAGTATCAGGTGTGATAAAAAAACTTGATAAAATAAATGGAACGATTAAAATAGGTGACGATATCATTTTAGTAAAAAATATATATGATATTAATCTAGAAGACCATAAGGACGAGATATGATAAAAGCAGTATTTTTTGATATGGATGGGACGATCCTTGATACATTAGGGGATCTTACAGATGCTCTTAATCATGCTTTTAAAGAAGCAGGCCATAGAGCAGATTATGGAATAGAGATGACCAAACTTTTCTTTGGTTCGGGAGTTAAGGTTGCTGTTAAGAGAGGTCTTGCTACGGAAGCAGGTGTAGATAAAGACAAGTTAGATCTTATCGGAACAGAGAAAGAAAAAGAGATATATGTTGCGGATGATAAGGAAGTAGAGCGTATTACAAAGATTTATATGCCTTATTATGCTGCAAATTGTAATATAAAGACAGGTCCATATAAAGGGATAATCGAAGCCATAAGAAGAATAAGAGAAAAGGGTATAAAGACCGCCGTTGTATCTAATAAGCCGGACATTGCAGTGAAAAAATTATCTGAGGATCTTTTTTATGGGCTGTTTGATATTTCTTTAGGAGAGGCAGAGGGTATAAGGAGAAAACCCGCACCAGATATGCTTAAAAAAGCAATGGATAATCTTAATGTAACAGCAGAGGATTCGGTTTATGTGGGAGATTCTGAGATCGATATGCTCACTGCTAAAAATTCAGATATGAGATGTATTTCCTGTGATTGGGGGTTTAGGTCAAGAGATTATCTTGAAAAACAGGGAGCTGACCCAATTGTTTCCGATGCAAACGAAATGTTAGAGAAAATCTTAGATATTTGAAAAAACAGGTTGACAGAGGAAACTAATTAATTTATATTCGGTATAGTATTAAAGAAAGGGGATAAAGGATAATGAGATCATTACATGTCATTTACGTGACTCGAGATTATAGCTTATATAAGAAAAAAATGACTGTAAGTATGTTTGATTATTCTTTATTTATCTAATGATATACATTATTGGTGTATCATTTTATATTTTGATAATTAAAACAGTCATTTCATAATTATTTGAAATGGCTGTTTTTTTTATATTATTTTCGGCCGAAATGAAACCTGTATAACGTCACTTAAATAACTAAACCGAATGCTTGCCTGCTTACATCGATAGCACGCCTCAAAAATCCTCAGCGTAGCCCGCTACGCCTACGTTTTTTGAGACGTACTCTCGAGCAAGCATTCGGCGCACCAGTCCAGTTATTTTGCGGACGTTATACCTGTAGTGAGTTAAGTAAGGGAAAGGATGAAAAGATGATCGAAGTAAAAAATCTTACAAAAGAGTTTCGCAAACCTGTGAGGGAACAGGGCGTAAAGGGAATGGCTAAAACTTTATTTTCAAGAAAGTATACTTCAAAGCTTGCCGTTAATGATATCGATTTTACGATAAATGATGGTGAGATAGTGGGTTATATCGGATCCAATGGTGCAGGAAAAAGTACAACCATAAAGATGATGTGCGGAATCCTCACTCCAACCTCAGGAAGTGTAAAGATAGAGGGAATCGAGCCATATAAGAAGAGAATGGAAGTTGCGGGAAAGATAGGGGTTGTATTCGGGCAGAAGACTCAGTTATGGTGGGATATTCCTCTTATTGAGTCATTTAAGGTATTGAAACAGATTTATAAAGTGTCTGATGAAGACTATAAAGAGAGAATGGATTTCTTATCTAAGACACTGGATTTAGATGAATTTCTTTCTCAGCCTGTAAGAACACTTTCTCTTGGTCAGAGAATGAGAGCGGATCTTGCAGCCAGCTGGCTTCATAATCCTAAGATATTATTCTTAGATGAGCCAACTATCGGACTTGATGTGTGGGTTAAGGAAAAGATAAGAAAAGCCATTAAGGAAATGAATGAGAAATTCAATACCACAGTAATCCTTACAACACATGATATGCAGGATATTGAAAACTTATGTTCCAGGATCATCATGATAGAAAAAGGTGAGATAATCTATGATGGACCCCTGGAGGACATCAAGCATCACTTTGGAAATATTAGAACAGTGTCACTTACATTAAAAGAAGCGGCTGATGAGGAAAAATTAAAGACTTATAACGACTTTAATGGTCTTGCTTCATATGAGTTAAAGGATCAGAAATTAAATATCAGATTTGATGCTGATAAGCTTGAGATAAAGAAAGTTGTTAATTATGCCTTTGGTGACCTCAATGCTCAGGATATGCAGATTTCTGAGATTGGTATTGAAGAAGTAGTTAAGAGTATTATGTCTGGTTCGGAGGTGGTGGCATGAAGAAATACATCCCGTTTTTTAAAGCTGGGATGATGGAAGAAATGGCGTACCGGGTAGGCCTGTTTGCGTGGATGCTTATTACATTTTTACAGCTAGTATGTGTGGCCTTTCTTTGGACAGCGGTATATAACAGCTCTTCATCTCCAGTTATCAATGGTTTTACCTTCAATGAAATGCTAGTTTATTTTGTATTTACTAACATTTTTGCATTTATGTGTCTTGGAACAGAAACCATGAGTGATATAAATAGAGAGATAAAGGATGGCACGATTGCCATATCCTTTATTAAGCCTATATCCTACAGGATAAGATTTTTGTTCAGAGTTATGGGAACCTGTACCACCAGGATAATTCTGATGGGAATTCCTACAATAGTGATCTCAATAATCGTATTTGTTAAGATGGGTTTCTTAAAAATTTCATCTTATCCTGTATTTTTCTTTCACATAATCCTTTTTATAGTGTCAATGATCCTTGCTATTGCTGTATATGACACCATTGATTATATATGTGGTATCTGCTGTTTTTATACAACAGCTTCCTGGGGACTGAATTTCTCAAAGAATGTTTTGGTAAATTTCTTCTCCGGAGTACTCATCCCTCTTGCTTTCTTTCCGGGAAAACTGGGAAAAATCGCTGAAATGTTACCCTTTGCGGGGCTTTCACAGAATCCGGTATATATTCTCGTAATGAGAGTAGATCTAAGAGAGGCTGGCTTTATCATATTAAAGAGTGTGATTTGGTTTATCATACTAAATGTTTTGGCGAAGCTTATCTTTATAAAAGCCAGTAAGAAGATAACAGTACAGGGAGGTTGATCATGAATAGTTTTAAATATTATAAAAAACTCTATTGTGCCAGTATGTCCCGTTCTATGATCGCAAGGATGGAGTTTAAGAATGACCTTATAATCGGAATATTTGGATTCTTTATACAGAATGTGGCAACGCTGTTGTCTTTATATTTCATCATCAGAAATATTCCTACACTTAATGGATGGAATGTGTATCAGATGGGATTTTTATATGGTTTTACAATGATGCCCATTGCTGTGGATCATCTGCTTACAGATGAATTATGGCGCCTTGCTTATTTCAGGATAATAAGAGGAGATTTAGACAGTTATTTCCTTAGACCAGTTCCGGTGCTTTTTCAGGTGCTTTCTGAGACTTTCCAGCCAGAGGCTTTTGGAGAATTTATCGTAGGAGCTGTAATGCTGGTAATATGTGGCGTGAAATGCGGCATTAACTGGACTGTTTCAAAGATTGTGCTTATAGTCGTTGCGACTTTATTTGGAGCATTGATAGTAACTGCAATTAAGATTCTTACATGCAGTCCTGCCTTTATAATAAAGAGATCTGGATATTTGATGCAGATACTTTATAATTTCAGGGATTATACCAGATATCCTATTGGAATATATCCAAAAGCCTTAAAGATAATGCTTATTGCGGTAGTTCCATTTGGACTTATAATCTCCCTTCCTGTAGAGATCCTTATGTTTGAAAACCATAATCCATGGATCATATCAGGAGCTATTATAATTGTTTCTATAATATCACTTATTATTTCATGTTCAGTCTGGACAGTATGTGCCAGAAAATATGAATCTACAGGATCATGATAATAAATATTTAAGGACATAAAAAATCCGCTGCACCTTTTATCATCCCCAATGGGATAAAGGTGCGGCGGGTTTTTTTAGATTATAAAATCATCAGTAACTGATGGGTTGATATTATAGATATGGCAGGTTGCATTTGGTGATACAACAAACTGCTTTTCTTCTTCAGTAGGAAAGATCCTTCCTGAAAATACTGCTTCACCATCATTTACAAAAATCTCTATGGAACTATGATCTATAAAGATCCTTAATTTTGTAAGAGGATTATCAAGTACCTTAGTACGGGATTCGCCCCAGTTGGTATTGATCCTGTTTTTAAGTCCTGATCTGTCAATTCCCAGCTTTTTAGTAGAAGAGTTGTAGGAGATCATAAGACCTCTTGCATGTCTGTTCTTAAAAAGAGATATATAGAAATCATTTCCATCACTAGTGATATCAAGTTCCGCTGCAAGAGGGAGCTCTTTTGTATCAGATGGTAATTCTGCTCCTCTGATCTTTTCTATTTCCTTAACAGGAGTCTGGATCAGTTTGTTATCTTCAATATGTAATTCTCTTGGAAGTGTCATACATCCGGCCCAGTCTTCTTCATCAGTTGGGGGATAAGTACAATCCGGATTTCCCATCCAGCCAAATATTACATGACGGTCTGTGTTAGCAGCACATTGTGCAGCGTAATGATCAAAACCAGAGTCAAGTTCTATAAATTCGGAGTCAGGTATAAATACGGCTTCCTCAAAATCCATACTACCGATAATATAGCCATTATGGTGCTGAGCATAACTTCTTCCAGGAAGAGTGATATTCTGTGGGCAGAAGATAAGTACATCCTTTCCATCAATGTGCTCTAATGATGGGCATTCCCACATGTTACCAAATTCCTCAAAACCAGGAACCAGGATCTTATTTACAAATTTAAAATCCTTATCCGGATAGTCAGAGGAATAAAGAAGAGCACATCCTCTGGCGTTTTCATCCTGAGCTCCCAGGATGATGAAGTATTTGTTCAGTTCACTGTTAAAGATTATCTTTGGATCTCTTTGGTGTTCTGTAAATCCTTCTGCTGGACCAAATAAAGGATTCTCTTTCTTGGTAAAGCTTCCGTCAGGATTTAAGCTGGCAAGGCAGGTAAAGGCTGTTCTTGTCCAGTCTTCATCACGATGATTGCCAGTATAATAAAGGTTGATCTTATCTCCATCCAAAAGGGCAGTTCCTGAATATACACCTCTGTTGTCTAAATAGGTGTCAGGTTTTAAAGCTATACCTTCATTTTTCCAATGAATAAGATCATTAGAAGTGGTATGATACCAGTATTTTAAACCATGTACGGCACCCCATGGACACCACTGATAGAACAGGTGAAAGATGCCATTATGGCAGATAAAACCATTTGGGTCATTTAATAAACCGCAAGTAGGCTGGATATGATACGTCTGTCTATAGACAGACTCTTTTACTTTGTCATGAAGACCTTTTATCTCATCTGGGTTTTTAAGCTCCCGATAAAGCATCTCCTTTGACCATTCCTTCATAAGCTAAAAAACCTCCCCGATGCTTATTAAGTAATTTGGATGCAAAGATACGATCCTATTTTAATTAAATGGTTGCAACTTTGATGATATTTGTATTTCCGCTTTCGCCATTCATAACGCCGCCTGTAAGTACGATGTTATCTCCTGCGCTAAGATTAAAAGCTTTTTTAGCTTCTCTTATGTTGTTTGCGAACATTGATTCCATTGAATCATAAGTTCCGCAAAGTACAGGTGTTACGCCCCAGCTCATGTTAAGCTTTCTCCATACCTTTTCTGAAGTTGTCATACCGATTATATCAACAGGACAACGGAAACGGCTTACCATGCGGGCTGTTCTTCCTGAAAGGGAATTAACAACGATACATTTAGCATCTACATCGATGGCCATAGAACATGTTGAATGTGAGATGGCATCTAAAATGTTATGAATATGTACGTCAGTATTCTTAAATCTTCTGTTATAGTGAATGTTCTTTTCTGTAAATTCAATTGTTTCAACCATGGTTCTAACTGCTTCTACAGGATACTTACCTGATGCAGTCTCACCAGAAAGCATAACAACAGATGTTCCGTCATATACGGCATTAGCAACGTCTGATACTTCAGCTCTTGTAGGACGTGGCTTTTCAATCATTGATTCTAACATTTCTGTTGCGGTGATAACTCTCTTACCAAGAAGACGGCATTTATTGATTAAGTATTTCTGGATTGAAGGAACTTCAACACCAGGAATCTCAACACCAAGGTCACCACGGGCAACCATGATTCCATCAGCAATGTCACAGATCTCTTCGATGTTATCTACACCAGATCTGTTTTCAATCTTTGCGATGATATCAACATCTTCACCGCCGTTAGCATCTAAGAATTCTCTAAGATCTACCACATCCTGCTTCTTTGATACGAAAGATGCTGCAACGAATTCAATGCCATTCTCGATACCGAAAAGTATATCGCTCTTATCAGCTTCACTAAGGAAGGCGTGATTCATAACCTTGTTAGGGAAATTCATGCTCTTTCTGTCTGAAAGAGTACCACCTGTGATACATTTACAGATTGCGTTATTTCCTTCTAATTTAAGTACTTCGAAGATAACAAGACCGTTACATACAAGGATCCTGTCACCGATATTTAAGTCATCGATAAGGTGATCATAGTTAACAGATACTCTTGTCTGATCTCCTTCGATAGGGTCAGTAGTAAAGATAAATGTATCGCCTTCTTTAAGCTCAATCTTATGATCCTTAAATGTCTTAATTCTATATTCAGGACCTTTAGTATCAAGCATGATAGCTATTGGAAGGTTAAGGTTGTTCCTGACTTTCTTGATCAGGTCGAACTTTTTCTTATGTTCATCATGTGATCCGTGAGAGAAGTTAAGTCTTGCGATATTCATACCTGCAAGGCAGAGTTGTGTAAGAGTTTCCTCATTTTCACTAGATGGTCCGATTGTACAGATTACTTTGGTCTTTCTCATTTTTATTCTCCTTAAGTGATTATTTAAAGCATTTTATGATAAGTTTCCATTTCTTGATATACCTAGAATGATTATATCTTCTATCCTATTATAATACAATTAAAAGAAATGAAAAATGTGTGTATTGAGGCTTTTTAGTCAAAGTTATGTTGATAAAAACTTAATTTTCGTATTAAAATAATTATATATGGAGTTTGTTATAAAGGTTTTTTTCGTATCCATGTTTTAAGGATTTTAAGGAGTAAAAATGAATCAGAATAAAACTTTAGATGTACAAAATAATGTTAATCGTGTAATAAAAGGTAAGGAAATGGTTGTTAAAAAGGTGCTGGCGGCAACTCTTGCAGGAGGACATATCCTTATGGAGGATATTCCGGGAGTAGGTAAGACAACCCTGGCTACAGCTTTTGCGAAAACTTTAAGCCTTGATTATAAAAGAGTACAGTTTACACCGGATGTTCTTCCAAGTGATATCCTGGGATTTTCCATGTATAACAGTGCTACTAAAGAATTTGAATTCAGACCCGGATCAGTATTCTGCAATCTGTTTCTGGCAGATGAGATAAATCGTACTTCACCAAAAACCCAGTCTGCATTACTTGAAGTAATGGAGGAAGGAACTGCAACTGTTGACGGTGTGACTCGTGCTCTTCCGGATCCATTTGTAGTAATTGCCACTGAGAACCCTTATGGATCATCAGGTACACAGATGCTTCCAGAATCACAGCTGGACAGATTTATGGTCTGCCTTTCTATGGGATACCCTGCCCATAGTGATGCAGTTATGATCCTTAAAGGAAATGCCAGTGCGCCTTTAAAACAGCTGGAATCAGTTATTACACTTGATGAATTGATCGAGTTAAGGAAAGCGACAAATGAGATTTTTGTAAAAGATGATATTTATGAATATATAGTAAATATTGTTGAAGAAACCAGAAGAAATGAGATCTTTTCTATGGGGGCCAGCCCAAGAGGTACAATAGCTATGCTTAAGATGGCAAAAGCAATGGCGGTAATAGATGGAAGAGATTATGTTACAGCTGAGGATGTTCAGAATGTAACCAGGGATACTCTAGGACACAGAGTAAAGCTTGGACAGAGAGCAAGAGCAACAGGACTTAATATGGATCTTGCAATAAGAAAGCTTTTAGAGATAGTTCAGCCACCGAGGAATTAATATGTATTTAAAGACAAAGATTCATTTTTTAAGAATAATTGGATATCTTATACAGTTCGGTATCATTTTTATATGTTACTGGTTTTTAAAAAATCATTTTCTTTTTATGGCGCTTTTGATCGATATCATAGCACCGTTTATTTCCCTTGTGCTTGTATTCATTATGAGAAATGTGATCCAGATCAAGGTGAGAAGTACTGAAATGTATGAGAGACGTCTTTCTACATCTTATATTGAGCTGAGTGTTATAAATAAAGCTTACTTTATGTCTTTTGATGTATGTATAAAACTTGATGCAGCTAATTCCTTTTATAACAGCAAGGGGTCAACCATTATATCTGTTCCCGCCAGGTTTCATGGGACATATAAACAGCTTATTCCTGTGGAATACACAAGGAATGGAAGATATAGATATGAGATAAACAGTTTTACTGTAAGGGATTTCCTGGGATTTGTGTCACTGGCTAAAAAAATAGATATATATGATGAGATCAGTGTCCTTCCAGAAGACTCAACCGGTGGGGTTAAGAATTTAAGTGACCTTTCCCTTGGTATGACTGAAAGCGAAGAAACAAAGAAAAAAGGACATGATTTTTCAGATGTTTCTGATGTGCGTGAATATATTCCTGGAGATAAGCTTATGAGCATTCATTGGAAGCTCTCTGCTAAAAGGGATATCCTCATGGTTAAGGACAGGGTGTCAATGTCTGATCAGCAGATGGTGATGGTCATTGAACTGGGTGGAAATCCTGATGTGGTGGATCAGGTATTAACACTGGGATATAACACAGCAAAGATGCTTATTAATGATGGGGTTTATATGAGACTCCTTTTCTGGAGTGATAAGGGATTTGAATTTAGAGAAAGAGAGATCATGAATTTAGACGATCTTAATGCTTCATTTACGGATATGTATTTTGAAACTATTTATGAGGATAATGAAAAATCATTAGAGCTTATGAAGTCGATACATCCGGAATTAAAGAGCTATGTCCACGTAACTAATAGGAATGGAGCGGCTTATGTCGAAATTATCCAACAAGAATAATACTAATGAAAAGAAAAAAAGAATAAGATCTTCTTGGCGAGATGAAAATAGAGAGCCAGTGAAACTTTGCACGGGACTTACGATCCCGGAGGAAGTTTATGATATAAGCGAGAACAGATATATTACTCTTTTAATAAAAGGTATCGTTGTCTATCTTCTTGCGGCAGGAGGTATCGGAAGTTATCTTACAGCTATTGGTTCAGGCTTTGATCAGTTCCTTTTTAATGTGATCATGTTTTTTACGGCAATACTCTGCGCCTTTCTTTATCATAGCTGGAGATCTGAGAATCTTGGATATCTGATATTCTTCGTTATCTACTCGGCCGGTATCATTTCCCTGAAGGACTTTATAAATTCAGGATTCTATGCAGTGATAAATGATACCATATCTCTTGCATCAGATTATTTTAATACTGATGGAATGACATTTTACAATGAGAGGGTGGCTGACAGATATTTTGCCATAACCATATCCGCCAGTATGCTGGGTATTGCAGTTAATATCCTGCTTAACAACTATATCTTAAGGCGGGCAAGATATATGGTGGCGATCTTTATAGTAGTGACTATAAATCTTGTGGCATTTTATATGCAGAAGGAACCGGCGCTGATCTATACCATAATGCTTATTTCAGGTGTTGCCATGTCTATGGTGCTTAAGGGCAGCGGTCATTACCTGCTTTCTAGAAATGATCATATTTTTAAGAGGAAAAAGA
Organism: Eubacterium sp.; assembly: GCA_017420535.1. GTDB lineage: Bacteria > Bacillota > Clostridia > Lachnospirales > Lachnospiraceae > Eubacterium_Q. Next base: position 40,923 of record JAFOIV010000078.1, on the reverse strand, counting down.
AGGGACTTTATTATGGGCTTGATCATAAGAGCCTGCTGCAGGGACTGTCTATAGCAGCAATATACACCACTGCATTAGTTCTGGTGCTTTCTTTATTCTTTAATAAAGAAACCTTTGATATTCTTCAGAAGAAAAATAAATATAAAGAAGCATCAAGAGAAACTGTGCAGAACGTGATCATGCTGGGGGTTTTTGGCATTACGAATCTGTATCAGAGTAATGGAGGAATCAATTCCGGAATGTTAGGAGGCGTTTCTACCATAAGACTTGATCATGAGACGGATCTTACAGTGGTCTTCACCCCATATGATTATAATACTCTTTATTTAAAGAATTTTAACGGTAAAACTTATCAGCCCTATACTAATATCTGGAGACAGCCTGATAATTATATCATAGAAAAATCTGATCTTTCTGTTGAAACAGAGAGTTTAAAGAATAGCTATGATAATGATAAAGATAAGAGTGCAAAGGGCAGGATGACTATAATCAATGTGGAAGCTCCTGTTCAGACTTATTCCCCTTATTATTCTTATGAAGGGATAAAGATCCTTGGCCTTAGATCAGCCGTTAATCTGGATTATTATCCATTGTTAAATGAGGATAATCTATACGCCAATGATGAAACAGAAAGACGGAAAGCCTACGGGGATTATTTAGATGTTCCTGTAGATAACAAAAACAGTATCCAGAAATTTATCACTGTTGCGGGACTTGATAAGAATGATCCAGCCATGGTTACAGTGGAGAAAGTTGCAGATTATTATCAGGAAAATGTTCCTTATACCATCAGGCCGGGAGCAACACCAAAAGGTAGAGACTTTGTAAATTATTTCCTGGAAAAAAATAAGAAAGGTTATTGTGCTCATTTTGCCAGTGCGGCAACCCTTGTTTTCAGAGAAATGGGCATACCTGCAAGATATTGTGAAGGCTATGCCATATCCTATTCTCAGATCATCAGTAATGGTGAGATTATAAGGGATGCAAAATATGAAGATTACTATGATGGATATTCTGAGCTGGGAGAAACGGCTCTTGTTAAAGTAGATGCCACGGATGCGGATGCACATGCCTGGGTTGAAATCTATATAGATGGAAAAGGATGGATCCCGGTAGAGGTTACCCCTGCATCAGCCATGATAGAGGAAGAAGATAATGATGATTTCTGGAATGCCTTTAGAGATTGGTTTGGGGACGGAGGAGATGGCCAGGGAAATGGCGTGGATCCAAACCAGCTGGGAAAGGATTTCTCATTCCATATAAGCGATAATGTTCTTAGGATATTTGCCTATTTTGTATTTGTAGGAGTCATTTCAGCGGGAGTGTTCTTTGGAATAAAGAAGTCTCTTCCGGAAATAAGATATATGAGAGCTTTAAAGATAGCCAATAATTCAGATAAAGCTATCCTTCTTTATTCTCATATGCTGAATAAAAAGAAGAAGAGAAATAAAGCTTTAAAGGAATGCGTAAATTATAATGAACAGGTAAGAAAACTTAATCAATCCTTCATAAAACCAGAGGATTGTTTAGAAGAAAAACAGGTAGAGGAATTTATCGTGCTGCTTCAAAAAGCAGGATTCCAGAAGGCAGAAATATCTTCGGAAGAATTGAAACTCCTTCAGGAATATATAGGGCGTTTTTCTTGAATAATATAGGTAAAATATAGTAAAATAATTAATAAATATAGAAACTGTCCATTGCCTTTTTAGTTATTGGGAGGAGTAATTATGAGCTTTAAATTACAATTTGAAAAGCTTCAATCTAAACTTGATACTAGAAGGGCAATTTTGTCTCTTCAGAGAGAAGATAAGCTTAAACTGGTAAAAACTATCAACTTAAAAAGAGATAAGAAAACCAATTATTTTGATCCTAAAAAAATAAAGAGGCATAAGCTTACGGTAGAGATTGGATATGGGCAGATGCATGATGAACAGTTTGATGTATTTAAGATCGGGGAAGATAGCTGTACAAAAGATGCTATACTTTATTTCTATGATTCCCATTTTGTTTTCAGACCTGCTTTAATAGAGTTTGATAGAGCCATAAAGCTGAATAAAGCTACAGGAAATGATGTATATATTCCTAAATATCCTCTGTTACCTAATTATTCCATAAGAGATGTGGTGAGAGTTCTTTTTACCGCTTTAAGGAAAGTGAATAAGTTAGGTTATGAGAATATATATCTATATGGAGTAGGCACCGGAGCTACGTTAGCTATAGAGACGCTGGTCTACAATAATGAGAAGGAAGTATCTGTACCAATGCCAAAAAGACTGATACTTATCTCCCCGGGTGGATTTCCAAAGAATGAAAAAGAGTGGGAAGATATGAAGGCTGCTCAAAAGATGGATTATACCACTTCTTTAAGACATATTCTTGAGATAAAAGAATTGGCTACATTGAAGAATCCTAGTGTTCCTGATTACATGATCACAGGAGAAAATCTTAATCTTAACGGTTTTCCAGAAAGCTTTTTCTTTTATAGTGATGAAGAGATATGTTATGGCAAGTTTGATAATTATAAAGAACAGTTTGAAGAAGCAGGAATAAAAACACAGTTTACAGTAAGGCATGGGGTATTACATAATTATTGTGCAGATAAAAAATACCCTGAAGCTTATGAGGATTATGATGCTATAATCGAACTGCTGAAGAGATAAATGAATATAAAAATCAGATTCCAGAAATTCGAGATGCTCTAATTTTAGACATCTTGAATTTCTGGTTTTTTATGTGTGATTAATTGTGAAATTGATGTGAAAAGGGTTTCACAAACGAAACACATTTTATGTTAGATGTGCACAAGAAAAAGTTTGAATTGTTATAGAATAAGTCAATTTACACAATAATACATAAAGAATATAATCAAGATATCGGAGTGAAATCGTTTACATATTTTATGCAAAAATGATTTTGGAGATTGTGAAAAAGTAATGTGGTACACATGCTTGGAAGGAGGAAATATGGCGTTGGATTATAGCAAATGCGCCAAGGAAATTTACGAAAATCTTGGAGGTAGAGAAAATATTGTTCAGGCTGCACATTGTGCGACCCGCCTCAGACTTGTTATTGCTGATAACACAAAGATCAATAAGAAGGTTCTTGAGGATATCGATGGTGTAAAAGGAATGTTCGAATCTAATGGACAGTTACAGCTTATCATCGGTACAGGAACGGTAAATAAAGTTTATGATGAACTCCTTAAAGTATCTGGAATGACTGCAGCAACAAAAGATGACGTTAAGGCAGCTGCGGCATCAAAAGCACCTGCATGGAAGAGGGCACTTAAATCTATAGGAGATGTATTTGTTCCTATCCTTCCTGCCATTGTGGCTTCAGGTCTTATGATGGGCATCGTAGAAGCATTAGGTAAAGCAATACCGGCTTTTCAGGGTTCAGCATGGTTTAGTTTTCTGGATATGATCGCCAATACAGCATTTGCTTTCCTTCCTGTTATCGTTGCTATATCTGCAGCAAGGGTATTTGGTGGAAATATATTCCTTGGTGCAGTTATTGGACTTATGATGGTTCATGGTGCACTCCTTAATGGATGGAATGTAGCATCTATTGAAAATATATATAAGTTCTTTATGATTCCTATAAATGGTATGAATCCATATGTCTATGAAGCACAGCAGCTGGCAGCAAATCCTGCCTGGAGCTGGGCAAACTCAGGACTTACCATACCGGCGATCCCGGGATGGGATCTGTTTGGAACTATAAAGATAGGTGGATATACCTTAGGTTCCATTGCAAGACACGGTTATCAGGGACATGTTATCCCGGTAATCATTGCTGTATGGCTTATGTGTAAGATTGAAAAATGGCTACATAAGCATGTTCCGGAAATGGTAGATCTTTTCGTTGTGCCTCTTGTTACTGTATTTGTAACAGCACTGGCAACATTTGTAGTTATCGGACCAGTATTTGCAAACCTTGAGACCTGGGTTCTTGAAGGAGCCAGGTGGCTTGTTCAGCTTCCGGTGGGAGCTACTTTGATGGGGGCTTTATACCCACTTACGGTAGTTATGGGACTGCATCATATGTATAACGTTATTGAATCAGGAATGCTGGCTTCAGGAGGATTAAATACCTGGATGCCTATTGCTACAGCAGCGAATTTTGCTCAGTTTGGAGCATGTCTTGCAGTTGGTATCAAGGCGAAGAAAATGAAGACAAAGACAGTAGCTGTTCCTTCTTCTTTATCAGCAGCCCTTGGTATTACAGAACCGGCTATCTTTGGTGTTAATTTCAGATTCATGAATCCATTTTTATGTGCCATGGCAGGTGGAGCTTTAGGAGCGGCCTTTGGTGCAGTTGTAAAACTTGGAGCTACAGCTTACGGAGTCACAGGTATTCCGGGATATTTAACCATAAATAACTATGGTTTATATACATTGCTTCTTCTTATTTCAGGAGGAGCCGCCTTCGTTCTCACATGGATCTTCTGGAAAGAAGATAAAGATGAGTCAGATGAGAACGGGAACGAAAAGGTAAAGGAAGACAAAAAAGAAATAGTTGAAACAGCAGAAGAAAAGGAAGAGGTAAGTGAGGAAGGAGTTGCATATATTCCTGTAAAGGGTAAAGCAATCTCTTATGAGGAGATTCCTGATGAAACCTTTGCGGCAGGCATTCTGGGACAAGGTATTGGGGTTGTTCCAAAAGAAGGTGCCGTATATGCTCCATTTGATGGAGAGATATCTTCTGTAGCAGAGACTGGACATGCCATAGGAATAACTGGAAATAAAGATATGGAATTACTTATTCATGTTGGAATAGATACAGTTAAAATGAATGGCGATGGCTTTTTGGTCAAGGTAAAGGATGGGGATAAAGTAGTAAAGGGACAGCTGTTAATGACATTTGATATAGAAAAGATCAAGGCAGCGGGATTTGATACCACTACTGCAGTTTTATTAACAAATAGCGATGACTATCCGGATTTTAAGATCCTTGGTATTGGGGACGTGGAAGTCGGAAATAAAATGTTTGAAATTTAAATATAAGGAGGAATTAATTAAATGCAGACTTTTAATTATGTGATCACAGATGAGATTGGAATTCATGCCAGACCTGCAGGGTTACTTGTTAAGGTGGCAAAGCAGTTTCAGAGCGCTTCAGTGATCAAATTTAACGGGAGAGAAGCAAAATTAACTGGAGTTATGGGGCTTATAGGACTCGGAGTTAAAAAGGGTAGCGAGGTTGTTGTTTGTGTCGAGGGAGAAGACGAAGAAACAGCAGTAGCAGAAATTAAGAAATTCTTTCAGGAGAACCTCTAAATCCTTTGGCTATTAAATAAGGGAGATAAATATGGATTTTAAAAGCAGATTAGTTGAAAGGGTTGACGAGCTGAAATGGCTTTACATGGAACTTTATAACAATAGTTCCATGTTTGCTGAGCTTATTGAAGAGATTGAAGTTTTTTATAAGAAGAGAGAAGCTTATTTAAAGAAACTTGATGAAGAAAGAGAAGCAGATCCTGAGTGGTATAAAGGAAATGATATGCTGGGCATGATGCTTTATATAGATAATTTTGCCGGTAATATCAAGGGTGTAGAGGAAAAACTTGATTATATAGAGAGGTGTAATGTTAATTACATACATCTTATGCCATTTCTTGATACTCCTGAAGGAAGATCTGACGGAGGATATGCAGTATCGGATTTTAGAAAAGTAAGACCAGACTTAGGAAAAATGTCTGATCTTAGTCATCTTTCAAAAGTATGTCATAAGAAGAATATCAACCTTTGTATGGATTTTGTTATGAACCATACATCGGAAGATCATGAGTGGGCAGTTAAGGCTCGTAAAGGTGATGGGGAATATATGAGCAGATATTTCTTCTACGATAGTGATTATATTCCTAAGAAATATGACGAGACAGTCCCACAGGTATTTCCAACATCTGCGCCGGGAAATTTCACATGGTGTGAAGAAGCAGAGCATTATGTAATGACTACTTTTTATCCATATCAGTGGGATCTGAATTATAAGAATCCAAGAGTATTCAATGAAATGATGTATAACTTCCTTTTCCTTGCAAATCAGGGAATAGACGTAATGAGACTGGATGCAGTTCCTTATATCTGGAAGGAATTATATACATCCTGTAGAAACCTTCCTCATGTTCATACTCTTGTAAGAATGATGAGGATAATAGGGGAGATTGTTTGCCCGGGAGTTTTATTACTTGGAGAAGTTGTAATGGAACCATCAAAGGTTGTTCCTTATTTTGGAACTGTAGATAAACCAGAATGCCATATGCTTTACAATGTTACTACTATGGCAACAACCTGGCATACAGTTGCCACAAGAGATGTAAGACTTCTTAAGAAACAGCTGGATAGCGTAAATGCACTTCCAAAACAATATACATTTTTAAATTATCTCAGATGTCATGATGATATAGGCTGGGGACTGGATTATCCTACCCTTTTAAATGATGGCATGCAGGAAATCCCTCATAAGAGATATTTAAATGATTATTTTAGAGGCTATGCTGGAGGCAGCAATTCCAGAGGTGAGCTTTATAATGATGATCCTGTTACACAGGATGCAAGATTCTGTGGAACTACAGCTTCAATGTGCGGTGTGGAGAGAGCCGGCTTTGAAGGGGATAAGGAAATGATGACTAAAGCAATCCGCCTGGATGTAATGCTTCATGCTTATATGTTTATGCAGTCAGGTATTCCTGTTATTTATAGCGGTGATGAAATAGGACAGTTAAATGACTACTCATATAAGAAGGATCCTAAGAAAGCTGAGGATTCAAGATATATCCACAGAGGAAAGATGGACTGGAAGGCTGCTGCGAAAATTGATGTAAGCAACAGTGTTCAGGGAAGGATCTTCAATGCATTAAATCAGTTAGAAGAGATAAGAAAAACAGAGAAGGTATTTGATTCTAAGGCAGATACCTGGACGATTGAGACCTGGACTAAGGAAGTCCTATCTATCGGCAGATATCTGGATGGAGAGAAGATAATAGGTATATTTAACTTTAGCGAAAATGATCAGACAGCCTGGATAAATGAAGATGATGGAATGTACACAGATCTTATAAGTGGTAAGAAAATGTTAGCAAAAGGTGTAGACATTCCGGCTTACAGCTTCTATTATTTAAAGAAGGATGAAGTGTAAAAAAAGTGTTTTTATTGGCGGGCGCAGTTTTAATATTTATGGAGGATAAAAGATGAATATTTCTGATATAGCTAAGCTTGCAGGAGTATCCAATGCGGCCGTATCCCGTTATTTTAATAATGGCTATATTTCAAGTGAGAAAAGGGAAAGAATTGAGAAAATAGTTAAAGAGACAGGTTATAGACCATCAGTTCAGGCACAGATGCTTAGAACTAAAAAGTCCATGATAATAGGAGTTATCACTCCTAAGATGGCTTCTCATTCTATTGGCAGTGTAGTTGAAGGAATATTAAGTGTTCTCAATGAAACGGGATATCATATGCTTCTTGCTGTAACTCAGAATGATTACAAGAAAGAGGTAGAATATCTTAAGGCATTTAACGATGCTCAGGTTGATGGAGTTATACTTGTTGGAACTGTCTTTACTAAAGAGCATAAATCAGCAATGAAAAAAATGAGGATACCTGTAGTAGTGGTTGGGCAGAAATTTCCAGGATATGCATGCGTATATCATAACGACTATGGGGCTATCCATGATATGACAAAGAAGGTCATAGCTGAAGGAAGACGAAAGATTGGCTATATAGGTGTCATGCAGGCTGATAAGGCTGTGGGATATGATAGACATGAAGGCTTTTTAGATGCTCTTAAAGAAGCGGGATTAAAACAGGAAAATATGTATATAGAGACTGCTGACAGTTTTACCATGGAAGCTGGATTTGATGCGGCAGAAGAGATCTATCGTAATTACAGTAGTATGGATGCTCTTATCTGTGCAACAGATGAAATAGCAGTAGGGGCTATGAAAGCTCTTTTAGCCCATAATATTAAGGTGCCTGAAGATGTTCTGATCACTGGAGTTGGAGATTCTTCATTAACAGATATCGCAGGCCACAGAATCTATACGATACATTATTCCTATGAAGACAGTGGTTCTCTTGGCGCAAAGATGCTGCTTACATTGATAAATGATAATTCTATTCCTCTTGAAGAGGTTAAGTTGGGATATAATCTTGTAATAAGATAATAAATGTTGTGAAAAAATATAGTTTTTGAAAAAGCAGGACTGATGGTTCATGAAGAACCAACGGTCCTGCTTTTTTGTTATAAATAACTTGTTATGAAATTATAAAAAACGATTATTAATTAGTATAAAATTATATTGACATTAAATATATATATATATAATGTTATGGATTCTATAAATGGGGAAATGTAGAAATGGGTATGACAGAGAATTAGGGGAGATATATGATTTAAAACAAATCATAGGTGTAAGGTTTATAAATATTCTTTTATTATTCTTTTCAAAAGTTTTACTCAGTATATGGAAAATTTAATAAATAATGTTGGGAGAACAATAATGAAGAAAAAAAGATTGTTTTACAGGTTAATTTCAATCGTTCTTATTATGTTTATGATCCTTAGCAATTCTTTTTGCTATTCCTTAAGGACAGTATCTGCGGAGGATGATGCTGGTTTAGATGGATTCATGGATGAATTAGAACGAGAAGGCTATATCAAAGATGAAAATGATATAGCGAAAAAAGATGGTGACTCGTTAGAGAACGTAGTACTTACAGATCTGGCTCCAAATACTCCGCAAGATTGGGCAATTGCTTATAAAGATGGAATAGGTTGGCCAGGCTTTTTTCATTATGAAGTTGAAAAAGATATTCGAATAAATAATAATAATGTGGCACCTAATGAGTTGAAAATTCCCAATGCAGGCAGATACGGTAAAGATGGAAGGGCTGATATCTATAAAGAAACAGTAGATAGTTTATTAATTTGGGACATTAAACCCGCAAGTAATGGATATTGGCCATTATCAGAAGGCGCAGTAAATCAGGTTAAAAAATATGTGAAAGCAGATAATAGGTATAAATTAGGGGACTCTGCTGGAATAAAAAGTGGAAATTTGGAAGTTACGACACCTTCAGGAGTAACATATCAAGTCACATATAAAAGTGGTTTTAATGGATGTGGTATTATTTTTTATCGTTTTACCAGAATAGGCAATAAAAATAAAAAGAAAGAGAAAGCAAAAGCAAAAGCTTTAGCAGCTGATGAAGTTTTAGTAAGAGAAAGAAAAAAACAAACTCAGGTTGTAACTGTTGATGAAAGAAGATTAGATGCATTTATAATAATTGCTAATACGCTTGCATGTTTACCATATAGTTCATCAGAATCTGATGTAATAACAACAATGCGTGCGGAGTCGCAAGCTTTCTTAATTAATTTGGGCAAGAAGTTAGCTAAACGTGGCCTAACAATTGGAGTCGGAGGACTGATAGGAGTAGGTGCTTTCTCTAATTCAAAGGTATTTGCTGCTGAAAATGATTTGACTCAGCAGGAAATAAATGAAATAAATGGCTATCTGGATGATTATGATACAGTTCTTGAATTATTTTTACCTGATGATCAATATGCAGAATTAATTGAAGCAATTTCAGGGGAAGATGAAGAAGCTATAAATGATTTAATTAAAGGCATTCAGGATGAAAATAGCGATTATGAAAAAGCGGGTAAGGCCCAACCCCCAAGAGATCCGCTTATTATAGATTTAGGTAATGATGGGATTGAATTAAAATCTTTATTAGAAGGGGTTAATTTTGATCTGGATAGAAACGGGTTTGCAGAAAAAACAGCCTGGATTGGGGAAAAGGACGGATTTCTTGCATTAGATAGAAATAATAATGGAAAAATAGATAATGGTGGGGAATTATTTGGAGATAAGGTTATTCTTTATAATGGAAGAACGTCTTCATCCGGTTTTGAAGCTTTAGAGGAGCTGGATAGTAATGGTGATAAGGTTATAGATATTAATGATTCCAAATTTGATGAATTATTAATATGGATAGATGAAAACCATAACGGTATTTCAGAAAAAGAAGAACTTGGTAAATTATCAGAACATGGTATTAAAGAAATATCATTAGAAAAGTTTGAAGATAGTATCGTTGATGAAAATTCAGGCACCATGATGGCTGAATATGGAAGTGTAAAGTTTGAGGATGATTCAGAGACAACTATTGGAGAATTCTGGTTCCCTGTTAATTCAGCAGAAACAACTAACAATGATAAAGTAACTTCTGGAAATGTATTAAGTTTAGATGATGCTATTGAGAAAGATGAAAGCGACAGATTGTTAGAGTATGTAAATTCTTTCATAAGCGCAGATGACATAGTATTAAAGAGATATTATACGAAGAAAGTCTTATATTTCTTAACAGATTCTGAAGATATTGCTGTTGGTAGTAGAGGAGGAAATATAGACGCCAGAGATCTTCATGTAATAGAACAATTTATGGGAAGAGAATTTGTTGGTGTTGGAGGAACGTGTCCTAACTCAAATGCTGCAGGAATTCTAAAAAATATTTATCTTGAGATAGAAGATTATTACTATAATATTTTAAATGAATATGATTCATTTGGTGTATATAAAAAATTAATTATAAAATGTGATGATGATGGAAATAAAACTCTTAATGTTGCCGGCCTTGATTTCCTGATTGATCAAAGAATTAAAAGTGGCCAGAATGTAAATGGAATTATTTATGATCTTGGAATATATCTTAAATCATACGATAGAATTAATGGTACAAAGTATTATCAGGATTTTTATGATTGTTATCACAGTATTGAAAAGACACGTGATATTACTGAAATGACTAATGATTCCGGCGTATATATAGGAACGGATTCAACAGACCGTATCACTGGAGATGGGATGGATAATTATATCTTTGGAGAAGCTTATGATGATATTTTATATGGTGGTTCAGGAAAAGATACTATTTATGGTGGATCAGGTGATGATACGATATCAGGTGATGCAGGAGATGATTATCTTGTAGGTGCAGAAGGCAACGACAAATATATAGTAAATAAATCTACAGACAATGATCGTATTTATGATAATGCAGGAAGTAATACGATTACATTTGAGGGAATTTCATCAAAGGATGTTTTTGTTAATGGCACAGGCACTAGTAACGCAACAATTTATATAAAAGATACAAACAGTACTGTTACATTAATAGCTTTTACAAAAGATGAAATATTTTCAGATTATACTTTAGTTTTCAGTGATGTAACTATGCACTGTAAGGATGAAATGAGTCCATTCAGACATATTTATGGAACGGATTCAACGGATAAATTAAGGGCAGTAGTTGATGACACGATTATTAATGCTTATTCTGGCGATGATATAGTTATAGGCAGTGACGGAAAAGATATCATATATGGTAACGAAGGAAATGATAATATCTCGGCTGGTGCATCAAATGACACTATCTATGGTGGAGAAGGAAATGATGTGATCCTTGGTGAAACAGGTTCAGATTATATTTTTGCTGGTGATGGAGATGATATCATTGATGGCGGAGAAGGTGATGATTTTCTGTTTGGTGGAACAGGTGATGACACATATATATTTAAAGCAGAATCAGGAATCGATATAATTGATGATCTAGAGGGGAAAACAGTTATAAAACTGGAAAATGTAAAAGGAATAACAGATATTTCACTTCTAAAGAATTGTGATGATTATATTATTCAGCTTTCAGATAGTGACATCTGTATTCTTGCAGGAGCTGCATCTAAAGATGAAAATATCTTTATAGAAATTGAAGGTAAGGAGTATCCTATTAAAGATTATGTGTCAGAAAATGCATCAAATCTTTCATGGGAAAGACTTGAAGAGCAGGAAGAAAATAAAGAAGTATCAAGTCAAACTGATGCCGGATTATCAGACGATATTTCATCTGCTACAGATGCTGTAGAAGAATGTAAAGCTCCATGTAATGTAAAAGATGCTGAAGTTTTTGTTATAGGTTCAGAAAATTCAGATGCCATATTCTCTTCAGCTGATAAAAAGATAATCTCATCCGGGGATAACTATGATTATATAGTATGTGGCAATCTGAATGATCATATATTCAGTGGCGAAGATACAGATAGAGTCATTGGTAACGAAGGTGATGATGTGATTTATGGCGGTGCTGGAAATGATCAGTTATTTGGTGATGACGGAAATGATATGATCATAGGAGGTGCCGGAAATGACTATATCAATGCTGGAAATGGAGATGATATACTTGTTCTATCAGCAGGAGATGATTTTATAGATGGAGGAGCAGGAGATGACATCTATTATATAAATCTTAATGGATGTAATAACAGGATATATGATTTAGAAGGAAGTAATACAATAATCTTTGGGGATGGAATCAAATCTGATAAAATAAAGGCTGTAAGAGATAACTGGAATGATTTAAAGATATATCTTACTGGCGAAAACTCAGGAGATTCTCTTATCATAAAGGATTATTGTATAAATGAAGAAGCACGCGAATTTAAGCTTATTTTTGAAGATGGTTTGGTACAAAAGGCCACTGATAAAGAAAGCATCCTAAGAACAGTTTGTGACTTACAAAATACAGAATATAGTCCTTCGATATATGATGATGGAATGACACTTGTCTCAAGTTCTGGAGATGATCAGCTTAATGGCAGCAACAGTGCTGATACACTTATTGGAGGTGATGGAGCCAATAGAATTATAGGAAATGATGGAGATGACAGCCTGTCAGGAGGAAAGAATAAAGACTATCTATCAGGCGGAAATGGTAATGATACTTATATTTATCATTCAGGTGATGGAAGTGATACTATTTCCGATAATTCTGGAGAAAATCATATTGAGATAACGGAATACAATATTTCTGACATTGTGGCATATAGAACAAATTGGAATGATCTTACTATTGTATTAGATGGCAGTGGTGAAAATGGATTATATGATGACAACGTTGATAAAATAGTATTAGAAGGATTTTACGTAAATGAGAACAACAGACATTATACTATTTCTATGAATGGTACTATATTCTATGCAACATCTAAGACAAGTCCTTTGAGAAAGGTAAATGGATTATCATATTCAGAATATATGACTGGTTTTGACAATGATTCAATAACATTGTTTGGAAATGCCGGTGATGATAATATTAATGGTACCGATGCAGAAGATACTTTGTATGGAGGAGAAGGTAATGACCGAATTCTTTCAGCTGGAGGAAATGATACCTTGTCTGGGGGTTCTGGAGATGATTATCTTGAAGGCGGTGCCGGAGCTGATACTTACATAGTATCAGAAGGATGTGACACAATATCTGATAATTCAGGTAATAACATTATAAAGATAATCTCAGATTATTCTGATTCAGTTATACTTGAAAGACACAACTGGAATGATCTTTTTATAAGCTATGGCGATAATAAAACATTAATTATATCAGGCTATTTTGTATTAGAAGAGAATAGAAATTATACTATTCAGTTTAATGATGGTAAAAAATATATAATAAAATTATCAGATGATGGAAATAGTCCAAGCATAGAAGTGGCTGAGTAAACGAAGAAAGGAATATTTATGGCAAAGTCTTTTAAAAGTGAATTTGTAAAATTCTATAAAGAAAAGCTTGATCCTTATGGGTTTAAAAAGGTCAAAGGACCTCAACCTTATTTTGCAAGACTTGTGAATGGGGAGATAGTTCATATAATAACTTATAGAGGAGTAAGAACTAACACTCCAGGATATAAGAGCTTTGAATTAAATTGTGGAATAGCTTCTATATATAGAAAAAGAATAAGGTTTGATGTTACTCCAGATAGTAATTCTTATTGTTTAAAATGTAATACAACTATGGAAGAATTAAAAGATCACTATTATCGTATTTCTATAAAAAAAAGGAAGTTTTATGATTTTAAGTATACTGAAGAGACGATGCAAATGGCATTGGAGAAGTCTTTAATTGAGGCTAAATTTATTATTGAACAGCTTGATAAGTATACAGATATGGAAAGCACGTTAGAATTTTTTATGAAACATAATGGAGGATTTAATGTGACGTTTTCCGACCTTTTATCCGACAGTTTTTCAGATGAAGAAGGGCTTTATTATGCTAGAAGGGAATTTGATGCTGCATTAATTGAAAAATGTTTTTCTGATATGAAAAAAGACGTGGAACTGATAGAGGATGAGTATGATAAAGAATTTTATAAAAAAGAGTTATATAATGGATGTGAGGAACGTTTTGTAACAAATAGAAAAAATTTCCAAGCTGATGAAGAATTGTATAACGAAGGAATGAAAACTCTTCAGCAAAGAAAAGAGGATAATCTTAAGATGTTAAAGGAATATAAGGTTATCTAGTTAAACAAAATATTAAATATAAACTCGTCACTGGTTATATCAACATGAACCTTACGGTAGTTAATAAACAGTGACGAGTTTTTTAGTTATTTTCTTCTTCAATTATAATATGGTCGATCTTGATTATTCCACGAGGCAGAGCATCCTTGGAATTCTTCCATGGGGCATTCTGATTTCTATAATCATATTTATCTATGAACCAGGACACATCGCCGTTAACTCTGTCCATTCCATTAAAATAAACTTCATTTAAAGATGGGATGAATTCATTTATCTCATTTTGAGAAAGATAGGATAAGGCGTTATCATAAAGAAGACCATAGTGATAAGTACAGAACCCTTTTACTTTTTTAAACTTTTCCTTAAATTCAGGATCTTTTTTATACATATGAAAAATGGTATCTATATATCTTTCAAATACCGGTTTTATCCTTTGACATACAAAACAGGTGGATTCTAGATTGTTTATATAATCAGTTACAGGACTCTGGGGTTTCTTACCAATAAGAGGTTTCTTTTTAGGTTTATCTTTGGAAGAGATAGTCTTTAGATCCTTTATTACTTTATTCATATGAGTATTCATCATTAAAGCAAGGCCAAGACGGTTCTTTCTCTGGTACATCATTTTTATATGGTCTGGACAGAAACCGAGACGGTCGGTAATTTCTCTATTATCGTCTTCCATATAACTTGGTCCCATAGTGAATTCAATGGCATTTTCCTCTAAGTCCTTATAAAGAAGGCATAGAGGACACTCACAGTCTGAAAGAAAAGCGTCATTAACAGGAATGGTATAAAGTTGTTCTGCCATATAATATCTCCTAATTTGATTTAGATTTTGACTTTGATATATATACATAATAAAATAGGTAGCTATGAAAAGACAAATTATATTTTTTATTTTAACACTACTTACAATGGGGATCATTTTCGGCTTTTCATCAAGAGATTCAAATGAGTCAGAGGAGGACTCAGTAGGGGTGGGGATGGCAATCGGTCATATATTTGTCCCGGGATTCGATGATATGAGTTATGAAAAACAGTATGAATTTGCTGAAAAGATAGATCATCCGGTGAGAAAGACTGCACATTTTACAGAATATATGATTCTGGGACTCTTTGTGCTGGGAACACTTTATCCAAAGAAAGAAAGTAAAGATAAAAGAAACATTTTGATAAGTGGATTTATCAGTTTCGTTATTACAGCAATTTATGCAGGGACGGATGAATTTCATCAGACCTTTGTTCCGGGAAGAGCAGGAAGACTTACAGATGTACTTATAGATTCTTCGGGAGCACTGTTGGGGATAACGGTAGTAACTATTATTTGTTTGACAAAGTTAAAGAAAAAGAAGAAATATGAAGAAAAATATTAAGATAATCCTTTCCTATGACGGGACAAGGTTTTTTGGCTGGGAACATCAAAAGAATAAGGCTCTTACAATTCAGGGTAAGCTTGAAAATGTATTATATCGTATGCTTATAAAAGAGGAATATAAGGATGAGCCTTTTATATCCAAAGAGTCTTTAAATGATATAACAGGAAGTTTTGATGACCAGAGGATAAACGGGATAGATTTTAAGATACCTACGGTCATAGGGGCTGGCAGAACAGATGCGGGAGTATCAGCAAGAGCAATGGCCGCTAACTTCATAATTGATACTGAGATGAGTCTTTCAGAGATAAAGGGCTATATGAATAAATATCTTCCGGATGATATAGCAATAGATGAGATATATTTAATGGATGATAATTTTCACAGCAGGTTTAATGCAAAAGGGAAAACATATATATATACCTGCTATGCAGGAGAATCAAAACCCATTTTTGACAGAAAGTATGTAAATATCTTATATGCTAAACCTGATATTGAAAAGATGAGAAGAGCTGCTGCATTTCTTAAGGGAGAGCACGATTTTAAATCTTTTTGCGGTAATTCGCATATGAAGAAATCTACTATTAGGAGAATATATTCCATTGATATAGAGGAAAAAGATGGTTATATAAGATTTATATATCATGGAAATGGATTTCTTCAGAATATGGTTAGGATAATGACAGGAACCCTTCTGGATATTGGTCTTGGAAAGATAGAAGAAGGGGATATGGAAAGCATACTTGCTGCGAAAAATAGAAAAAAAGCGGGACATACGGCCATGCCTCAGGGGCTTATGCTTTATTCGGTTGACTATTGATGGTAAAAAAAGTATGTTTTTAGCGTAATTTTGCTCTTATTTAAATAGGATAAATTATAGTAATATGCATTAATATATGTATATATGCATAAAATGTTTATAAAAATGTAACTTTTTCGACTTTTTATGCATAATATGCTTTATTAATGCATTTTTATGTGGTAGAATCTGAAAACGTGGTAATAAAACTACATTACTTTAGTAACAAGGAGATTTATTAATTTATGGACGCAATCACAGCGTGGTTTAAAACTTGGTGGAGCGGCATATGTGTTGATTTCACTAGAAGTTTTATAGAGGATAAGAGATATCTTATGCTTCTTGAGGGTATTAAGATCACAATCCTCATTTCATTAGTTTCAGTAATAATCGGACTTATGATAGGACTTCTTATTGCTCTTTGCAATCTTTCAAAGAAAAAGGGCTTAAGGATATTAGGTAAGGTATATACAGATATCATAAGAGGTACACCATCAGTAACGCAGCTTATGATCATTTACTTTGTAATATTTGCAAAGATTGACTGGCCTAAATGGATAATAGCTTCCATAGCTTTTGGTATTAATTCAGGTGCCTATGTATCTGAGATAATAAGAGCAGGAATCCTTTCTATAGATAAAGGACAGACTGAAGCTGGTCGTTCACTGGGGCTTTCTCAGAAACAGACCATGACAGATATAGTCATTCCACAGGCGGTAAAGAATATATTTCCGGCACTTTGTAATGAGTTCATAACACTTATCAAAGAGACTGCCATCGTAGGTTATGTAGGTCTTGTAGATATCCAGAAGGCAGGTGACTTTATTAAGTCTGCTACATATCTTGCTTATATGCCACTTTTGGGTACAGCAGTTATTTACTTTATTATAATCAAGATTCTTATTGTATTACTTGGAGTGCTTGAGGCACGTCTTAGAAAATCAGAACAGAGGTAAGTTGATATGTCAGCAATGATAGAAGTTAAGAACCTCCATAAGAATTTTGGAGGAAAAGAAGTATTAAAAGGTATAAATGAGCATGTATCTAAAGGTGAGGTTGTGGTTGTTATTGGACCATCAGGATCAGGAAAGAGTACATTCCTTAGATGCCTCAATCTCTTAGAGATTCCTGATAAGGGAGAAATCTATATTGATGGACAGTGCATTAATAAATGGATCAGACCGGAGGATGCTGTTTTAACTAAGGCAGAAAAGAAGGCAGCTAAAGAGGAAAAAAAGGCCTGCCTTAAAGAACGTAAAGAGATATTAAAGACTCTTTCTAAAGAGGAGCAAAAATTAAAGAAAGCAGAATGGGAAGCTGAAGAAGATGTTAATCTTGTAAGACAAAAGATGGGAATGGTATTCCAGCAGTTCAATCTTTTCCCTCATAAGACCATACTTGAAAATGTGATACTTGCTCCTGTTAAACTCCATAAGATGTCAGTGGAGGAGGCTAAGAAAAAAGGCCTTGAATTACTTGATAAAGTAGGACTTAAAGACAGAGCCGCTGATTATCCATCACAGCTTTCAGGTGGACAGAAGCAGAGAGTTGCCATAGCCAGAGCGCTTTGCATGGATCCGGAGATCATGCTTTTTGATGAGCCAACTTCAGCACTTGATCCTGAAATGGTAGGAGAAGTACTTGATGTTATGAAAGATCTTGCGGAACAGGGAATGACAATGGTTGTTGTTACTCATGAAATGGGCTTTGCAAGAGAAGTAGGAACAAGACTTTTATTCATTGATGAAGGTGTTGTTGCTGAAAGCGGAGATCCAAAGGAAGTATTTGCTAATCCAAAGAATGAAAGAACCAAGAGATTCTTTAGTAAGGTTCTTTAATATATTATCCAGGGAGGAATATGAAAATGATGAAGTTAAAGAAATTTATTGTTACTCTTAGTGTAATGTGTTTTGCAAGCCTTTCACTTGCTGGATGTGGCAAGAAGCAGGATACAAACAAGTTAGTGGTTGGAACAAATGCAGAATTCCCTCCATTTGAATTTGTATCAGTTTCTGGAGGCGTAGTTGATAAATATGCTGGTATTGATATAGAGATAATCAAAAAAGTAGCTGAAGACAACGGTATGAAGGTTGAGATCAACAACATGGAGTTTGATTCTCTTACAGTTGCTCTTTCAAATGGTCAGATCTCATGTGCTATCGCAGGTATGACTATTACAGAAGATAGAAAGAAGTCAGTTGATTTCTCAGAACCATATTATGTAGCAAAGCAGGTTATGATCGTAAGAGGTGATAACAATGACATTAAAAAAGCTACTGATATGAAGGGAAAGAAAATCGCAGTAGTTCAGGGATATACAGGACAGATTGAAGTTGAAAACCTTGGTTATAAGGACACAATGTCAGCGTTTAAGAAGGGTACAGAAGCTATCCAGGAACTTGTTAATGAGAAGTGTGATGTTGTAGTTATCGATTCAGCTACAGCAAATCAGTACATCAAAGATAATCCATCATTAAAGATCGTTGAGGATGATGATGCATTTGCTTCAGAAGAATATGGTATTGCTGTAAAGAAGGGTGATACAAAGACACTTGAGATGGTAAATGCTTCAATAAAGAAGATGAAGGAAGATGGAACTATTGATGCAATATCTGCAAAGTATGCTGAAGGTGCTGCTGATTCTGAAGCAACTAACGATGCACAGTAGTAAAATTTCATTTTTGTTTCACAGAGAATATTGTATAATTATGTAGGCGCAGATTTGTGCCTACATTTTTAATGAAAAAACTGTCTGAAAGGAAGAAACTATGAGCAAATATGCTGTTGTAACAGGGGCTAGCAGTGGTATTGGACTTGAAATGACAAAGATCCTTGCAGCTATGGGTTATAACCTTTTTATCGTTGCAAGAAGAAAAGACAGACTTGATAAGATCGCCGTAAAAATAAAAGAACATTACAATGTAAAATGTGAGACTATGAAGGCTGATCTTTCTAAGATTTCCGGATGCGATGAATTATATGAAAAGATAAAAGAACTTCCGGTAGAAATATTTATAAATAACGCTGGATTTGGAAAGTGCGGTTCATTTTTAAAGACTGAGCTTTCAGTGGAAATGGATATGCTGGATCTTAACTGCAGAGCCATGCATTACCTTTTTAAGAAAATGACTCGTAAGATGTATAGTGAGAAAGAAGCTTATATAATGAATGTTGGTTCATCTGCAGGACTTTTTCCTGGAGGGCCATATATGGCAACTTATTACGCCTCGAAGGCTTATGTTACAAGCCTTACACAGGCTGTTAGCAGCGAACTTAGAGACATTGATTCAGGACTTAAGGTATCATGCCTTTGCCCTGGGCCTGTTCAGACAGAATTTAATGAAGTGGCAGATGTGGAATTTGCTCTTCCGGGTATTTCTGCCAGGGACTGCGCACTGATAGCTCTTACAGAAATGTTTAAAGGAAAATGTGTCATAGTTCCAAAGTTATATATGAAGGCTGCTGTCCTTGGAGGAAGATTCCTTCCAAGAAAAATGCTGGTGGATATGACAGGAAGACAGCAGAAGAAAAAACTAAACAAATAAGAGTATCTAAAAAGTGTGGAGGAAAAAATGAAAAAGAAAATAGCGATCAGTATGATACTTATGCTTATCATTGCATTGGTGATCTATACTATTAAAAATCCTATGGATGTAGCAAATCTGCCAGAAGATTATTAGAGCAGATTCTATGCAACATTTGTGTCACTTTTACCACCGTTAGTAGCCATAGCTTTAGCCCTTATAACAAAAGAAGTTTATTCTTCTCTTTTTGTAGGTATAGCGGCAGGAGCGATCCTTTATTCTAATGGAAATATGGAACTTGCGCTTAACACTGTTCTTTTTAATGCCGGTGATAATGGCGGAGGAATGCTCACAAAGATTGCTGGAAACGCTGGAATCCTCGTATTCCTTGTGCTTCTTGGAATTCTTGTGGCACTTATGAATAAGACCGGTGGCTCAGCGGCTTTCGGAAGATGGGCAGTAAAGCATATTAAGACTAGAACTGGTGCTCAGCTGGCAACAATGCTTTTAGGAATCCTTATCTTTGTTGATGATTACTTCAACTGTCTTACAGTTGGTTCAGTTATGAGACCTGTAACAGATACTCATAAAGTTTCAAGAGCTAAGCTGGCATACATAATCGATGCTACTGCAGCTCCTATATGTATCATTGCCCCTATTTCTTCATGGGCGGCAGCGGTAACTTCTTCTGTTCCTGAAGAAGCAGGGATAAATGGTTTTCAGGCGTTTATAGAGACTATACCATATAACTATTATGCACTTCTTACTCTTGTTATGATGGTCTATGTAATAGTAAGAGAACTTGATTATGGTAAGATGAGACAGCATGAATTAAATGCTATAAAGGGTGATCTTTTTACAACAAAAGATCATATTTCAAAGCAGGAAGAGGAATTTGTTAATCCTAATGGAAAAGTAATAGACCTTCTTCTTCCGGTTTTAGTACTTATCGTTGCCTGCGTTTTTTCGATGGTTTATACAGGCGGCTTCTTTGATGGAGTAGACTTTATCACAGCTTTCGCTGATGCAGACGCATCTATCGGCCTTGCTATGGGTGGATTTATAGCTGTTATATTTGCATTCTTCTATTATATGTATAGAGATATAATCACTTTTGGTGATTTTATGTCATGCCTTGTGGATGGATTTAAGGCTATGGTTTCTCCAATCCTTATCCTTACATTTGCATGGACTCTTTCAGGAATGACAAATCTTTTAGGAGCAAAGGTCTTTGTTGCAGATCTTGTATCAGGATCAGCTGCAGGAATGCAGTCGCTTCTTCCGGCTATAATCTTTGTTGTGGCAGTGGGACTTTCATTTTCAACAGGAACTTCCTGGGGAACCTTTGGAATCCTTATACCTATTGTACTTGGAGTATTCCCAACAGGCACAATGATGATCGTATCTATTTCTGCCTGTCTTGCAGGTGCAGTATGTGGTGACCATTGCTCACCAATTTCAGACACTACAATAATGGCATCAGCCGGTGGAGAATGTAATCATATAAATCATGTTACAACACAGCTGCCATATGCACTTACTGTAGCAGGGGTTTCATTTGTAGCTTATATTATAACTGGATTTGTAAAGAATGCTTATATTTGTCTTCCGGTGGCTGTAGTACTTATGATATTAACATTGTTTGTTATAGAAAAAGTTAAAGGAAGAGATGTTGTAGAGGGAGCAGAACAGTAAAATCTCTATAAATAATAGAGATTTGCTATTTACTTTTTTTAGGACAAAGCTTATACTTGTTTTTACAATTTTAAATTTAAATCGTTGATGAGAAGAGTAGGTTAGGCGATTCATTAAAGAGAAGAAGTGTCACTAGGCTGAGAGCACTTCATGATAACCTTTCACGAAAACTACCTCGGAGAGACCTGCCCAAAACAGGTACGTTTAAGATCACGTTACGATCGAATTGAGTGGATACATTTTTTATGTATCAATCAGGGTGGAACCGCGTAAATTACGTCCCTGGTGTCTAAAAGGACACCAGGGATTTTATTTTTTTAGGAGGAATAAAAATGTCTAAAGAAGAAGAAAAGGAATTCTATCTTAGCGTATATCGTCATTCTATGGCTCATGTTATGGCTAAGGCTGTAATGGAGATTTTTGGAAAAGAGAACGTTCAGATAGCAATCGGACCACAGATCGATGATGGAGCATATTATGATTTTATGCTTCCAAGAACTCTTACAAGTGATGACTTTAAGACTATCGAAGATAAGATGAGAGAGATCCTTAAGAGAAGAGAAGACTGGACAAGAAAAGAGGTTTCTAAGGAAGAAGCCCTTGAAATCTTCAAGGATCAGAAGTATAAGGTTGAACTTATCAATGATTTAGAAGATGGAGAGACAATCTCAATTTATTATACAGGTGATGACTATGTTGATCTTTGCCGTGGACCTCACGTTGCAAATTCTCAGGAACTTATGAATGCAGCTTATAAGATCAAGTCTGTTTCAGGTTCATATTGGAGAGGAAACGAGAAGAACGATCAGCTTCAGAGAATCTATATGTACATCTTCCCAAGTAAGGATGAATTAAAGCAGCACCTTGCTTTAGTCAAAGAAGCTATGGAAAGAGATCATAAGAAGATTGGTAAGGAACAGGAACTCTTCATGTTTGATGAGTCAGCTCCAGGTATGCCTTACTGGCTTCCACGTGGTTTCAAGCTTTACAATGCACTTCAGAATTTCTGGAGAGGAATCCATGAGGAATATGGATATCAGGAAATCCTTTCACCTGTTATCAACTCAAAGAAGCTTTGGGAGACATCAGGTCACTGGGGACACTATAAGCAGAACATGTTCCTTATTACAAATGCAGAAGTAAATGAAGAGACAGATGAAGAAAATATCAATACAGATATTGAATATGCTGTAAAGCCTATGAACTGTCCTAATGCTATCACAGTTTATAAGAATGCTCTTCACAGCTATAAGGAACTTCCACTTCGTTTCTCAGAGACTCAGGTTATCCACAGAAAAGAGAAATCTGGTGAGTTAAATGGACTTTTCAGAGTTCAGATGTTCCATCAGGACGATGATCATACTCTTCTTACAGAGGATCAGATCGAGGACGAGATCAGTGATATCATGGATATCGCAAAGACAATCTATGGAACATTTGGCCTTGAATATACAGCTGAGCTTTCAACAAGACCTGATGATTACATGGGTGAAAAAGCACTTTGGGATCAGGCAGAAGCTTCTCTTAAGAGAATTCTTGATAAGAAGTATGGCGAAGGCAATTATGAATTAAACGAAGGTGATGGAGCTTTCTATGGTCCTAAGATCGACCTTAAGATGAGAGACTGCATCGGCCGTGAATGGCAGATGGGTACAATCCAGCTTGACTTCCAGCTCCCACTTAACTTCGACCTTAAGTATGTAGCTGCTGACGGAACACAGAAGAGACCTGTTATGATCCACAGAGCAATCTTTGGTTCATTTGAAAGATTCATCGGTATCCTTATCGAGAACTTCAAGGGTTCATTCCCATTCTGGCTTTCACCTTATCAGGTAGGTATCGTTCCAATCAGAGAAGAGCATAATGAATATGCTAAGAAGGTTGAGAAGATGCTCAGAAAAGCAGGCGTTCGTGTTGAGGCTAACTACTCAGATGAGAACATGAAGACAAAAATTAAGGGCTTCAAGCAGTATAAGGAGCCATATATCCTTGTTCTTGGTGATAAGGAAGCTGAAGAAAATACAGTTTCTATAAATATCAGAGGAAATAAGCAGCTTAACGGCGTTCCTCTTGAGAAATTCGTTGAAATGTGCAAGACAATGAACGAAGATCATAGACTTGAGCTTATTGATTCTCTTGAATTTTAATAAAACTTTAAGAAACCGGAAGATACCATAGTAAAACTGTGGTATCTTCTTTGTTTTTAGCCTTTCTTTATTGGGGGCAGGGATAATCAAAAACTTGATTTTTAAAGTGAGATAACATAAGATATAAGGGACTAAGTTTATCTTAAATGGGGATAGTGTATGCTTAATGAAGAAAAAATTAAACTCATGACAAGAATCACAATATTTGAAAAGCATGAGGAATCCAGAGGTTTAAGGATAAGTAAATATTATAAAGAGGACTATATCAGATATGGAGGTCTTCGCACCATAATAGCGGCAACAGTTTGTTACTGGCTTATTGTTGCGCTGTACTGCTATTTTAATATGCAGGAAATATTATCATCCATTAATGAAATGGATTATTTTAAAGTAATTGCAAAGCTTATGGCAGGATATCTTTTGAGTGCTCTGGTGCTTTATGTTATGGGTTTCTTTGTTTATCTGGCAAGGTATCAGAAAGCGAGAAGAGGACTGATCATTTATAACAGAAATCTTAAAGCTTTGATCAAACTTGGAGCAAAGAAAAGAAAGAAAAAAACAGGTGTGATAAAGTCAAGTGCCATTGGTGGGGATATTGAAGGACTTGATTCAGCATTCAGTGATACAGGAAGGAACGACAAATAACTATGGATACGGTAATAGAAGTAAAAAATACGATCAGAGAATTTCTTCGCAAATATGATGAAATAGTAAATCCCATCATAAGATTTGTATGTTGCTTGGTGATTTTTCTCAGCATAAATGCATTATTTGGATATTCAGATCTTGTAACTAAGTTTAGTGTTGTATTTCTTTTAGCAGTAATTTCAGCACTTCTTCCAGACGGATTTCTTGTTTTCGTAACAGGAATCGTAATAGCACTTAGCTGTGTTTCTTGTTCTGTGGAACTAGGAGCAGCATATCTTGTGGTATTTGTAGTAATGTATTGCATTTATATCAGATTTTTCCCTGAGTATTCTTATGCAATGTTCCTTACTATTTTCTGCTGTGTGTTAAAAGTGCCATATATAGCACCTATTGTGCTTATTGTAACAGCAGGTATGGCAGGAGCCATCCCAGGAGCTTTCGGTATGGTAACATATTATTTCTCACGTTATGTTGCCAAGATGCATGATCTTATCGCTCATAATACTACAGGAGAAAAAATAGACGTACTTTCAGGATTTGTAAATGATTTCCTTAAGAATAAGGAAATGCTTCTTAGCATTGCGATATTTGTAGTTGTAATCCTTGCAGCTGGTCTTATCTATAAGCTTTCATTTAATTATAGCTGGTATGTGGCTATTGGTGCCGGAGTTGTACTTTCTATATTTACAGCTTTATTTGGTGGATTAGTTATAAAGGTTGATGCGCCAATAGTTAAGGTACTTGTTGGAAGTATCCTTGGTGCTTTGATCGCTTTATTGATCCAGTTCTGCAAAGATATCATTGATTATTCAAGAACAGAACATGTTCAGTATGAAGATGATGATTATTATTATTATGTAAAAGCTGTTCCAAAGGTAAAAACAAGGGAAGCTTTAAAATCAGAGAAGCTAGAGATAAAGAGAAAAGAAGAAGAGGATGCAGAAGAGTAAAAGCTTTTCTGCTGGTAAATTAACAGTTTAGGGGTGGTCGTTTGCAACATCTGATTACACTTTTGAAGCAATATTTCGACTGGTTCTACATTCCACATGTAACCGTGTCTGATGTGCTTGATGTGTTGGTAATTGCATATTTTGTATACCATATCATTGTATGGTTTAAAACCAGCAGAGCATGGACTCTTTTCAAGGGTATCATGCTTCTTGTGCTGTTTATTGTTGTAGCGGCAGTCTTTAAACTTAATACAGTTTTATGGATAGCTAAAAATATTGTAAATGTACTGGTTATAGCATTTATAATACTTTTCCAGCCGGAATTAAGAAGGGCACTGGAT
The DNA here is from genome assembly GCA_017420535.1 of Eubacterium sp. GTDB lineage: Bacteria > Bacillota > Clostridia > Lachnospirales > Lachnospiraceae > Eubacterium_Q. The sequence goes on along the minus strand of JAFOIV010000078.1, from coordinate 15,078 downwards.
GAATTAGGAAGAAAACAGTTTATATCGAAGCTGTTATCATTTGATATAAAGAGGGAAAGTCCTGACAGAAAGCTTAGTGATAAGACTATCTATGAGCTGGTAAAGACAGCGACTGAATTATCTAAGGCACGTACAGGTGCACTTGTTGTAGTAGAACATGATACTCCTCTTGGTGAGTATGAAAATACAGGAATAAAGATTGACGCTATAGTAACAGAACAGCTTCTGATCAATATTTTTGAAAAGAACACACCACTTCATGATGGTGCTGTGATCATTAAGAATAACAGAGTTGTAGCAGCTACCTGCTATCTGCCTCTTACTGAAAGATTTGATCTTAATAAGGACCTGGGAACAAGACACAGAGCTGGACTTGGTATCAGTGAAGTTACAGATTCCATGACTCTTATAGTTTCAGAAGAGACAGGAGGAATATCCATTGCTCATAAGGGAGTTCTTTATCAGAACCTTGATGAGGATTCTCTTAGAAGACAGTTGGTTAAACTTCAGGATAAGCATTATACAACAAAGCATAAAAAATTAAAGATGGGAGGAAAGAGACATGAAGCAAAAGCTAACTAGATCCAACATCTTTAATAATTTGGGACTGAAGCTCTTAGCAGTACTGATAGCAATAATCACATGGCTTGTGGTAATGAATATTTCAGATTACACAGTTACAAAGACCATTTCCGGTATAACTGTTATGACTGAAAATGGAAATGCAATAGAAAGTCTTGGTAAAGTTTATGATGTCAGCAGTGGAAAGACAGTTGATATTGTAGTTAAAGGTCCAAGATCGGTGGTGGACAGTCTTACTATAGAAGACTTTGTTGCAAAAGCTGATCTTTCAAAACTTTCTATCACCAATACCGTAACTATAACAGTTGAGGCAAAAAATGAAGGCATTGCTTCAAGGGTTGAAATAAGTATTGTTGATGATATCCTTAAACTTTCAATTGAGGATAAGAAATCACAGCAATTTCCTATAAAGGTTGTATATACAGGGGATGTAGAAGAAGGATATTTCCTTGGAAAATCTACTACAACTCCTAATCTTATAACCATTGAAGGACCTGAATCTGTTCTTGAAAGAATAAATGAAGTAAGGGCGGTTGTTAATATCGATGGAAAGATGGGGGCATTTGATGAATTAGCGGAGATCAAATGTTTCGATGCTTATGGAGAAGATCTTTCTGATAAGAATATTTCCTTTGATACAAAGACTGTAACTGTTAAAACAAAGATTTATGCAACGAAAGAGGTTCCGGTTAAGATAAACACTGTGGGTGATCCTGCTGAAGGATATGTAAGTACAGGAATTAACTATAATCCTACTTCGATTCTTATAGCTGGAGAGGATGAGGATTTAAAGAGAACCGCGGCGATTTACATTTCCGATATCGATCTTTCATCTCTTGATAGTGATAAAGAAGCAAATGTTGATATTACTAATTATCTTCCGGAAGGAATATATCTGGCGGATGATAATTACCAGATTGCAATTAATCTTTCTATTGAAAAGATTCAGGATAAGAAGATAGCAGTTGATTCCGGGGCAATAAAGATAAGTGATAAAGATGAAACTAAGTATGAATATTCACTTAAACTTCCGCAGAATTATTCAGTTACACTATCCGGACTGAATACAGATATTAAGGATATAGGCTTGTCACAGCTTTCACCGGAATTATCAGTGAAAGATCTTACTGAAGGCGAATATCAGATGAGCGTTGTCTATAAGGAATCAGACAAGTATACGATCAAAAATGATGCAAAAGTAACTGTAACCATAAAGGAAAAGAACACTGAGGAAAGTACAACAGAAAGTAGTACCGAGGAATAAGTATGGATGAAGATGTAAAGAAACTTCAAGATGCTATAAATGAATCAGAATATATCGTGTTTTTTGGCGGTGCTGGTGTGTCAACTGAAAGCGGCATACCGGATTTTAGATCTCAGGATGGTTTATATAATAAGAAATATAAATATCCTCCAGAGACAATAGTAAGTCATAGCTTTCTTATGAATAAGACTGAGGATTTTTATGAATTCTATAAAGATAAGATGCTGCTTCCTGATGCTCTTCCTAATGCGGCTCATAAGGCTTTGGCAAAGCTTGAAGCAGAAGGAAAACTTAAAGCTGTGATAACTCAGAATATTGATGGATTACATGAAGCGGCAGGAAGTAAAGAAGTTATCGATATCCATGGAAGTGTTCTTAGAAATTATTGCATGACATGCCATAAGAAGCCGGCGGATGATGGTCTCTCATATGTTAAGAGGATAAAGTATGAGGCTGGAATCCCGAGATGCAGTGAATGTGGCGGTATCATGAGACCTGATGTGGTCCTTTATGAAGAAGGATTAGATGATCAAAAGATAAGAAGAGCAGTGGATCATATAAGAAGAGCGGATCTTCTTATCATTGGTGGAACTTCGCTGGTGGTATATCCTGCAGCAGGTTTTATTGATTATTTCCGAGGAAAACATCTGGCTCTTATCAATATGTCATCTACCTCTAGAGATGGTATGGCAGATATCATAATAAGAAAAAAGATAGGTGAGGTACTCTCACAGATAGTATAAGAAAAATCCCGTGTCACAATAAGTGATGCGGGATTTTTTAGCTTGTTTTATATGATTTGAAAATCGGCTTTGATTATTTTGTTCCGAAGATTCTGTCTCCGGCATCTCCAAGACCTGGGCAGATATAAGCATTTTCATTAAGACATCTGTCAAGGTTACCAACATAGATCTCAATATCAGGATGAGCTTTAGCGAGTTTCTCAAGTCCTTCTGGAGCTGCGATTATGCACATGAATTTGATGTGCTTTCCGCCGTGCTGTTTAATGAAATTAACAGCTTCGATAGCTGAACCGCCAGTAGCAAGCATTGGATCGAGAACAACGATAAGTCTCTGCTCGATTGGATCAGGAAGCTTGCAATAATACTCATGAGGCTCATGTGTTTCAGGGTCACGGTAAAGACCGATATGACCAACCTTAGCTGAAGGAACGAGAGCGTGAACTCCGTTTACCATACCAAGTCCTGCACGGAGGATTGGAACGATAGCTAATTTCTTACCATCAATAACTGGTGTCATGCATGTCTCGATAGGAGTCTTAACTTCGATATCCTTAAGAGGAAGATCCTTTAAAGCCTCATATCCTTCGAGCATAGCGATTTCTTCAACGAGATTTCTGAATTCTGTTGTTCCAGTCTTTTCATCACGAAGCATTGTGATCTTATGTTTGATAAGAGGATGCTCCATAATTTCAACATTCTTAAAATCTTTGTACTGCACTATTATTTCCTTCTTTCTACGAATATATCATGTGTTTTTAATTTAAGTACTGAGTTAAAAAAGTCCATTAAAACCCATATTAAAGATATTTTAATAGGATATTACATATGAGTCAATAAAAGATGAGATAAATGGTTGAAAATATTATAAAAAATACAATTAAAATTCTTGACAAAAAACCCCCTTTAATGGATGATATATAACGATGAAAAAGTGTGCCCATATGCTCACAAATAATAATCAAAGGGGATAACCATGTCAAAATCAGATTCAGCAAAACAAAGATTAAAGAATGGCGAACCAATCTATAATGCTAGAGAATTAGGACTTGCAAAAATGCTTGTTCTTGGCTTCCAGCATATGTTCGCTATGTTCGGAGCAACAGTACTTGTTCCTGCACTTACAGGGCTTAGCGTTTCAGCAACACTTCTCTTTGCAGGTCTTGGTACATTACTCTTCCATCTTATTTCAAAACGCAAGGTCCCAGCATTTCTTGGATCATCCTTCGCATTCCTTGCGGGTTATGGCGCTATTGCACCAAATGGAGAGAAGGAACTTCTTCCATATGCATGTCTCGGTGTTGCCTGTGCAGGTATAGTTTATCTTATTCTTGCAGCGCTTATCAAAGCTTTTGGTATTAATAAGGTAATGAAATTTTTCCCACCAATCGTTACAGGTCCGATCATTGTTGCTATCGGTCTTACACTTTCAGTTTCAGCAGTTAACAACTGCGCTACAAACTGGCTTATTGCTGTAATAGCAATTCTTATCATTATCATCTGTAATATCTGGGGTAAGGGAATGATAAAGATCCTTCCTATTATCATCGGTGTTATCGGAACAACAGTTATCGCTGTTATTCTTATGATTTTATTTGGATCAGCAGATTCATCTGGAGCAAATATTGTTATCGGAGGTCATGATAATCTCCTCCTTTTCTCAAAAGCAGCTCTTGATAATATTAAGAATGCGCCATGGGTTGGCCTTCCATTCCATAAAAATGAGACAATCCTTTATGTTATAGAGAATCCAAATTCAAAGCTTATCATCGCTTCAATCGTAACAATCGTGCCAATTGCACTTGCTACAGTAGTTGAACATATCGGTGATATTTCAGCAATCTCATCAACAGTTGGTAAGAACTTTATTAAGGATCCGGGACTTCATAGAACACTTACAGGTGATGGACTTGCAACAACTCTTGCATCACTTTTCGGTGCACCTGCTAATACAACTTATGGAGAGAACACAGGTGTTCTTACAATCTCAAAGGTTTATGATCCAATTGTAATAAGAATTGCAGCAGTATTTGCTATTCTTTTCTCATTCTCACCAAAGATTGCTGCATGTATTTCAGCAATCCCAACACCAGTTATCGGTGGTATCTCACTTGTACTTTACGGTATGATCTCAGCAGTCGGTGTTAGAAATATCGTTGAGAATAAGGTTGATTTTAATAAGACAAGAAATGTTATCATTGCTGCTATCATTCTTGTACTTTCAATTGGTATAACATATACAGAAGCTGCTGCTATCGTATTCTCAATCAAAAAAGTAACAATTTCACTTTCTGGTCTTGCAGTTGGTTCACTTGCTGGTATTCTTCTTAATGCTATCCTTCCAGGTAAGGATTTTGATTTTGAAAATACAGAAAATGGTGCCGAGATAGAACTTGCTGATGCAGAAGAAGCTGAGGTATTAAAAAAAGCTGAGAAATAATTTAAAGATATAAGTATAAAAGGCCTGCTAAGCGTTATTTTATGCTGATTTAATTAAAAATAAAAGTTTAGTCAACAGGATGCTGTAAAAGGCATCCTGTTATGATATAATAGGGCAGCGGAATATTTCCGGTGTTATATTAGGTATAGAAAAAAATTTAAAGGTAGTAAAGGAGAAGAAACATGTTTGATTTTGCAGAAATTGAAAAGATAGACCCAGAAGTGGCTGTTGCTATGACAGATGAATTAAATCGTCAGAACCAGAACTTAGAGCTTATCGCTTCAGAAAATATTGCTTCTAAAGCAGTTATGGCAGCAATGGGCAGCTGGCTTACAAACAAATATGCAGAAGGATATCCTGGAAAGAGATATTATGGTGGATGCCAGTATGTAGACGTTGTTGAAGATCTTGCAAGAGAAAGAGCAAAGAAACTTTTTGGAGCAGAGTATGCAAATGTTCAGCCTCACTCAGGCGCTCAGGCAAACCTTTCCGTATTCTTTGCTATGATGGAGCCAGGGGATACATTTATGGGTATGAACCTTGATAATGGCGGACATCTTACACACGGTTCACCAGTTAATATTTCAGGTAAGTATTTCAATTGTGTTCCTTACGGCGTAGATGAGAACGGATTTATTGACTATGACGATGTAAGAAAGAAAGCAATTGAATGTAAGCCAAAGCTTATCATTGCTGGTGCTTCTGCTTATGCAAGAAAGATCGATTTTAAGAAATTCCGTGAGATCGCTGATGAAGTTGGCGCTTATCTTATGGTAGATATGGCTCACATTGCAGGTCTTGTTGCAGCTGGTGAGCATATGAGCCCAATCCCATATGCCCATGTAACAACAACTACAACACATAAGACACTTCGTGGACCAAGAGGAGGACTTATCCTTTGTTCAGAAGAGATCAATAAGCAGTTTAACTTCAATAAGGCAGTTTTCCCAGGAATCCAGGGTGGACCACTTATGCATGTTATAGCTGGTAAGGCAGTATGCTTCAAAGAAGCTCTTGCACCAGAATTCAAAGAATATATGGGAAGAGTAGTTGAAAATGCTGCAACTCTTTGCAAAGAACTTCAGAGCAGAGGATTTGATATCGTATCAGGCGGTACAGATAATCACCTTATGTTAGTTGATCTTAAGAGAATGGATCTTACAGGTAAGGAAGTTGAAAAGCTTCTTGATGAAGTACATATCACAGTTAATAAGAATACTGTTCCAAATGATCCTAAGTCACCATTTGTTACAAGTGGTATCAGAGTTGGTACTCCTGCAGTAACAACAAGAGGTGCAGTTAAGGAAGATATGGCAGTTATAGCTGATGCATTTAAGGCAGCTATCATTGATAAGGATAGTGAAAAGGCTATGGCTCTTGTTAAAAATATCACTGATAAATATCCAATTTATCAGTAAATTAAAAGGAAATGTAAATGGCTGATAATAATAACAATAATCCAAATGATAATAGACCGGGAGATAAAAAGCCCGGGAATGGAAATGGCAAGCCTATAGTGCTGCTTATAATTTCCATTATTCTTACACTTATCTTTGTTCAGCAATTTAATAGATACCGTACTTCAGGGGAACTGGAAGTTTCTTATGACAGATTCCTTGCCATGGTTGAAGCTGGAAAAGTTGAAAGTGTAAAAATTTATAGTCAAAAGATATACTTCCAGCCAGTTAAAGAAGGCAATGATACGCAGGATGTAACGCTTTATGTTATAAGAACTGATGATTACAGTCTTGTAGATAAACTTCAAGCTGCGGGGGTAACATTTTGTCAGGTGGATGAGGGAGGAAATGCCCTTATCACAACGATACTTTCTTATGTCCTTATGATAGGTGTGTTCTACATCTTTATGATGCTTATCATGCGTAAAGCATCAAAGGGCGGCGGCATTATGAATATTGGTAAGTCAAATGCCAAACTTTATGATGTAGAGAAAAACACTGGTGTTACATTTAAGGATGTGGCAGGACAGGAAGAATCTAAAGAGTCTCTCAAAGAAATGGTTGATTTCTTAAATCATCCAGATAGATATGTTGAAATTGGTGCCAAGCTTCCAAAGGGGGCTCTCCTTGTAGGTCCTCCTGGAACAGGTAAGACTCTTCTTGCCAAGGCAGTTGCCGGTGAGGCAAAGGTTCCATTCTTTTCAATTTCAGGTTCTGAATTCGTTGAAATGTATGTTGGACTTGGAGCTTCAAGAGTAAGAGATTTATTTAAGCAGGCGACACAGAAGGCGCCATGTATCATTTTCATTGATGAGATTGATGCTATCGGTAGAAGCCGTGATACAAGACAGATGGGTGGGGACTCAGAAAGAGAACAGACATTAAACCAGCTGCTTGCAGAGATGGATGGTTTTGATTCCTCAAAGGGTATCATTATCCTGGCGGCAACAAACAGACCTGAAGTACTGGATAAGGCGCTGCTTCGTCCGGGACGTTTTGATAGAAGAATAGTTGTTGAAAGACCTGATATTTCAGGACGTGAAGATATTCTTCGTGTTCATTCAAAGAATGTTAAGCTGGATGAGACAGTTGACTTACATGAGCTGGCCCTTGCCACAAGCGGCGCAGTTGGTGCTGATCTTGCTAACATCATAAATGAAGCTGCTCTTTCAGCAGTAAGACATAATAGAAAATTTGTTAGTCAGAAAGACCTTATTGAATCGGTTGAAGTAGTATTTGCAGGTAAGGAAAAGAAGGACAGAGTTTTAAGCGAAAAGGAAAAGCGTATCGTAGCTTACCATGAAGCGGGACATGCTCTTCTTACTGCCATCCAGAAAGCTACTATGCCAGTTCAAAAGATTACTATAGTACCACGTACTATGGGAGCCTTGGGTTATGTATGGCAGGTGCCTGAAGAAGAGAAATATCTTGAATCTCAGGATGAGATGGAAGCTCATATTGTTATTGCTTGTGGTGGCAGAGCTGCCGAAGCACTTAAGTTCCCATCAGTTACATCAGGAGCTGCAAATGATATTGAACAGGCTACAAAAGAGGCCAGAGCAATGGTTACTATGTATGGTATGTCAGAGAAGTTTGGTATGGTACAGCTTGAAGGTATCACCGGCGAATATCTTGACAGACGTGCAGTTATGAACTGTTCTGATGAGACTGCTACAAAAATCGATACAGAAGTTAGAAATATAATAAAGCATGCTTATAATAAGGCATTTAAACTTCTTAAGAAGAATGAGCCTATTCTTGATGCTATAGCTGAATATCTTATTGAACATGAGACTATATCAGGTCAGGAATTCATGGATATTTACAATAAAGCAGTTAAAGATAATGGCCTTTCTGCTCCTGAATTAAAGGGTAATCCTATCTTGGAAAAGTCAAAGACTAAGGAAAAGGTAAAGGATAAGGAAAAATTTAAAGTTTATAAGTCTAATAATTATCCTACTCTTGATCTTTCTGATAAAGCTACAGAAGAGCATATAAAAGAAAGAGAAGCAAGAGAAAGATTAGAAAAGACAGAACTTCAGAGCACAGAAGTAAAACAGGTTGTGTTCGATAAAGAAAATAATGTTTCAGTAAAAGAGGATGAACCTGAGAAGGAAGAAAAAATGGTAATGCCATGGGAGACTTTCGCTAAAGGTGAGGCTGAAGATAAAACTGATGCAGAAGAAGCAGACGATGAATTAGTGGATTTAGATAGCCTTGAAAATGATGAAGATGCTTTATCAGATCTTAAAAAGATGGATGGCATTTCAGAAGATAAAGAATAAAAAAATCTACAATATATCGACAGTTTGTTGTAAAATAAGGGAGAGCATTTTGCTCTCCCTTTTTTTAAGCTCCTGATCGGACTTGAACCGACGACCTACTGATTACGAATCAGTTGCTCTACCAACTGAGCCACAGAAGCATCTGGTAATTGAATTCACATTTTATGCGAAATTTAAGGGTGCCATTTATGACACATGGCATATTATAAAATATAAATAAAAACTTGGCAAGGGGAAGAAAAATATATGGAATATAATTTTTTTGCTACGATTTCCAGAATGAAATATATAAACAGATGGGCACTTATGAGAAATTCCAGGGAAGAAAATTTAAGTGAACATTCCCTTGATGTGGCCATGATAGCCCACTGTCTTTGTGTTATAGGAAATAAAAGATTTGGAAAGAATCTTGATGCTTCAAAAGCGGCACTTATCGGTCTTTATCATGATTCCTCTGAGATAATAACCGGGGATATGCCAACACCGGTTAAGTATTACAGTGAGGAGATAAAGGATGCATATAAGCAGGTTGAAAAAGTGGCAGAGTATAAGCTTTTAGGTAAACTGCCAGATGATATAAGACCTGAATTTGAAGAGATCTTTATTGGAAATAACAGTAAAGAAGAAGCTTATATGAGAAGGCTTGTTAAAGGGGCAGATAAGATTTCGGCCCTTATCAAATGTATTGAAGAAGAAAAGTCTGGAAATCAGGAATTTAAAACTGCAAAGGAAAGTACTGAAAAATCTATAAAGAAGATGGAAATTGAGCTTCCTGAATTAAAGGTATTTATGGAGGAATTCCTTCCTGCCTTTGGAAAGACTCTGGATGAATTAAGCTAATAAAAGGTGATAGGAATGATCATATCAAAAGATAAAATAATAGAGAAAATACATAATGCTGGATGGTATAAGCATCTTAATACTATAAATGAACATAAGATCGAAGTGGGTAAGAACTGCTTTAGATGTGGATTATATAAGCAGGGGATCCTTCATGATCTTTCAAAATACTCCTGGACAGAATTTTCTGTTGGAGCAAAGTATTATCAGGGAACAAGAAGTCCAAATGAAGCAGAAAGAGAGGATAAAGGTTATACCTCTTCCTGGCTTCATCATAAGGGAAGAAATAAACACCATCTTGAATACTGGATCGACTATGATCTTAAGAATAAAAAAGGTGGAGTTACAGGCATGAAGATGCCTGATAATTATATTGTTGAGATGTTCTGTGACAGAGTTGCGGCAAGCAAGATCTATCATAAGGATAATTACAGTGATGATACAGCTCTTCAGTATTATCTTCATGGAAAGAGCAAGGTTATGCTTCATCCATATGTTAAAAAGAAATTAGAGATGCTTTTATATATGCTGGCTGAAAAGGGTGAAGATTACACCTTTAACTATTGCAGAAGATATATGAAAGCTTATAAGAAATATAAAAAGATAAGTAGCAAGAGAAAGTCTGCAGCAAAAAAGGTTGAGAGACTTAGTAAGCCTAGAAAATACTAAAAGATTTAGGGGAAATGTATGGAATTTACTCATTTACATGTTCATACGGAATATAGTCTCCTTGATGGATCTGCAAAGATTAAGGAATTAGTCCAGAGAGCTAAAGAATTAGGCTATGACAGCCTTGCCATAACGGATCATGGTGTCATGTATGGCGCCATAGATTTTTATAAGGAATGTAACAAGGCAGGGATTAAGCCTATCATAGGATGCGAAGTTTATGTGGCTCCTAATAGCAGATTTGACAGGGAAATAGGTAGGGATGAGGAAAGATATTATCATCTCATTCTCCTGGCAGAAAGTAACATAGGATATAGTAATATTTCAAAGATCGTATCCTACGGTTTTACTGAAGGATATTATTATAAACCAAGGGTAGACAGGGAGCTTTTAGAAAAATATCATGAGGGTATTATCTGCCTTTCTGCATGTTTACAGGGGGAAGTGGCTGTAAATATCAGAAAAGGACTTTATGAGGAAGCAGTAAAGACTGCTCTTTGGTACAGAGATACCTTTGGAAAAGATAATTATTTCTTGGAAATGCAGGATCACGGATTAGCCGAAGACCAGGTGGTTAACCAGGGCGTTATGAGAATTTCAAAAGAGACTGGAATTCCAATGGTAGTTACAAATGACTCTCACTATATAACAGCTGAAGATTGGGAAGCTCATGACATCCTTCTTTGCATCCAGACAAACCGTAAGGTGCAGGATCAGGACAGAATGAGATATGAAGGCGGTCAGTATTATCTTAAATCTAAAGAAGAGATGGCGGCCCTTTTTCCATATGCTTTAGAAGCCTTGGAGAATACGCATAAGATAGCAGAGAGATGTAATGTAAATATAGTATTTGGTGAGCATAAGATCCCTAAATATCAGGTGCCGGAAGGCTATGATGCAGAGTCTTATCTTAGAATGCTCTGCGATAAAGGAATAAAAGAAAGATATAATCCTGTAACAAAGGAGATAAAGGAAAGACTTGATTATGAATTTTCTATTATAAAGAATATGGGATTCATAGATTATTTCCTTATTGTATGGGATTTCATAAATTATGCCAGAAGCGTTGGCATTGCAGTAGGTCCTGGAAGAGGTAGTGCAGCGGGAAGTATAGTATCTTACTCCCTTAAGATCACCAATATCGATCCTCTTAAATATGATCTTCTCTTTGAAAGATTCCTTAATCCGGAACGTGTAACCATGCCCGATATAGACGTGGATTTTGCGGATGAAAGAAGACAGGAAGTTATTGACTATGTTACTGAAAAGTACGGAAAAGAACAGGTAGTTCAGATTGTTACTTTCGGTACATTGGCAGCAAGAAACTGCATAAGAGATATAGGTAGAGCTTTAGATATCCCTTATAAAACCTGTGATACAGTTGCAAAGTCAATTCCTATGGAACTGGGGATGAATATTAAGACTGCCCTGGAAAAAAGTGCAGATTTTAAGAAGTTTTATGATGAAGATCCAGATGTTAAATATCTTATTGATATGGCGGAAAAACTGGAAGGACTTCCAAGACATACTTCCATGCATGCAGCGGGAGTAGTAATAGGTGGTTCTCCTATAGTTGAATTTGTTCCGCTGTGTAAAAATAGTGATGCAGTATGTACCCAGTACAATATGACCACCATAGAAGAACTGGGACTCCTTAAGATGGACTTCTTAGGCATCAGAACTCTTACAGTTATTCAGAATACAGTGAATAATGTTAAGAAGAGACTTGGCATAGAAGTGGATATTGAAAATATACCTCAGGACGATGCAAAGGTATATCAAATGATATCTGAAGGAAAGACTGAAGGAGTATTCCAGCTTGAAAGTTCTGGTATGAGAAACTTCATGAAGGAACTTGCTCCAAGAAATATGGAAGATATAATTGCGGGTATATCCCTTTATCGTCCGGGTCCTATGGACTTTATTCCGCAGTATGTTAAGGCTCAGAAGAATCCTGATGAGATAAAATATGATGCTCCACAGTTAGAGTCAATTCTTGCGCCAACTTATGGGTGTATCGTTTATCAGGAACAGGTTATGCAGATCGTAATGAAGCTGGCGGGCTATTCCCTTGGCCGAAGCGACCTGGTGCGCCGAGCTATGTCAAAAAAGAAAGCTGAAGTAATGCAAAAGGAAAGACAGTACTTCGTATACGGTAACGAGGAAATGGGTGTTCCCGGCTGTATAAAAAATGGATTAGATGAAGCAACGGCAAATCTTATATTTGATAAGATGATAGATTTTGCCAGTTATGCATTTAATAAGTCCCATGCTGCAGCCTATGCGGTAGTGGCTTATGAGACAGCATATCTTAAATGTTACTATCCGCTTGATTTTATGGCCGCTCTTCTTACATCAGTAAGAAGCAATACAGATAAGCTTTCTCAGTACATAGAAGCAGTAAAACGTATGGGAATAAAGCTTCTGCCTCCAGATGTAAATACAGGCTATAGTGAATTCTCTGTAGACGGAAATGCCATAAGATATGGTATGTCAGCAGTAAAATCCATTGGTGACGGAGTTGTAGATGCCATATTAGAGGAAAGAAGCATCAATGGAAAATATAAGGATCTAAAAGATTTCTGTGAAAGACTGACTAATAAAGAAGCGAATAAACGAACCATTGAAAACTTCATTTATGCTGGAGCCTTTGATTCATTTGGAAAGAATAGAAATCAGATGATCATGGTTTATCCTGAAGTGGTGGAAAGAGTCTTTGAAGAAAAGAAAAAATCCATGACAGGTCAGATGTCTCTTCTTGATTACATGGGGGAAGAGATGCAGCAAAAAACAGAAGTTGTTTATCCTGACCTTCCGGAAATACCTATGGATGAGATACTTATGCATGAGAAGGAAATACTTGGTATCTATGTCAGTGGCCATCCGCTGGATAAATATATAGATCTGATGGATAAAGTAACTGATGCCACAACTCTCGATTTTATTCCAGATGAGGAAAATGAAGGTCGTACAGTGGCTGTGGACAATATGAAATATTCCATGGCAGGCCTTATTAATACAGTAAATATAAAGACCACAAGAAACAATGACACAATGGCATTTATTACCATAGAGGATCTTTATGGAACTATCGAAGTGGTGGTATTCCCTAAGGTTTATAACAGGTTGCACAATTACCTGGTAAAGAATACGCCGGTGCTTGTCAGTGGTCGAGCATCCATTTCAGAGGAAGAAGGAAAGATCATCTGTGATGATATAGTACTTCTGGATTCTCTTAAGAAGAAGGATGAAGCACTGAAAAAAGAAATCTGGCTTTTATTTGATGACATGGATTCATTTAAAGAAAGACAGCCATCGCTTAATAGGATAATAAGAGATTATCCAGGGTATTCAAATGTTTATATCCAGCTTAGAGCTGAAAAGAAGGCAGTGAAATTAGTGTACACCGCAGAAGCAGGTTGTGATCTTAAAGAAGAACTTGAGAAAATCTATGGTGAAGATCGAGTGATTATAAGGAGCAGGTGAGTTTTATGCAGACTATAACATCAGTTCAAAATGATAAAATCAAATATGTAGTAAGACTCTCTAAGGAGTCCGCTTTAAGACGAAGTGATATGGCCTTTGTTGTTGAAGGCATCAGAATGATAAGGGAAGTTCCGGTAGAAGACATCCTTGAGTTATTTGTAACAGAGGAAGCTCTTTGCAAATACAGCGAAATAGAAGATATCATTGATAAGATCGATGATGAGTCAATCTTTGAAGTGAGCAAAAATGTAATGGAAAAAATCTCAGATACCAAGACACCACAGGGAATCCTTGCAGTTGTACGCCTTAAGGAACATTTCCTGGAAGAATTAACAGAAGTAGAAAATCCATTTATTTTTATTCTGGACAGGATTCAGGACCCTGGAAATCTTGGAACAATAATAAGGACAGCGGAAGCTGTTGGTGCATCTGGAGTTCTTATAAGTGCCGACTCAGCGGCACCATACGCCCCTAAGACTGTAAGATCTACCATGGGCGGCGTTCTCAGAGTCCCTATCATTATAAGTGAAGAGCTTGTGATAGATATAGAACGAATAAAAGAGGCAGGAATAACTGTTTTTGGAACCCATCTTTCAGGAAAAGATTTTTATGCTGAGGATTTCACAAAACCAGCAGCTTTTCTTATTGGAAATGAGGGGAGAGGTCTTTCAGATGAGGTAAGTGCCACAGCCAATAAGCTTATAAAGATTCCTATGAAGGGAAAAGTAGAGTCGCTAAATGCAGCTGTTTCGGCATCGGTAACAGGATATGAGGTCATGAGACAAAGAGAGGTTAGTATAACGTCACTTAAATAACTGGACCGAATGCTTGCCTGCTTACATCGATAGCACGCCTCAAAAATCCTCAGCGTAGCCCGCTACGCCTACGTTTTTTGAGACGCACTCTCGAGCAAGCATTCGGCGCATCAGTCCAGTTATTTTGCGGACGTTATACTAGATGATTTTTCCTCTGATTATACACAAAAAAGAGAAGTAAACATTGCGTTTGCTTCTCTTTTTTGTGTATATGATTTAGGTGGAATTAAATATCAAAACAAATTGCACCCCCCCTGCGAAACAATTTATGAATAATGTAATGAATTGTCAAATAATATCTTGACATAAGTTCTTTTTTGGAATATACTTCAAATTGTATTAGATGTGATGAGGGGAATTTCATATATCTTATTCTTAGATATATTTTTCCATAAAAAAACGATGATATCTGATCTATAAAGGATTAGAGTATAAAAACTATAGAAGAATATGTATATAAATCCGGTATTTACCGGTTTATATAAAAAGAGCCCTAAGTA
>JAFOIV010000077.1 GCA_017420535.1 Eubacterium sp. | reverse complement strand
GATACCACAGTAAGACATCCATTTTATGTGGTAGGTTATGGCTTTAGATATGCTTCAGAGCTTCGTATAGGAGATAAGGTAAGATCAGTAAGCGGAGATATCTATGAAGTAACATCAGTAGAAATCGAGAAACTGGACGAACCAGTAAAGATCTATAACTTCGAAGTAGAAGACTGGCATACGTATTTTGTATCAGAGAGCGGAATACTGGTACATAATGATGGCTGTGGAACAGGCACTCCAAACACTACTGAAGACACAAAGCAACAGGATACAGATAACACAACCAACCAAAGCGCAAGTGCTCCTGAAGGTAAGGGTGGAAGTGGTACAAAAGCATTTGACATAGTTGAGTACGGAGATAAGACTCCAGGATTAGAAAACCATCATGGCGTATTAGATGTTTGGGCAACTCATAATATTGATGGATATAAATCAAGAGCAAGTAAATCAACAACTATAGCTTTAACAAAATCACAACACGATGCTACAAAATCTGTATATAGAGATTGGCTTTTTGAGAAAACTGGGAAAAGAGTTGGTGGTAAAGTGGATTGGAAAACAGTATCTCCCCAAGAAATACAGTCATTATCCGAAAGGATGTTTGATGCTGCAAATGTACCTTTGTCTGCAAGAAGAAATTATTATAGTGAATTTAATAAATATATATATGGATTGGAGGAGTAAAAATGAATTATGATATTATAAGATTACTTGAAAACATTAAAAACAATTCAGATTGTCTTATTAATAGGTCATGTGGTCAACCACTGCTTAGGACAGGAGAGAAATTACCAGATGATTTGAAATTGTTTTATGAAAAATGTGGTGGGGTTAAATTTAATAATACTAGATTTCAATTTGAAATTGTCAGCCCTAAAGAAATGGTTTTAGCTAACCCAATTATTGTAGGAGAACTATGTGAAGAGGATATTTCTTCTGAATGGTATATTATCGGTAAAGATAATGAAAATAATTATATAAGTATTGATTTGGGAGAAAAAAGAATAGGCAGATGTTATGATAGTTTTTGGGATAGACATGGTGTTGTTGGAGAGTGTTCTGTTATAGCACGAAGCTTTACAGAGCTATTATGGAATTTTATTTATGCCCAAGGAGATGATATTCCCTATTGGTTAGAAGAAAATTTTAATTATATTGGTGACGCATATGACGATTTATGATTGTCAATACTTTAGCACTACCACTTTTCACCTCAAAGCCAACCATGTAAATCCAACCACCATCCCGAACCCGAAATAACTCTCTGCGAAGCAGAGTCATTTTATGAGGGTGAGGGTAGCGAGTTGCGGTAGTAACGAGCAAGAAATAGCGTTTTTAGCCCCAGTTGGGAATACTTAAGTAAAACTGAATAATGAATCTTCAGTTTAGTTCCATTAAGCTGATATGAGAGCACTCTTAGCATAATTATTTTGTTAGGAGTGTTTTGCTTATGACCAAAATTTATTCTATTAATTCAAATCAGCTTTATTTACCTCAGAATGCCGAAGTATCGCTTAAGTTAGCAGGTAACACTGCACAGGTAACTTTTACTGCTGGTAAAAACAGAAAGTGTCCAATTAAAAATCTATCAAAGGATGAGTTTGTGGATTTATCGACTGGCGAGGTTAAGAAACGTCGACATTCAGAGAATCGTTTTCAGTCACCTAAAAGTGTACGCAAAAGCATAAATTCTCTTATGGATTTGATTTGTTGTAATGCCACCAATCCTAACAACTGTAAGTGGATAACGCTTACATATCAAGAAGAGATGACAGACTGCAAGAGAGTATTCAAAGACAATAAAGCTTTTTTACGAAAGCTCAGCAGTTATCTGAGGAAACAAAAGTTGTTAGAGTCAAAGACAGAGTTTAAGTTTATTGCAGTTGCTGAACCACAAGGAGAGAATCATGGTAATGCTTGGCATATACATCTGCTACTGATATTTAGTTCAAAAGCTCCCTTTATCAGTAATCAAAATATTTCTAATTTGTGGGGCTATGGTATGACAGATACGCATAAAGTATATGATGCAGATACACTTGCTCTGTATTTCAGAGCGTATCTGTCGGATGTTGAATATATAGATGATGATAACAGTGATGATTCTGCGGATATAAGCTTTGATATTCTGTCGGAGTATGAGAGAGAACAGCTTGAAAAATCAAAAGAAGGGATATCTAACGCAGATATAGTTACAAAGAATGTAGGTGGAGTAAATAAAAAATTTATCAAAGGAGAAAGACTCAAATATTATCCAACAGGTATGCCTTTATACTCTTGTAGTCGAGAAATGAAAAGACCTACAGTAGAGTATCTTTCGAATAAGGATATCAAGGATAAGCTTAAGAATTATTATTTGTCTTTCAGACAGTCCTTTATAATCGGCGATAAAGAAAAGGGCAATATTGTTGATAAGCGGTATTATCAAAGAAGGGGTACTGGTTCTGGCAGATATTGGAGAAAGACTGATAAAGCAAAAGTGCAAGATAAGCCTGTTAAGCCAATAGACCCATTGTGGAAAATCAAGGAAGTCTGTAAGCGTGGACTAAGTGGAACTGTGCCAGATGAATCAAATATCAGACCAATGGATGCGGATGTACCTGAGATTTTGAAAATATTCGTAGCTAAAAAAGTTATAACTTAGAACAGTATTGGAATACTGATAATTTGAATCTAAAGTGAAGATTTTCCTAAGTTATCACAACCGATATTCTTTCTGCTATATAATATCCGCCGTTTACATCAATAGTATTTTCGGTCAGTTGTAGCGGTGAGAAATTTTTTAAAAATGGAAGACGTCTGAGGGTGAGAGTAGTTGTAATTGCTGGTGTAGCTAAGATTGTAATTGTTTTGATTGCATGCTTTCAGTAGCTGTTTTCATAATAACTGAAGCTGTTTTCATTTCTACTTCCTTTGAAGTCATATAAGCTGATACTGTTATGAGTATTACTTTAATTGTTGTAATATTAGCTTTCTTTTGTTTTAAGCTGATATTGATATTTTCTGACTTAATCTGTTTTAAGTTTTGATGAAGCTTTGGAGATTTGGATTCTGATATAGGAACTCTGGCTGTAGAACTTATTGCATTATTTGATTTGTTTCTGATTCATAGGGGTATCATATGATGCATTATATGATTTGTTTTTTGCTGAATTACACATCATGATTTTATAATCAAGGCATTTTATTGGAAAAATCCTTTTATTTTGTGTTGTTCCGAAAATAATAAATGGGCGAAGTATGATTATAAAAAATTTATCTGTAGTCAAAATCTCTTTTCATATCTTCCTGCTGTTTTAAGGAATTCTTTCAATACTTAAGGTGTATTCAGTATCACTGATTTTGTTTTAATCTCTCTGTCGGGTTAGTTATGATAGGCATTTCAAAGTTTTCTGATACCAGAGAGCCTATAATGGTTATTATAGGAACTATCCTTTATATACTGGCTTTTCTGATTCTTATTATGAAATATAGGAACTTGAAACTTCTGTTATAGGAACTGTTGCAAGACTTACATTTCTGTATGCTCCAGTTCCGGTCATGATTCCGACAGATATATCTATTGAGATTTATATGTGAGATTGAAAGGATTGGTGAGGTTTATGAATAAGCGTTCAAGGTGTATTGATGAAGATACATTCAAGTTGATTGTCAGTACGATAAGGACAGGCTTTACAGATAATGATGGGGTTGTGAGACAGCCTAATGAGAGGATAGCCACAGTTCTTACGATAGAGTACAATCTCGGAATTCGTATAGGCGATGTTCTGGAACTTCGTATGTGTAATCTTGTGAAAGATGGCAAGCGGTACTGCTTTGATATCACAGAGCAGAAGACTGGTAAGCATAGAGGATATACCATACCGATAGATGTATATCTATTTATCCAAGAATATGCTAATGCTCATAATATTCTGCCAACGCAGAAGCTGTTTCCTATATCGGAGCGAGTGGTATCAAAGCTATTAAAGATAACCTGTGAGTATCTGGGACTTGATGGTATCGGTACACATTCTTTTTGTAAGGCATTTGCGACCAACGCTTATATCAATAGCGATTATAATATAGAGCTTGTAAGAAACCTTCTGCAGCATTCCAGTCTGGACACTACGCAGAAATATATCGGTATCGGAACTAAGGAGATGGAAGAAGTTATTTTGAAGAGCGTGTGTCTGGGGTAAATAAAAGCGATAGAAGCAGAAGGTACATTGTAGTTTTTATAAGTGTATGATTATTGATTGTATAATATTGAACCGAAATTATAAGATAAAGTGAAAAGGCTGTAGACTACTTGTTGTATAACAGGTAACTACAGCTTTTGCTTTGCTCTGGGGTATGCTGTTTTGTGATGTGGTCGGCATCCTGCAAATTTTTTGAAAAAAGTTCTTGACAAGCTCTCTTATCTGCTCTGTTTTCTATTAACCTGTCGAATTACTCCATTCCTGTCTGTAATCGTCAAATCTGGGCTTCTGAATCGCTCACAAAGTGTATGAAATAAGGCTTCTGTGGGGCATGTGTGAAAAAGTGCGTTTGGTATAATCGTCTTATGAAAAATAATTATTTTTATGTGTGATTTTATGCAGAAATGACTTGCATAGTGGTTTCGGCAGAGTTAACATCACACACAATCTTTGGAGCAGTTCGTAAGCCTTCAAGGATTGCCCATATTCATGTATGGGATTGTTTGCTCCTGTAAAGTCGGCGGTGCTGTTCTGTATCAGACACTTTGAGACCGACAAGAAATATATGAATTTTCCACCCTTGTCGGATTAGGTTGCTATGCATAAATCCTGTTCACGACTTAACAGTTGAGGCTTTCAGTTTTTCGTTAAGGAGGTTTCTTTTATTATGAGATTACAAGATTTTATTTATGTAGGTATTGACCTGCACAAGCTGACTCATACAGCTATGGTATTAGATAGCTGTGGTAAAGAGTTGGGTACTATTACATTTGAGAATGTTCCAACAGATTTTTCAAAGTTGGAACGCAAAGTAAAGAAGTGTATTCAGAAGATAAAGCTGTCACAAGGTGTAGATACAGAGGCTTTCTATTGTCTTGAAAATGCCTATGGATATGGTAGAGCATTGGCTGTATGGCTGATAGATAAAGGCTATATTGTTAAAGATGTCAATCCTGCATTATCTAATCGACAAGCGAAGCATAGAGCCATGTATCGCAAGTCAGATGAGGACGATGCGAGAGCAATCGCTATGGCAGGTATACATGAATTCGTAAAACTGCCAGATGCCTGTCCTTTGGATGAATATTGGTCGATTCAGCAGTTGGTACATCGCAGAGATACGATAATGAATCAGCGTGTGAGATTGGTAAATCAGTTACATGAACAACTGCATAGGGCATATCCTTATTATAAAGAGTTCTTTCAAGATATATCCAGACCGACAGCACTTCATTTTTTCGAAACATATCCATCTCGGAAGTATTTGATTGGAGTATCGGCTGGTGATATCAGAGAAGAGCTGTTACCTATCAGTCATAACAAGTGTTCTACAAAGGTATGTCAGAATATCTATGATATAGTATCGGGAGATACATCAAAGCTGTGCGAGTATCAGGATTCCAGAGACATAGTTACAAGGGGTATCATATCTGATATTCAGCATTCAGATATGATGCTTGCGGAGATTGATTCGGAATTGGAAAGATTATATAAGGAGCTTGGACTTACTCTTGCAACTATGCCAGGTATGAAGATAATCATGTCCATGAAACTAATAGCTGAGATAGGTGATGTGAGGCGGTTCAAGAGTTCGGAGAAGTTAGCTCAGTATGCTGGCATTGCACCGATGCCGTATGGTTCTGCTGGTAAGAATAAGGATTATGCAACAAAGCAAGGAAACCGCAGACTACAAGCCACCATTTATTATCTGGCGGTACAGCAGATACAAATATCTCCGAGTGGTAAGCCGAGGAATCCATATTTTAGAAACTATTATGAGCAGAAGCTGTTGGAAGGTAAGAATCCGAAGCAGGCTCTGATATGTATATCAAGAAAACTGGTCAAGGTCATATATTCCTTGCTTAAGAATAAGACAGCTTATTTAATGCCAGAAGTTCTTGAAGGTAAAGAAGATAAGGTGTCAGATTCCTGTGATGTAACGAAAGAAGCATCTTAGGAATTGGAGATTAGTTAAACTTTTTGAAGTATATGTCGTAGAAGTATAGCGGTATCTAATTTGCTGTGATAGAATGGCAGTGGCTGAAAGTATTACAGAGACTGGAGGTGGCTGTCATCAAGAATAAAAGAATATTGAAGTGTCTGCTGATGATGGTTGTCAGTCTGCTTCTGGTACTCAATTTTTCAATAGGGGTATCAGCAAGCTGTGGTTATGACAGGCAAGAGGTGGATACTTGTATAACCATAAGTAAAAGACTCTCTGTCAAGGGTGGAAGTAGCTCTGACATAGATAGAATCAAAAAGGTAGCTCAACAAAGTTATGATTATGCTGTTAATAATCCAAGACAAAGTGGGTTAAATAGAATGCAATTAGGTAAAGATGCTGAAGTCCAAGCCACAAGATGGACAAGAAAGTGGGCTGAAAGAAATGGGATAGATTTAAGTGAGGAAGGATTACATTTTCAAGTTAGAGGCAATCATTCTATTCCAGATGTTGTTTATGAGCCGACCAAAAGTATTATGGATTTTAAATTGACCCCTAAAGCAATAAGAAAAGTACAAAGTGATAATTTTAAACTGGATTTTCCAGATTATTCTATAGAGTATATATTTGGACCAGGACCATGGAGGGATAACTAATGAATATAGAACAAGCCTTTATACATTTTGATAATCCTAATATTATTAAATCGATTGTTGAAAGGAGGTTAAACGGTGATTTAAAAGAGTTGAGATATAATTTCAACATTGAATTAAATGATTCTTATGATGTCTTTTTGAAGAACGATAATAAAAGGAAAATTGCTATATCTCCTGAAAAAGATGGTTGGATAACGATAATAGAATCTAAAGAAGTAAATGATTACACAATGTTGATTAAAATATCAAAAGAAACGGAATCAAAGGTAGTTGCTATTCAACAATATGATTCAGTAGGAGCATGGGGATATGTATTAATTAATAAAGGCGAGATAGTTGATAGTTATTTTAGTGAAGAAGACTATGATTATGAGAATATGATATTTGAAAAAATGAAAACAGAAGGAATAAACAATGTATTATTGTTGTTTAGGGAAGCAATCCAGATGAAAGATAGAAATTGGATATTTGTAAAAAAACAAGTATGATATATGATTTAATGATATGTCAATACCTTAGCACCAACAATCCCTTACAATCAAATCCAACCAACTAAATCCAACCACCATCCCGAACCCGAAATAACTCTCTGCGAAGCAGAGTTAGATTATAAGGGTGAGGGTAGCGAGTTGCGGTAGTAACGAGCAAGAAATAGCGTTTTTAGCCCCAGTTGGGAATACTTAAGTAAAACTGAATAATGAATCTTCAGTTTAGTTCCATTAAGCTGATATGAGAGCACTCTTAGCAAAATTATTTTGTTAGGAGTGTTTTGCTTATGACCAAAATTCATTCTATTAATTCAAATCAGCTTTATATCGCTCAGAATGCCGAAGTATCGCTTAAGTTAGCAGGTAACACTGCACAGGTAATTTTTACTGCTGGTAAAAACAAGAAGTGTCCGATTAAAAATATTTCTAAGGATGAGTTCGTGGATTTATCGACTGGAGAGGTGAAAAAACGTCGACATTCAGAAAATCGTTTTCAGTCACCCAAAAGTGTACGCAAAAGCATAAATTCTCTTATGGATTTGATTCGGTGCAATGCTACCAATCCTAATAATTGTTAGTGGATAACGCTTACATATCGAGAAGAGATGACAGACTGCAAAAGAGTGTTCAAAGATAATAAGGCTTTCCTGCGTAAGCTCCGCAGTTATCTGAGAAAACAAAAGATGTCAGAGTCAAAGACAGAGTTTAAGTTTATCGCCGTTGCTGAACCTCAAGGTGAGAATCATGGTAATGCTTGGCATATTCACTTGCTTCTTATATTTGATTCCAAAGCGCCTTTTATAAGCAATCAGGATATCGCTTATTTATGGAGATATGGCATGACAGATACTCATAAGGTTTTCGATGCAGATACGCTTGCTCTATATTTCCGAGCATATCTATCGGATGTTGAATATGTAGATGATAATAACAGTGATGATTCTGCTGATATAAGCATTGATATACTTTCGGAGTATGAGAGAGAACAGCTTGAAAAGTCAAGAGATGGGGTATCCGATACAAAGATAGTTACAAAGAATGTAGGTGGGGTAAACAAGAAATTCATAAAAGGTGAAAGACTTAAATATTATCCGACTGGTATGCCATTATACTCTTGCAGTAGAGGAATGAAAAGACCGACAGTAGAGCGTGTTGCGAACAAGGTTAAAGACTGATGTTACTGTCAATGCATCAGGCAGAGCAATCCTTAGCTTTGAGTATAGTTATGACGGCTTTGGAAATATTACTTCTGTTAAGGATAATATTGATTTCTCAGGGGACGTGGATTATAGCAAAGAAGCATCAGGGGAAGTGACTTATAAG